>CALAQW010000019.1 GCA_937888955.1 uncultured Alphaproteobacteria bacterium | reverse complement strand
AGACCTATACGGGGGCTGTGAGCTTCGCGAGCGATTATGTGACCGGCGGCGGGGCCTTCACGGTGAGCGGCGCGACGACCTTGCTGTCCGATAGCAGCATCACGAGCGGCAATGGGGCGGTGACGCTGGGCCCCGTGGATGGGGCGCAATCATTGGTGATTAACGCAGGGACAGGCGCGGTAAGTCTCGGCGATGCCGGGGCGACGACAGCGCTGACCGGATTGACGATCACAGGTACGGCCATCACCTTGCACGATGTGACAACGCAGGGGCCGCAATCCTTCACCGGCGCGGTGAATTTCAATAGCAGTTATGCAACTGGCGGCGGCATTTTTGCGGTTAACGGCCCGCTTGTGCTGAATTCAACCACCGATATCGTAACGGGGGGCGGCGCGCTGGCGCTGAGTGGCGGGATCGAGCCGGGTAGTTCGGCCAGTCCCGGGTTTGTCCTGAATACCGGTGCGGGCGACATCCTCATTGCCGGCAATGTGGGCGCGGGGAGCGCATTGGGGCCGGTCACCATTCAGTCGGCACAGAATGTGTCCTTCTCCGGCTCGTTTGCAAGCACTGCTTTTTCCCAGGTTGCGGGGACAGGCACCAGTAATTTCTTTGCGCTGAATGTATCCGGGCCGGTTAGCCTGAACACGACGAACCTGGTTGGTGCGGTGAGTGGCGGTTCTGTGAATCTTGTCGTTTCAGGTTCAATCGGTACGCCTGACAGCCCGCTGCAAATCTCCGCCGACAGCCTGTCCGTCGATGCATCGGGCGGTAATTTGCAAGGAACGATTGGCGGGTTGAGCGGGGCGCAGGCGATCGCGCTAATTCAGTTCGTCGGCAGCGCGCTTGGCAGCAGTTTTACCTTCAGCGATGCGGTGGTTGGTCAGCAGCCCGAAACGGGCAATCTGGATGATCAGGTGCAGCAGGACAGCGTCGATGTCGTCAGTAGTCAGATCGATGATCTGACGCAGGAAGAAAATAACGAAGAGATATTCGGCGCCAGCGATCCGCTTGACGAGGAAGAAGAGGCGCTCGGTGGCGGGGAGATCGTCACCGACCCGTTATCGGTCGTAACCCCCACAGACGAGGACCGTTATCTGCGGATTGTCGTAGAAGAGAATTTGGGTGGATCGGGTGACCGGGATGACGAGGAAGAAGAAGCCCTCAATTGCGAATGTGCGTCATGAGTGAGCCGATGCCCGACATATTGAAAGACAATAAGACAATTGCCTTTGAGATGAGTGGCAATGTCGCCACCATCACCCTCAATCGTCCGGATGCGGCGAACGGTGTCGATCTGGAGATGGGGCATGGGTTGATGCAGGCGGCGATCCATTGCGATGAAACGCCCGGCATTCGCGCGGTTATTCTGACTGGCGCGGGCAAGATGTTCTGCGCCGGCGGCGATCTCAAGGCTTTCGCCGGGTTCGGCGATACGCTGCCAGCCCGGCTTAAGGAACTGACCGCCTATCTGCATGCGGCGACCTCGCGTTTCATGCGGATGAATGCGCCGCTGATCGTTGCGGTCAATGGCACCGCTGCCGGGGCGGGGTTCAGCCTTGCAGTGTCCGGGGATCTGGTGCTGGCGGCCGCTTCCGCTAATTTCACCATGGCTTACACCGCCGCGGGCCTGTCGCCTGACGGCAGTTCAAGCTATTTCCTGCCGCGGCTGATCGGGCTTCGGCGCACGCAGGAGCTGATGCTGACAAACCGCCGGCTCGATGCCGCGGCGGCGCTTGACTGGGGGCTTGTCACCGAGATCGTGCCTGACGAACAATTGCTGCCTGCCGCCACCACACTGGCGCAAAAATTGGCCGATGGGCCGACCCGGGCGCATGGGGTGGTCAAGCGGCTGCTCATCGATAGTTATGGCAATGGCCCTGAAACCCAGATGGAGCTTGAGGCGCGCGGTATTGCCGCCATGGCGGGCACCGAAGACGGGCGCGAGGGGATTGCGGCCTTCCTTGCCAAGCGTGCGCCGCGATTTACCGGCAAGTAATCAGATTACATCGGTAATCAGGCTGCGTCGGTAATCACATTACAACAGACCGCTTGTTCGCCGCATCGTTCAGTATACGCCACATGTAAAAAGGGGTGAGCGGCATATCGAGATGCGTGATGCCGCGTTCGGCCACCGCGTCGAGTACCGCATTGACAAGCGCGGGCGGCGCACCGGTGGCCCCTGCCTCGCCGCAGCCTTTGACGCCGAATGCGTTGGTCGTGCAAGGAATATCTTCCGTCGCGACGGTGAAATCAGGCAGATCGGCGGCGCGTGGTATCCAGTAATCCATGAAGGAACCGGTGACAAGCTGGCCGCTTTCAGGGTCATAGACCGCCTGCTCTCCCAGCGCCTGACCAAGCCCCTGCGCGGTTCCGCCATGCACCTGACCGGCCACGATCATGGGGTTCAGCACCGTGCCGAAATCATCGACGATCGTGTGGCGTAAAATCGTGATGGTCCCGGTTTCAGGGTCGATTTCCACCTCGCAAATATGGCAGCCATTGGGAAACTGATTGGGTGTGTTCTGATATTGTCCGTCCCCAGACAGGCCGTGTCGGGGGTCGGCATGGCGCGCAACCTCCCACAATGTGATCTGCCGGTCAGTGCCCGTGACGGTAAAGACGCCGTCACGATAATCGATATCCTGGGCTGCGGCTTCCATCATGTCTGCCGCATAGCCGCGTGCCTTTTCCAATAGCGCGAGCCCGGCAAGATCCACCGCGCCGCTGCCCATCAGGCCAGATCCAGAACCACCGCTTAATCCGCCATCGGACAATATATCCGAATCGCCGCTCGTGACGGTGATTGTATCGAAAGGAATACCCAGCGCATCGGCGGCGACCTGCGCATAGACGGTCTCATGTCCCATGCCATTTGACTGGTTGCCCATATAGACAAGGGTTGTGCCATCGGGCTGCGCGGTGATGCGGGCTGTTTCCTGCGGCGGGCCGCCGGCTTTCTCCACATAATAGGCCATGCCGATACCGCTCAGTTTTCCTGTGGCATGTCTTGCCTTGCGCCTGTCGGCAAACCCGTCCCAGTCGGCAAGTTGTTTCGCCTTTTCCATCACAAGGTTGAAATTGCCGCTGTCATAGGTAAACCCGCCCGCGCTTTGATAGGGCATGGCCTCGGGCGGGATGAAATTACGCGCCCGCAATGCATCGGGTGCTATCTCCAGTTCGCGCGCGGCGTGGTCGATCAGCCGCTCGATCACATAGGCGGCTTCAGGCCGGCCCGCGCCGCGATAGGCATCGACGGGCGCGGTATTGGTGAAAACCGCCTGCACATTGACATACAGTGCCGGCACCGCATAGACGCCGACCTGCAAACCGCCGGCGGCGACCGTTGGCACGCCCGGGCCCATGACCGATGCATAAGCGCCGATATTGGCTGTGATATGGCAGCGTACAGCAAGGATTTTGCCGGATTTGTCGAGCGCCATTTCCGCATCGGTCAGATGGTCGCGCCCTTGATTGTCGGTGAGGAAGCATTCGGCCCGCTCGCCCGTCCATTTCACGGGACGCCTGACCTGCTTGGCCGCCCAGGCGCAGGCGATCTGCTCGGGATAGACGAACGCCTTCATCCCGAAGCTGCCCCCCACATCATAGGTGCGAACCCGCATCCGTTCGGGCGGCAGGTGGAAAATCGGTTCCGCTACCAGCCCGCGCCAGCGGAATACGCCCTGGGTTGCGGTATGTACCGTATAACGTTCGGTGGCCGGGTCATATTCGCCGATGGCCATGCGCGGTTCCATCGGATTGGCGATCAGCCGGTTGTTCACAAGCCGTAAACGGCAGACATGGTCGGCGTTGGCAAAGGCCGCATCAGTCGCACGCGCATCGCCTGTTTCCCAGTCAAGGCAGAGATTGCGAGGTGCTTCGGGCCAGATTTGTGCCGCGCCCTCGGCCATTGCCTGCGCCGTATCGGCGACAAGTGGCAATTCCGCGTAATCGACGGCCACAAGCTCCGCCCCGTCGCGCGCCTGCGCGGCGCTTTCGGCGATCACGATGGCGACCGGTTCGCCCGTATGCCGGACCCGGCTTTGTGGCAGGGCCGCGCGGTGCGGCAGGATGGCAGACTTGCCGTCGCGCCCGGGCAGCCGCGCGATACAAGGCATGCCGCCAAGCCCGGCGGCGGCAAGATCCTCCCCCGTCAGCACCGCGATGACGCCGGGCGCGGCGCGCGCCTCCTCACTATCGATCGACAGGATATCGGCATGGGCGTAGGGCGCGCGCACAAAACAGGCATAGCTTTGCCCCGGCAGATTGACATCATCCCCATAGCGGCCCTGCCCGGTGATGAAGCGGTCATCTTCCTTGCGGCGCAGCGGTTGCCCGACAGCAAATTGTCCCATTTCACACCCCCTCAGGCTGCATCGCTTGTGTGGTTCATCGCCTCGACCTGAGGGATGACTTCATCAATCAGCAATTTCGTCTGGGTGAGGACGTCCTCTGTGTCGGCGGCAATGGGGCGCAGGATGAATTTATGCACCCCGGCGGCAATGAATTCGCGGATCCGTACCAGAATATCGTCGGCCGAACCCACCGCGAGATAGCCGCGTGGATCGTCCTTCACCCGGCGCGACAAAGCCTTCACATTCCGCGCGGCGGGATCGTCTTCCCAACTGCCGAACCGAAACCCGAAACCCGCGCCGTAATGATCGAAATCGATGCTGCGACCATGTTTGACGAGCGCGCGCTTGATCCCGGCGATGACCGGGGCGACCTGCGCCGGGGTTTCGATCCCGGCCTGCCAGCCGGTGCCGTATTTCGCGGTCCGTTCGATCGCGGCGGGGGCGGAACCACCGATCCAGAGCGGGATGTCGGGATTGACGGGCTTGGGGCTGATCGACACGTCCTGATAATGAAAAAACTCGCCCTTGAAACAGACATTATCCTCGCGCCACAGGCGGGCGATAAGTTCAAGTGCCTCATTTGTGCGTATGCCGCGCCGCCTTGTCGGCCGCCCCGTCGATACCCAGTCAGGGCCGATGGCGCTGCCGACCGCGAAGGCAGGCAGAAGCCGCCCATTGCTCAACAGATCGATGGTTGCGCATTGCTTGGCCAGCAGCAGCGGATCGCGCAACCCGGCGGAGGCGACATTCATGCCGAATTTGAGCCGTTTCGTGCCGCCGGCGAGCGCCGCCATCACGCTGAGGCATTCAAGATTGGGATCGCGCGAGACAAGCCGGTCGGACTGCCAGATCGAATCCACATTGCCTTCTTCGCACATGCCGACCCAGCGCCAGAATCCATCCCCGTTTTCAAAGGGAAAATTGGCAATGCCCAATCCGACGCCGAACGCCATATCGCACCTTTTGTCGCTGATCCTGTTACCCGCAAGCCTAGCATGGCGGCAATGCAAATTCAGCCTTTTACATGCCGCAGGCTATTTCTGCGGAACCGGATTCTGAGCGCGTTGCGGGGCGAGGCGGGCAACATGCAGATAGATGAGCGCGCTGGCGATCGCTGCGAAGAAGCACCAGACCGAAACCAGCGCCTCTGAATAAAACTGCAAGGTCATGCCATAACCCGCGAAGATCGTGAGCCCCAGCAACTGGACCATCCGGCCCGACGACAGCAGGAACGGCAACACCGTGCACAGCACATAGACGATTTGCCCGTTGGGGAAATAGTCATAGCCATTGTGATAATGGATGCTGTGGCCGAGTATCGTTGCCTCATAGGGGGATTGCAGAATGCTTGTCAGCAGGTAAATGCTTGTCACAAGCCCCATCAGGGTCAGCGTTTGCAATGCCCAGACCCGGTATCGTTCGGTCTCGGTCAAAAGAATGGCCAGCGGCGCGGCGGTGGGCCAGAAGACTTCAGCAAAGAATACGAACAGACCCGCAAGCTGACGCTGCAGGGCCGGATCCTGTATTTCCGCGCCGAGCGCCAGCCACAGCATACCCTCAACCGCCTGCTGCGCACCGAATAGCAAAGGAAAGGCGGCAAGCAGCAAATCCTGTTTGCGTGTCACCTGCGTCAGGCTGGCAACACCTGCCGCACCGGCAATTGCTGCGACCGTAAAGCTTGCTGTTGCGGAGAAACACATGCGTTTTCCCTTCCGACCGATATCTGCATTGCCGCAAAGATTCGTTTTGTTGCAGCCACTGTTATACTATTACATATGTTGCATTCTGTTGACGTGCCCGGCATGCAGCCGGCCAGTCAGTTTGTAATGGTCACCAGTCTATATGTAATTGCCATATGTAATTGGTAGACAATATGCATCTCGGAAGCGAGATGGTTTAGACGGAAGAGGTAATTTTGGCGAGATCGCAGGCGGCAATCGAACTATTTCCGGCCCCCGACCATGACCATCAGTCATGTGCGGATAGTATCCTCGCTGAAGCGGAACGGATCTGCGCGGCCCGGCGGGTGCGGCTGACCCCGAAACGGCGCCAGGTGCTCGAGATCATCGCAAAAAGCCATGCGGCGGCGGGTGCCTATGAAATCCTTGAAGAGATGGCGGGGCCCAAGGGCCGGCCGGCACCTGTCATCGTTTACCGGGCGCTCGAATTTCTCATGACGCATGGGCTTGTGCACCGGCTGGCGAGCCTGAATGCCTTCATCGCCTGCGCCAATCCGCAGCCTGAACATGGGGCGCAGTTCCTGATTTGCCGTGGCTGCCGCACCGTTACGGAGTTCAGCAATCCCGCCATGGGAACCGCGATACGGGCGGGCGCGCGGGAGGCGGGTTTTTCGGTCGAGGCGTCAATGGTCGAGATTTCGGGGCTTTGTGCCGCTTGTGCGCAGGCGCAGAATGAATAGCCTCGTGATTGGAACGCAGCCCGCCGCCGCCCATGCGTCGGGCGGCGTTTTAGTATCCGGGCGGGATCTGTCGCTCTCGTTTGGTGACCGCGCGGTGCTTGAACATATCGATATCGCCATCGCGGGCGGGGAGATTGTGACCCTGATCGGACCCAATGGCGCGGGCAAAAGTACGCTCGTCAAGCTGTTGCTGGGAATAGGCAAGCCCGATAGCGGCACGATCCGGCGGGCGGCGGGCCTGCGCATCGGCTATGTGCCGCAGCTTATGCCGCTTGAACCGGTCTTGCCGCTCACTGTCGCCCGGCTGATGCGGTTGACCATGCACGCGAGCCGGGACGAGGTGCTGGCGGCATTGTCGGAAACCGGGGTTGCGCATCTTGTCGATGCCTCCGCGCATACCCTGTCGGGGGGTGAGCGGCAGCGGGTTCTGCTGGCCCGGGCCTTGCTGCGCGCGCCCGATCTTCTGGTGCTTGACGAGCCGTGCCAGGGGGTCGATTTCGCGGGGCAGGCGGAACTTTACCGGCTGATCGGCAGGATACGCGATCGCCGCGGCTGCGGTATTCTGATCGTGTCCCATGATTTGCATCTGGTGGTTGGCGCGGCGGACCGGGTTTTGTGCCTGAACCGGCATATTTGCTGCTCTGGCACGCCCGAAGGGGTGGCGCAGGACCCGGAATATCTGAAATTGTTCGGTGCGCAAGCGGCGGAAGCGTTCGGGGTCTATACCCACGGCCATGACCATCACCATGATGTATCCGGCGAAGTCGTACCGCATGAAGAAGGGTGCGCCCACTGATGATTTCGGATTTCTTTCTGCGCGCGCTCATCGCGGGGGCGGGGGTTGCCTGCATCGCCGGGCCGCTTGGCTGTTTCGTTGTCTGGCGGCGGATGGCCTATTTCGGGGATACGATGGCGCATTCCGCCCTGCTTGGGGTGGTGCTCGGGATGCTGCTCGGGATCGCGCCTATCTTCGGGGTGATTGCGGTGACAACCGTCATTGCCGTCACCCTGTCGCGGTTCGGGCAGCGGGCGCGATTTTCAAGCGATACGCTGCTTGGCATTCTTGCCCATGCGACCTTGTCGCTTGGTCTTGTGGCGATCAGCCTGCTTGCCGTGCAGGTTGATCTTCTGAGCTATCTGTTCGGGGAACTTTTGGCTGTCAGCATGGTTGATATCTACTGGATCTATGGTGTGGGCGCGGCGGTGCTGATAACGCTTGCGATGATCTGGCGGCCGCTGCTTGCCATGACGGTAAGCGAGGAACTGGCGCAGGTGGAAGGCGTACCGGTTATGTGGTTACGGCTTGGCTTTATGTTGCTGATGGCGCTTTTGATCGCGGTCGCCATGAAGATTGTCGGCGTATTGCTGATCACTGCCTTGCTGATCATTCCGGCGGCAGCGGCACGAAGTTTTGCGCGCGGGCCCGAGATGATGGCGGGGATTGCCGTATTGATCGGTCTGGCATCGGTCGTGGGCGGGCTTTATGGCTCCTTATGGTTGGATACGCCGTCGGGTCCATCGATCGTTGTGGCGGTAAGTCTGTTTTTCTGCCTTAGTTTAGCCATCGGTCGCGGGCAATTTGCCCAAGGGTGATTTTGACCTGTTTGCGTAAAAAGGGGTGTTCCGTGAAACGACTATTGCTGCTGGGCGTTGTCTTTCTGTTGCCGCTGGTTCCGGACTTCGCTGCTGCGCCTGCGCTGGCGGCGGAACGCGCCGTCGTCAACGCGCAATCGGAAAATGATCTGTTCGGTAATGGCGATGACAGGCATTACACCAACGGCCTGAAATTCAGTATTTTTTATCCCGCTGACGTGCAGTTGCGGCCGGTCTCGGGGGCGGCCGCCAGAATACCGTTTTTTGAACCCGGCACCAATTTGCGGTTCAGCCTCGGCATCGGGCAGAATATCTATACCCCTGACGATATCACCCGCAAATTTCCCGATCCGCGCGACAGGCCCTATGCCGGCTGGCTTTACGGCAGTGTCGGGATGACGTCGGAACATGAAGACGGGCTGCTGGAAATTCTTGAACTCGATTTGGGCATCGTCGGCCCCGAATCCTTTGCCGAGGATGTTCAGACCACTTGGCATGAGTGGATCGATACCACGCGTCCCGAAGGCTGGGCGCATCAGCTCAAGAACGAGCCGGGCATCGTGCTGTTTTACGAGCGCAAGCGGCGCGCAAAGCCGCATAATTTCACATCATGGCTACAGGCGGATTTCACGCCCCATAGCGGGCTTGCGCTCGGCAATGTGTTTACCTATGCCGCAGTGGGCGCGACGGTGCGGATCGGGGATGGGCTGCCGACAGATTTCGGGCCGCCGCGGATCCGGCCCAGCCTGCCCGGTTCCGGCTTTTTTGACCCGAAAGGCCGTACCTATAGCTGGTATATCTTTGCCGGGGTCGAAGGCCGCGCGGTCGCGCGCAATATCTTCCTGGACGGGAATACCTTTACCGACAGCGCAAGTGTCGATCGGAAAGTTCTGGTTGGCGATGCCCAGCTGGGGATTGTGGTCACCATTCGCCAGGTCCGGCTCGCCTATACGCAGATTTTCCGCACCCGCGAGTTTGATAATCAGCGGGAGGCGGATAATTTCGGCGCGCTGAGCCTTTCCTATGCGTTCTGAGGCGGTATCTGAATCGCAGACAGCGGCGCGGATTGCCCGCAACCCCGGACCTGCGCATCTGCTGCGCGCGCTGTTTGCGGTGAGCGCGCGCGAATTCGACAAATTCCTGCATCAGCGCAGCCGGTTTCTGGCCGCCCTTCTGCGGCCTTTGCTTTGGCTTTTTATCGTCGCGGTCGGGTTTGAGGCGGCCTTTGACGGGTCTGGTTCCTATCGCGCCTATATGCTGCCCGGCCTGCTTGGTGTGGTGCTGTTGTTTCACGGCATGCAATCGGCGCTGTCCATGGTGTATGAGCGGGAGATGGGCATGATGCGCCTGCTGCTCACAGCGCCCTTGCCGCGCGCCTATCTGCTGTTCTGCAAGCTTGCGGCAATCAGCCTGCTTGCTGTGGGGCAGGCCTATCTGTTCCTTGGCCTGGCCGCGCTTTTCGGGGTCGGGATCGGGGTGCAGGGCTGGCTTTATCTGCTGCCCGCGCTGCTTGTCGGCGGGGCGATGCTCGGGGCGCTGGGGCTTGCGATCTCGGTATATGTACATCAGCTTGAAAATTTCGCGGGGCTGATGAATTTCGTCATCTTTCCGATGTTCTTTCTTTCAAGCGCGCTGTACCCGCTGTCGCGCTTTGCGGCGGCGGGGGCGGATTATCTTGTGACGCTGGCCCTGCTTAACCCTTTCACCCATCTTGTCGAATTGCTGCGCGCGGCGTCAGAGGGGCGTTTTGATGCGGCCGGCTACGGGGTGATGGCGGGCTGCACGCTCCTGTTCTTTCTGATCGCGCGGACGGGTTACGATCCCGAGCGGGGCATTTTCAACCGCCGCTGAGATTGCCGGGAAGATCGGGGGAAGAGTGGATGACGCCTCACCCCTTGCATTCGCGGCAGTTTCAAACGAGACTGCGGCAAACCGGTGCGATCAGACAATAGGGAGCAAGCGTCATGGCCTGGACAAAGCCGAAAGTTACCGAAATCGCCGTTGGCATGGAAATCAACTGTTACGCCTGCGCCGAGCTTGCTGACTAACACGTGTCGAACAAAGTGCGGCCGGGCGGCAAGGGGCGATCGCCCGGGCAGCGGTAAATTGCATGCATATCCTGATTTTGGGTGCGGCGGCGGGTGGCGGATTTCCGCAATGGAACGCGAATAACGCCCAGTGCCAACGCGCGCGGGCAGCCGACCCGATGGTGCCGCCCCAGACGCAATCCTCCGTCGCGGTCAGCCTTGATGGGCAGCAATGGTGCCTGTTCAATGCGTCCCCCGATCTGCGGCAACAGATCAATGACAATCCGCAATTGCATCCGCGTGCCGACGGGCCGGTGCGGCAGTCGCCGATCCGGTCGGTGGTGTTGACGAATGCGGATGTGGATCATGTGGCAGGACTGCTCAATCTGCGCGAAAGTCAGCCCTTTAGCCTGTTCGCGACCGCGCGGGTGCAGGCCACCTTGCGCGCCAATTCGATCTTCAATGTGCTGAACCCCGATTTTGTCACCCGGAAGGAGACGCAGCTTGATCGGGAATTCTCCCCGCTGCCCGGATTGACGGTGACCGCCTTCGCGGTGCCGGGCAAGGTCGCACTTTATCTGGAAGACCCGGCAGCCGAAGGGTTCGGCACGATGGCCGGGGATACGGTCGGGCTTGAGGTTTGCGAAACCGCGAGCGGGCGGCGCTTTTACTATATTCCGGGCTGCGCGCGTGTGGATGACGCGTTGCGTGCGCGGCTTGCCGGGGCGGCGCTGCTGCTGTTCGACGGCACCCTGTTCACCGATGAGGAAATGATTGTCGCGGGCGAGGGGATCAAGACCGGCACACGCATGGGCCATATCGCGATGAGCGGCCCGGAGGGCAGCCTGGCAGCGCTTGCGGATATCGCGGTTGAGCAGAAACTCTATATCCATATCAACAATACAAATCCGGTGCTGATGCGCGATTCGGACGCGCGGCGGCAGATTGTCGATGCAGGCTGGGGTATCGCCATGGACGGGATGGAGATCAGCTTATGAGCGGGCGCTACCGCCCCGGCGGGCGCATTTTGCTCACCGAACCGCTAAGCCCCGAGGGGCTTGAGGCGGCGCTGCGCCGGATCGGCACCGAACGCTATCACGCGAACCATCCGTTTCATCATCTGCTGCATACAGGCGCGCTCAACAAGGGGCAGGTGCAGGCCTGGGCGCTTAACCGCTATTATTATCAGAGCCGCATTCCGATGAAGGATACGGCGCTGATGTCGCGGGTCAGCGATCCGGATCTGCGGCGCGAATGGGTGCGGCGGGTGGCCGATCATGACGGGCGCGGCAATGAGGCAGGCGGCGTTGCGCGCTGGCTGATGCTGACGGACGGGCTTGACCTGCCGCGCGATTACGTGATGTCGGAGGAAGCCATCCTGCCGGCCACGAAATTCGCCTGCGACGCCTATGTCCGCTATGTGCGTGAGGAAAGCCTGCTGCAGGCGGTCGCGTCTTCCCTGACCGAGCTGTTTTCGCCCGCGCTGATTTCCCAACGGGTGGCGGGGATGTTGCGCAACTATGATTTCGTGAGCGAGGAAACGTTGAGCTATTTCGAGGCGCGCTTGACCCAGGCGCCCGAGGACAGCGCCTTCGCGCTTGCCTATTGCAAACGCGAGGCGACGAGCGCCGCCGCCCAGCAGGATGTGCTCGATGCCCTTTATTTCAAGACCGATATGCTCTGGGCGCAGCTTGATGCGCTGTATCACGCCTATGTCGCGCCGGGGCATGTTCCCCCCGGCGCCTTTGTCCCTGACGATCATGTGGGGGCGCGGGATTGATGGCAGGCGATACCCCGTCCGGCCCGGCCCCCTTGTTCGATGCGGATAGCTGCCCAAGGCTGGCACCGGGGGTGAAGCTTGTGCATGATGATGTGCGCGGGCAATGGATTCTCAATGCCCCTGAACGGGTGCTGCTGCTTGACGATATTGCGCATGCCATTGTGTCGCGCATCGACGGCAAGCGTCCGCTGACGGAGATTTGCGACGGGTTGGCCGCGGCCTATGATGCGCCGCGCGAGATGATCGGTGCGGACGTGCTGGAACTGGTGCGCGATCTTGCCCGGCGCGGGTTCCTGCGCGGATGAGCAAGCCGCCGCCAGATCAACGGCCCGATGCGACCGTTGCACCGCCGCTTGGTTTGCTGGCGGAGCTGACCCATCGCTGTCCGCTGCAATGTCCCTATTGCTATAATCCGTTATCCCTGTCCGGACGCGGGGAAGAGCTGTCGACCGAAAGCGGGCAGCAGCTATTCGGGGCGGCGCGTGCCCTCGGCGTCTTGCAATTGCATCTGTCGGGCGGCGAGCCGATGGCGCGGCCCGATCTGCTGCCCCTTGTCGCCGATGCCGCGCAGCGCGGGCTTTACAGCAATCTGATCACCTCGGGTGTGCTGCTTGATCGCGCCGCGGCGCAGGCGCTTGCCGATCACGGGCTCGATCACATTCAGCTCAGCTTTCAGGATACCGATCCCGGCATGGCCGATCATTTGTCGGGTTATCGCGACAGCTTCGCGCGTAAATGCGCCGCCGCCGAAGCGGTGCGGGCGGCGGATCTGCCGCTGACCGTCAATTTTGTCGTGCATCGGCAAAATCTCGACCGGCTGCCGGAGATGATCGCGCTTGCCCTGTCGCTTGATGCGGGGCGGATCGAAATCGCGCATGTGCAATATTATGGCTGGGCGTTGCGCAATCGTGCGGCGCTGATGCCGACCCGTGCGCAGATCGACCGCGCCAGCGAGATCGTGGCAGAAGCGCGGGCGGGGCATGCGGGCCGGCTTGTCATTGATTATGTGGTGCCCGATTATTATGCGGCGCGGCCCAAACCCTGCATGGGGGGCTGGGGGCGGCAGTTTCTGGTGGTCGCGCCCGATGGTGATGTGCTGCCCTGTCATGCGGCAAAATCCATTCCGGGCCTTGTATTCGAGAATGTGACACAGCGGCCGCTTGCCGATATCTGGCGTGACGGGCCGGCATTCGCGCGGTTTCGCGGGACCGGCTGGATGCGTGAACCCTGCCGCGGCTGCGTCCATCGTGAAACCGATTTCGGCGGTTGCCGATGCCAGGCGCTGGCGCTGACCGGGGCTGCGGAAAATACCGATCCGGCCTGCGCTCTTTCCCCCGCCCATGGGGAAATGCTGGCGATTGCGGAACGCGATGCCGGATCCGCGCCGCCGCCATTCACCTATCGCCGTTTCGGCGCTTAACGCGGCGCGGTCAATTGCGGTTGCGCGGCGGCGCGATGGCGGTATGCTGCCGCCCAGAGCAAGCCAAATCACAGAATAACAGAACAGAGCGAAGGGCAGGACGGCATGACAAAATGGATCGCAGCGGAAGAAGCGCCGGCACTACTCAAGCCGGGAATGCATGTGGCGATCGCAGGCGGGGTGATGGAGCCGCAGGCCATTCTTGCGGCACTTCAGGCCGCGCCCGAGGCAAGCCGGGGCGTGACTTATATCGCCAATCCGCTGCCCGGGATGAGCAAGGTCGATTATGCGAGTTTCCATCCCGAGGCGCGCACCCTTACCTTCTTCATTTCCGCCGAGATGCGCGACTCCTTCAAGGCCGGGCGGATCGATTTTGTGCCGGTGCAGCATTATCAGCGCTATCTCTATCTGCGCGACCATGCGCAGATCGATACCGCGATCATCCAGCTTGGCCCCCCCGATGCGGACGGTATGTGCAGCCATGGCTACGGCCTTGATTTCGCGCCGGCCATTCTCGACAAGGCATCGCTTGTGATCGCCGAAATCAATGCCGCCCTGCCGTCGCCCCCCGATATGGCGAAAGTACCGCTGTCGGCGGTGGATTACGCGGTGCGCTCTGATATTCCTGTGCAGCTTCTGCCGGTTGCGCCCATTGACGATGTGGCGCATCGGATCGGCGCGCATGTGGCCAGCCTGATCAAGGACGGGGATTGTATCGAAACCGGCATCGGCGCGATCCCCAATGCCGCGCTTGCCGCGCTTGGCGAACGCAACGATCTTGGCGTGCATTCAGGGATGATACCCGAAGGTATCAAGCCGCTTGTCGATCGCGGGGTGATTACCGGCGCGGCGAAAACCATCGATAAGGGCAAGATCGTGACGGGCTTTGCCGCCGGCAGCCGGGAATTGATGGATTGGTCGGGCCGCTGCCCCGATATTGCCTTCCGGACCGCCGATTATACCCATGATGTCGCGGTTCTGGGGCGGATCGACAATTTCGTGGCGATCAATTCCGCGGTTGAGGTGGATCTGTTTTGCCAGCTCAATTCCGAAGTCGTGGGCGGGCGGCAGATCAGCGGCACCGGCGGATCGGTCGATTTCATGCGCGGCGCGCTGCGCTCGAAAGGCGGGCGCGGTATTGTTGCCTTCACCGCAACGGCTGCGGGTGGCAAGATCTCGCGCATCGTGCCGCAGATCCCGGCTGACGGGGTTACGACCGCCCTGCGCACCGATGCCGATTACTTCGTGACGGAATATGGTATCGCGCGGGTGCGGGGTTTGCCGCTTGATGCCGCCGCACAGGCGTTGATCGCGATTGCGGCACCGCAATTCCGCGATCAGCTGCAGGAAAGCTGGCAGGCGCAATATCGCGCGGTTCGGGGCGGCTGAACAGCAACGCTTCCAGGTAAAAAACGCAGCGTTAAAAAAGAAACGCGGCCCGAGTTTCCCCGGGCCGCGTTCAACTTACAATCTGCGATGCGGGTCGACGCGTTGCCGTCCCGTCCCCGCGTGATTACATGCCCATATCCGGCATGCCATGGGCATGGCCGTGATCGTCGGGTTCGGGCGCATCGGCGATCATCGCCTCGGTGGTGATGAGCAGCCCCGCAACCGATGCCGCATCCTGCAGCGCGGTACGAACAACCTTGGTCGGATCGACGATGCCGGCCTTGATCATGTCCTTATATTCCTCGGCCTGCGCATCAAAGCCCTGCTTGAGGTCTTTCTGCTCCAACAGCTTGCCGACGATCACAGCGCCCTCAAGGCCCGCATTTTCAACGATCTGGCGGATCGGTGCCTGCAGCGCGCGCTGCACGATCTGGATGCCCACGGTCTGGTCGTGATTGGCGCCTTCCATGCCCTTGAGGATTTTGGACATATGCAGCAGGGCCGAACCGCCGCCGGGCAGAATGCCTTCCTCAACCGCCGCGCGGGTCGCATGCAGCGCGTCATCGACGCGGTCCTTGCGTTCCTTCACTTCGATCTCGGTCGCGCCGCCGACGCGGATCACCGCGACGCCGCCGGCAAGCTTCGCCAGCCGCTCCTGCAGCTTTTCGCGGTCATAGTCAGAGGTCGTTTCCTCGATCTGTACGCGAATCTGGTTGCAGCGATCAGTGATATCG
>CALAQW010000018.1 GCA_937888955.1 uncultured Alphaproteobacteria bacterium | reverse complement strand
TGCAAAGGGCCGCGCCTATAGATCCGCATGAACGCTTAGCCCATCAGGGTCCATGCGCAGGATCTTGCGGTCCCGCATCGACACAATCAGCAGACGCCCGTCGGGCAGCCAGCCAAGCCCGGAAGGCGAATTCTCAACCTCGGCAATAACCTCCGACTTGCCGTCAAGGCCGAGTGCATAGACCTTTGGCCCATGCATATCCGAGAACCACAGCCGACCGTCATGCCAGCGCGGGCCTTCATTGAAACACAGCCCGTCCATCAGGATTTTGGTATCAGTCATCGCTTTCCCTCCCCTTTTTCTCAATGCGGCATGGTTCCGCACTTATTGGCGTCAGGGTAACAGCAGATCGGCTACAGATAATAGAGCAAAAGGGTCAGTCCCAAGAGCAACGCCACCCATAAAACCGTGGACCCCGTCGGCCAGGTCCGCGCCAGCACCCCTTGCGGCCCGTGATGGCGATAGACCGTTTCAATGAGCCGCGCCACACGCCGCCGCCGGACATCAACCGCCGAATGGAACAGCCGCCGGACAACCCTGTCTACATGCCCGATAATGGCGGGGAAGAAACGCCGATAAATCCAATCGCTATCAAGGTTGACCGAGCGCACCTCCGACGGATACAGCCCGGTCCGCATCAGAATTGTGATCGCCAGCGCAGCAAAGAAAAGAAGCTGCAACTGGGTTAGAACATGGCCTGTCGTATAGGGCGCGTAATCAATCCGATAGGGCAGCATGTCATATAAAATCTGCGGATAGGCGCCAATTCCGATGCACAGCGCGGCCGTCAATCCCATCGCCAGCAACATGTTCCACGGCGCGTCCTTGCACCGGATGCCGCTGTCCCGGCCAAAAAACGCAAAATAGGGAACTTTGAAGCCTGAATTGTGGAAAACGCCGACGGAGGCAAAGATCAAAACGAGCCAGACTATCCAGTAACCTTCGGTTGCCGCAGCCTTGATGATCAGCGCTTTCGAGATAAAGCCGATAAATAGCGGAACCGCGGAAATCGACGCCGCGCCCACCAGACAGAAAACCATGGTCCAGGGCATGGATTTGTAAAGACCGCCAAGTTCTGACGCCTTGGTCGTACCCGCACGCAGCAGAACCGCCCCCATGCTCATGAACAACAACCCCTTATACAAGATGCTGCTGACGGCGTGGGCGGCGGTACCGTTGATCGCCAACTCCGTCCCGATCCCGATCCCCACCACCATGAAGCCAAGCTGATTGTTAAGGTTATAGGCCAGAACGCGGCGCAGATCGTTCTCGACCACGGCATAGAAGATCGGGAATGCCGCCATCACCGCCCCGATCGGGATGAGAATGTCCTCCCCCGGAAACCCGCGCGCCAACGCATAGACAGCAAGTTTTGTTGTAAAGGCGCTTAGCACCACTGTGCCTGTGACCGTTGCTTGAGGATAGGCATCCTGCAACCAGCTATGCAGCAACGGAAATGCGCATTTGATGCCAAAAGCGATGAAAATCAGCCAGGTCGCCAAACTGTCGAGCGACATCTTCGTAAATTCGACCGAGCCTGTTTCCCGCGCATAGAAAATCATGCCGGCCAGCAGGATAAGTCCCGAGCCCACCTGGATCAGCAAATAGCGCATGCCGGCGCGGTAAGCGCTTTCGGTCCGCCGCGCCCAGATCAGGAAGACAGACGCAATCGCGGTCAGCTCCCAGTACAGGAACAGCGTGATCATATCGCCTGCGAACACCGCACCGATCGCGGCCCCGGCATAAATCAATGCCGCAACATGTTGCATCGTGTCGCGGACATGTAGCGCATAGACGACCACAAGGAAGGTCGCGATGTGGAAAATCGTGCCGAATATGGTGCTGAGCGCATCGATGCGCAATGTCGTGATGGTATAGCCGATCACCTGAAACACGCCGTGATCGGCCTGATCGAGGCTGAACAGCTGCACAAGCCCGAGTACCGGCAACGCCAGCATGTAAATCTTGCGCGCGCCCGAGCGCAGGAACGGCACAAGCAGCGCCCCCAAAATCAGGATCAGTGCGGGTGACAGACCCTCAATCATAATAGTCCTCATCCCGCATCAGGATTTTGCGCAATCCCTTTGCTCCCAGGACAAGTCCCACGCAGCCCAGAAATCCATACCAGGCATAAAAGCCGGGCCAGGCCTCGAAGCTCAAAATCGCATGCCGGTGATAAAACAGATCGGCCCCGGCCAGCAGCACGCAAAGGCCATAAAACGCATAGACGAGCTTGTTGAGATTCCCCGGCTTATCAAGCCAGCCCGGCTTTTCCCCCTGCGGGGGCGTGGCGTGACCGCCGGTATGATCATGCGCGCTCATGGCCACTCCTATTGTCCGAGGATGGGGCTGATAAATGCCGCAATTGTTGGCGCCGCGAAATAAACCAGCACAGACAGAATACCGGTCAGACAGGGCGGCACAACGCACCAAAGCGGGGCTTCACGCATGTCCGACCAGCGGATCGTGGAAATCTCATGGCCCGGCGCCTGCGGCCTGTCTTCCTGATCGGCAAGCGGCAGGAAAAAACCCCGCGCCACGACCGGAATAAGATAGGCAATCGCCAGCAGGGATGAGCCCATCAACACCCCGATCATCACAAGCTGCTGCGTATCGGCCGCCCCCATGACAAGATACCATTTGCTCCAGGCGCCGCCGGTCGGCGGCAGACCGATAATACTGAGCGAGCCCAACAGAAACGCGCCGAATGTAAAGGGCATCAGCCGGCCAAGTCCGCGCATCTGGCTGATTTCGGTCTTGTGCGTTGCCACGTAAATCGCGCCCGCGCACATGAACAAGGTGATCTTGCCCAACGCATGGGCAACGATCTGCATCGTGCCGCCGACAATCCCCATGGAGGTCGCCAGCCCCACACCAAGGGTCACATAGGCAAGCTGACTGATCGTCGAATAGGCCAGCCGCGCCTTGAGATTGTCCTTTGTCACCGCGATGATCGAGGTTGCGATGAGGGTGAAGGCCGCAACCCATAGCAGCCAGTCCGCAGCCCCGCTTATCGCCAGGAAATCGACACCGAAAATATAGACGGCAACCTTCAGCACGGTGAACACACCGGCCTTGACGACCGCCACCGCATGCAGCAATGCACTGACAGGCGTCGGCGCGACCATGGCGGCGGGCAACCAACCATGGAACGGCATCAAGGCGGCCTTGCCAATCCCGAACATGTAAAGCGCAAACAGGATCGCAACGGCAGGCCCCTCAATCTGACCGGCCAGAATTCCACCCAAACGGAAATTCAGCGTCCCGGCGGCAAACCAGGTCCAGATCACAGCCGTCAGCAAGAACAGGATCGACGTTGTCAGAAGGATACCGAGATATATCCGCGCGCCAGCTTTTGCTTCGGGCGTTTCCTTATGCGCGACAAGGGGATAAGTCGAAATCGTCAATATTTCATAGAACAGGAAAAGCGTCAGCATATTGCCCGCGAACGCAATTCCGATCGCACTGGCCAATGCGATCGCAAAGCAGACATAGAATCTTGTCTGGTTTGCCTCATCATTGCCGCGCATATAGCCGATGGAATAGACCGAGGTCACAATCCAAAGCCCCGACGCCACCAGTGCAAAGACAAGCCCCAGCGGTTCCACCTCAAACCGGATTGGCAGGTCAGGCAGTAAATTCACGATGGTGAGCGTTGCCGCACCGCCATCCAGATGAAACTGCAACAACCACAACACAACCGCGAACAAGGCGCTTGCCGTGAAAAGGGTTACCGCTTCACGCAGGTTTGGATATGCGCCGGTGACAGCGATGCCAAACGCCCCTGTCGCCGGGACAGCCAATGACAGAATGAGCGCGAGTTCCGGTGTCATCATCATGGCCCGTCCCTCACCGGCAATCCGGCACCCGGATCAAAGAACAGCGATTGTGCCGCCGTTTTTGCAATGGTGACGGTCGGATCGGCGTAAACCCCAAATACCACACAGGCCAGGATCAATGCCCAACAAGGCAGCAACAAACTAAGCGGGGCCTCCTTGACCGTTCTGCCGGCAGGTGCAGGCTGCAGATATGCGATTTCAACAACCCGCCACACATAAATGATCGCCAGCAGCGAACTCGCCACAATCAGAAGCGCAACCGGCCACCAGCCCCGCTCGAACGCGCCAAGCACCAGATACCATTTACTGACAAATCCCACCGTCGCCGGCACGCCGATCAGCCCCAACCCGCCAATGACAAATGCCGCCATCGTCCAGGGCATCTGCCGGCCCAGACCGCGAAAGGAGTCAATCGAATGCGAACCGAGGCGGAAAATCACACAACCGACGGCAAGAAACAGCCCGCCCTTCATCAGCGCATGGTTGAACAAATGCAGGATCGTCGCGCTCAACCCGGTGACATTGCCGTAACTGACCCCAAGCACCATATAGCCGACCTGCGCGATACTGGAATAAGCCAGCAACCTTTTGACATCCGACTGAAAGATGGCCACCGCGGAAGATGCGAACATGGCAACCAGCCCGAGCGGCAGAAACAGAAACAGCAAGGTGCGTTCCTCGAACGCAAAGTCCGCCGCAAAAACGGTATAGATAAAGCGCAAACTTGCGTAACCCGCTACCTTGGTCGACGTCGCGGCCAGGAAAGCTGTCACCACTGTGGGTGCATAGGTATAGGCATTGGGCAGCCATAAATGCAGCGGATACATCGCAAGCTTCAGCGCCAACCCCACCATAATGAATGCAAAGGCGACCGGAATCGTGCGCGTCTGGTCCAGTTCGGCGATCCGGGCCGCCATGTCAGCCATGTTGAGCGTCCCGGTCACGCTATAAATCAGGCCGATGCCAATCACATAGAAGGTCGCGCCAATCGTCCCCATCACGAGATAGGTATAAGCCGAGGTCAAGGCACGCTTGTCCCGCTCCGCGCCCATGGCAATGATCACATAGGAGGATAGCGAAGAAATCTCGAGGAACACGAACAGGTTAAAGGCATCGCCGGTAGCCGCGACCCCCATCAGCCCCGCAAAGCACAACAGCATGGCAGTATAGAATAGCGGCTGCGCGGCGCGCGAAATCTCCTGCCCGACACTGGCGCGGGCATAGGCCATGGTCACCGCGCCGACACCCGCAACAATCACCAGAATGATTGCGTTGACCGCATCCAGCCTGAATTCAATCCCCCATGGCGGCGCCCAGCCACCAAGATGATAGCTGAGCGGCCCGCCTGCCATCACCATTGCAAGCAAGCCCAATGCACCGGCAAAGGCTGCCGCTGTCACGAGCATCGACAAGCCCCAGGCAAACAGCGGATGCCTGAACAGGGCGCAAAGCGGCGCGGCGAGCAACGGCACCGCGACAAGCAAAACCGGCAGGTGCGCCTTCACTGCCCCGATCATGCCCGCCGCTCCGCTTCCGATTCCAGGGCATGCTCAATCTCGAGGATCTCATCCTCTTCGATAGTTCCGAACGCCTCCTTGATCCGCACAACAAGCGCCAACCCGAGCGCAGTCGTCGCCACGCCAACCACAATCGCTGTCAGGATCAGCACATGCGGCAGCGGATTGGAGTAAACAGTTTCGGGATCACCGGTCAGGATCGGCGCTGTCCCGCCTTTTACCTTGCTAATCGTGATATAAAGCAGGAAGACCGAGACCTGAAAAATATTCAGCCCGACAATCTTTTTAATCAGATTGCCGCGCGCAACAATGATGTAGAGCCCGGTCATCATCAGTGTAATGATGACCCAGTAATTATAGTGGCTCAGAACCTGGGCAAAGTCGATCACGCGCCGCCTTCCCCTTCAGCCGCTATCTTGCGTCCCGCATAGACCTCAAAGATAACAAGCATCGTCGCAGCAACCGTGATCCCCACGCCAAGCTCGATCAGCAAGATGCCGATATGCTGCCCCGCCACCGGGTCCGCCGCCAGATAGTCATAATCCAGAAATCGCCCACCAAGCGCCATGGTGGCAAACCCGACCCCGATATAAAGCAGCCAGCCCAGAGCCATCACCGAACACAACAACTCAAGCGACGCAAATCGGCGCAAGGCGGTCAAGTCGTAAATAAGTCCGTACAGGATCAATGCGGCGGCAAAAATCACACCGGCCTGAAATCCGCCGCCCGGTCCAAAATCGCCATGAAACTGGACATAAAGCGCAAACAGCATGATCGGGCCGATCATCAATTTGGCGATGACCCGCAGAATGAGATAGTGCGTCATGCGTGGTCGGGTCCCTTCTTGTCATCGGTTTCCGGCGACAAAGCAGCCCCTTTTCCCGCAGGCCGTTCAGAATTGTCCCGACGCGAACGCCCACCTATTCCGCCGTTCAGTAGAAGCAGCACCCCGACACCCGCGGTAAAGATCACGCCAACCTCCCCCAACGTATCGAACCCGCGATAACTCGCCAGAACCGCAGTGACGATGTTGGGCAATCCGATCTGCGTCTCTGTGCCGCTGACATATTCGGGCATGACATATTGGTGCGGCGCGGCGGAAGGATCGCCAAATCCAGGCAAATCCATTGTCCCGTAAACAAGCGCCGCGCCGGTAATCAGGACAACAGCAATCGGCAATAACGGCTGATGCGTTGCGGGTTTTTCCCGCGAGGTCGTCAACGACAATGTGCCCAGGAACAGGACCGTCGTAATACCCGCGCCAACCGCGGCTTCCGTAAACGCAACATCGACCGCATCCATGATGACAAACAACCCCGCACTCAGCAGGCTGAATGCCCCGGTCAGCATGATCACCGCAAACAGATTACGCAGGCGGATGATCATCAATGCAGTCGCCAGCAGAAAGCCAAGCATGACGATGTCGATCAGCTGTTCGATGGGGGCCTCCTGTCAAGTTCGGTCTGTGCGGACCCTTTTGGCCGCAACCCGGCGTGGAAGGCAGCATTGGCCAGCGCATGACTTGCTGTCGGGCTGGTGAAATAGAGCAGGAACAACATCAGAAAGAGTTTCAGACTGACCAGCGACCAGCCGCCCTGCAGCATCAACCCGGCGACAATCAAGGTCGCGGCCATTGTATCGGTTAGCCCCGCCCCATGCAGCCGCGCATAAAAGTCGGGCAAACGGATGACGCCAACCGCGCCGATCACCATGAACAGGCTGCCCGCGATGATCAATGCCCAGCTCAGAAGATCGACAGCCATCGCCATGCGCTAATCCCCCACACCGTCTTGCGGCGATACATCGCCCAATGCGCGATACCGAATAACCTTCAAGATCGCGACGGTGCCGATGAAGTTAATCAGCGCATAAACCAGTGCGATATCGACAAAATCCGGCCGCCCGGTCAGGAAACCGATCACAGCGATCAGCAAGACAGTCTTGGTGCCGAACAGATTGACCGCAAGAACCCTGTCATAAACAGACGGCCCGACAAAAAGCCGCAACAAGGCGACCGCCATCGTCACGAGAATTGCCAAAGCTGCCGCGATAAACATGCCTACCCCTTTTCCAGCGCCGCGACGCGCCGATCCATATCACAGGATTCCGCGCCCCAGGCAAAATCGGCAGACAATGTATGCACAAGAATCGAATCCCCCTGCACTTCAATCGCCACCGTGCCCGGCGTCAGCGTGATGCTGTTGGCGAAAACGACCTTGCCCAGATCGCTTTTCTGGCTGGCGGGCGCGTTAAAGAAATTCGGGCTGAGCGGCATCCGGGGACGCAGGATCAAACGCGCCACATTGAGGTTCGCGACAACGATCTCCTTGAACAGCCAGACCCAGTAGCCAATCACACCACCGAAGAACAGGCCGAACGGGGCGCCTTCCTCGTCAATGACACCAAGCCTGAGGCACAATAATGCCACGAAAATCGATGAGAACGCCCCAAGCGCCAACAAAAGCGGGGTATAGATGCCGGACAGGCCCAGCCATAAAAGAAACAGCACAATCGCCAGGGCAAACGCTCTTACCACCGAAATCAACTTTCCGACCATCTATGACAAGTTGAGTATTGTGTGTTTTCTAACCGGCGTCCATCACATGTTTCAAGGCTTTTCCCAAACCAGCACGGATCAGAAATCAAACTTTACAGGCATTTACGTGATATTCTGCACCCTGATGAAATATCGCGTAATCCTTGCGGGTACAGATAAGCTGGCGCGCGGTAAATTGCCTTAATCGCGAAGGGTCAATTTTTCAAAACTGAATCATTGTCAGTTTTAGATTCCATGTTACTATTGCCCTGTGTGAGGTAGGGGCATTTCGTAGATGGAATGTCAAAAATACAAATGAGTACAGAAATCGAACTTAGGGAGGATGTAAAAGAATCGTTTTTTGAACTTGCGGGCACTGTGAAATGGTTCGATCCGGCCAAGGGATATGGCTTTATCGTACCTGAAAGTGGTGGCAAGGATGTTCTTTTACATCAGACATGCCTGCGCGAAGCGGGTTTCGATGCGGTTCCACAGGGGGCTACGGTTCGCGTCTCGGTTGCAGAGCGGGCCCGTGGTTTGCAAGCCGTGCATATTGTCCACATGGATGAAAGCACCGCCACGACGCCACTTGATAATCGCAATCCGAAGCCGGCCTCGGCATGCGAACTGACGGCTATCACTTCCTTTCAGCCCGCAAAGGTGAAATGGTTTAACCGTGTGCGCGGCTATGGCTTTGTGACGACGGATGAAGATTCTCCGGATATTTTCGTCCATATGGAAACGTTACGTCGCGCCGGTCTGGAAGTGCTCGAACCCGGCCAGGACGTGAACGTCAGAGTCGGACAAGGTCCCAAGGGATTGATGGTCGCAGAAATTTCGCACGCCTGATCGCTTACTGGCGGGCATAATGGCTCCGTAACGGCGTTACATTGTTGGTCGTTTCCAACAATGCGGCGTACAATGGGCTAGTGCGTGCAGTCAGCGGGTCTCGTCCAAGCATTACACCAAAATTTTGGTGTCAAAGTATAACCGGCTCGGCTATCACTTACCGTCATGTTTCGCTGTGTGATCATTCTGCTTGCGTTGCTGGTTGCTGCGGCGACGCCTGCTTTCGCCGGACCGACGACGCTTGAAATCATCACTGATCGCGGGCGCGTCGAATTCACGATTGAAATCGCCGATACGGCAGCCGCCCGTCAGACCGGCCTCATGTATCGCGATTCCATGCCTGCCGATCACGGCATGCTGTTTGATTTCGAGACAACGCAACCGGTGGCAATGTGGATGAAAAATACCCTCATTCCGCTCGATATGCTGTTTGTCGCCGCCGATGGCAGGATTATCAACATTATCAAAAGGGCCGCTCCCCTTACCCTGACCGGCCGGCACTCGGCAGCCCCGGTGCGGGCCGTGCTGGAATTGAACGGCGGCACAACCGACCGGCTTGGCATCAAGCCGGGGGATCGCCTGATACATCCACTATTTATTGCCAGCCCCCTGCATGACGGGCGGGCGGACACAGCCTTGCCCGTCCCCGCTTCCCCGTAACTTCTTCACTTGAGGCTGAACCATTGGCAACCTCTTCGACAACAACCACGCCGCTTCCCGACTTTCTTTCAGAAGCGGGTTGGGAAATTCACGATACGACAAGCCCTTTTACCGCGCCGCATGGCCGCATGTACCAGAAATTCGATGCGGACGGGGTATGCTGGCGCGCTTTTCAAGCCCGTGACGAACATTGCAATGGCGCAGGGATTATCCATGGCGGCATGCTGATGACCTTTGCCGACGCGCTGATGGGCATGACGGTCGCGCATAATGCGCGCTCAACCGCACTCACCGTTCGCATGACGACAGATTTGCTGTCGATCGCGCGGCCGGGTGACTGGGTCATTGGCCAGGCGAAGGTCAGCAAGCTGACGCGTTCGGTTGCATTTGTCGGTGCAGAGGCACATGTGGGCAAGCGTCCGCTTATTGCCTGTCAGGGTCTGTTCAAGCTGATGCGACGGCGCGAACTGAGAAGCCACAGGCAGAAATAACGCAACAGCCCGCCATCAGGTGCCGAAATTCACTCAGACGACTTGCTCCGCCTACCGTGATCGTGTATTCCCGGCTCGCCTGAGCGCTGTCGGCAGACTTACTGTTATTTTGCCGCTGAAGTTCAGCAAGTCGGGGCGTGGCGCAGTCTGGTAGCGCACCTGCTTTGGGAGCAGGGGGTCGTTGGTTCGAATCCAGCCGCCCCGACCATGGGTTCTGGCCAGCCGCGGCTTAAGCTTGCCCCCTTACACATGACTTACGCATCTTGCTGACTACCAGGCATCCCTTCCCAACGCGCTTTGCATCACCACAACAGGTAATAGTTGCCCGCTTTGTGACGAGGATCACCTGACCGCGGGTGCAATTAACCTGAAAATCCGACCGATATACTGCCGCTAAAGGTTTGGTTAGGAAAATTATATTATCAAGTGGAACAACTCCGTATTGGAGATTGAAACAATTGTACTTAACGAAATCAATTTATGTGGCCGTAGGATGCAACAGGTACTTGGGGAAGCATCACAGTCGGAACAGGGCGATATGTTGAACGACAGGGAGAAGCTGTCGCACCTGCTTTCCTTTGTCACCCGACTGAATGCCGGGGCTGTTGATCTGTCCCGGTCACTGGATGCTTTTTGTACCGCGGCCTCGCAGATGCTGGATCTTGCCACCTGCGAAGTTTGGCGGCAAAACGCTGCGAATACGGATTGGCAGCTTGTGGGTCAGGCGGGTCTCTGTGCCACTGCGGCAGAACAGGAATCAGCACAAATCTGCAACGAGACAGATCCGTTACCGCAAAATTGCCGCGATATTCCGGTGTATCCTGCCGACATGTCACCGCTGCTTTTCAGGTTGCTGTTGCCGCATGGCGCACGCTGGACTCAAAGCAGGCTGGCGCTGGCTGACCAATTTGCCGAATTACTTTTATCTGCGGTCGAAAGCACCCGGCAAAAGGCCGATGTTCAGACCCTGATCCAGGCCAAGCAGCAGGCAGAAGACGCTGACAGGTCAAAGGTCGAGTTCATGGCCAATATGAGCCATGAATTGCGGACTCCCCTGAACGCCATCATTGGCTTTTCCGAAATCCTGTCGCAGGAATATTTCGGTGCGCACTCAACCCCGCGCTACCGCGAATATGCCAATGATATTCTGCATAGCGCGCAACATTTGCTGTCACTGATCAACGACATTCTGGATTTGTCGAAAATTGAAACCGGCAATCGCGAGCTGTTGGAGGAAACGACCGAACTCGCAGACCTTGTCACTGCCACGATCCGGCTGGTTCGCGACCGGGCGATCGAGAAAAACATCACGATCTCTATCGATACGGCTTCGCAGATGACGCTCTATGTCGAGGCGCGAGCGATCAAGCAAATTCTGGTCAATCTGTTTGCCAACGCTATCAAGTTCACCCCTGCGGGCGGCAAAATATCACTCGTCAGCACACGGCATGAAAAAGGCCTGGAACTTACCATCCGCGATAACGGCATCGGGATCGGCGAGCAGAATCTGGCTACCCTGTTCGAACCATTCCGCGCAGGGCGCGAAGCGCTCGACCAAATTGAACAGGGCGCGGGCCTTGGCCTCGCTATCTCGCGCAAGCTCGCGCGATTGCATGACGGTGATCTGACGATTACCAGCGAACAGGGTACAGGTACGACGGTTACACTCTTTTTGCCCGACAACCGGATTATCGGTGCCGCACAAGGTATCCGCCCATGGGAGCTGGACTGTTGAGAAACGCTTCGACGCCACAAAAGCTGACGCGTATTGATCAGTCTACGCTTAACACGGTCTTGGCGGCACAGGCGGATTATATTGCGAAAGGTCGCGGCATGCCCGCTGATCTGTCTTTTCACGATCTGTCCGGCATGGATCTGTGCGGCCGTGACCTGACAAGCGTCAACTTCATCGGCGCCAATCTGACTGACGCTACCCTTAACGGCACAAAACTCTGCGGCGCGCGCTTGAAAGGCGCGACATTGCGGTTGGCCAGGCTGGAGGCCGCCGACCTCAGCAATGCCGATCTGCGCGGCGCCTCACTGCAAGGCAGCGTGTTGACAGACGCACGCCTCCGCTTCGCGGATATGCGGGAAGGTATCTATTACCGGTTTCAGGAAAATGGCGAACCCGTATCGCAAAACAGCGATGTCGTCCCCACTGAAATGATCGCCGCAACCCTCTGTCATGCGGATTTGTCTGGCGCGAAGATCAGCAAGGGCCGTGCCATGCAGGCAAATTTGCAGGATTCGGTGCTGCATGACACCCTGCTCGACGGAGCCGATCTGCGCGGCGCGAATTTTGAAGGTGCCGACCTTGAGGGCACAGATTTGGCGCATGCCGATCTTACCGACGTCTCGTTACGTGGCGCGGTTTTGCGGCACACGCAACTTGGCGGTGCAACACTGAAGAACACCGATTTTGCGGGCTGCGTCATCGATAACAGCCAGCTTGCGGCAGGCGCTGGCACCAAGAATCTGCCCATCCGCAGTGAGAAAACCCTTGCCGAACTGCCCGCCCTGATCGCCCGGCACGAGGAGTGGCTGAAATCGAATGGCGCGCTCGGCCACAGACTGGAATTGTCCAATCTGGATCTTAGCGGCTGTCACTTCGAACATGTGGATCTATCTGGCGCACGATTGATCAACTGCAAGCTGACAGCAGCGGATTTCACCGGTGCAAAGCTCAGACTCGTTGATTTTTCACTGTCCAATCTGGAGCGCGCCAATCTTCAGAAAACCGATTTGCGCGCCGCAATTCTCAAGCGCGTGTTCTGCCGCAATGCAAATCTGAAAAATGCCAATTTTGCGCAGGTCGGCGCACAATCAAGTTCCGACCGCAATATCGCGGCCAACTTGCAATATGGGCGGTTTCAGGAAAGCGATTTCAGCAATTGTAATCTTACCGGCGCGAATATGACCCGCTGCAACCTGACAGGGACGATATTTACCGGCGCCAACCTTGCAGGCGCCCAACTTCTCAACGCCATCGCCTGTGAAGATGCTTATACGCAGATTGAGGCGGCAGGTGGCGTGGTTTCGGAAATACGGCTCGCCGATTAAATCCTGTTCGCCAACCGGCGCCAGGAGACTGATTGCGCTGTTTCACATCGACATGCGCTGAAAGTGGCTTTACTGAAAACCAACATCCCCCAATATTGCCTGCAGATTGCGAATCACGGTTCGGGCTGACGAAACACGAGATCGCGCGCATTTGCCCGAACTACATTGTGCGCGAGTTGGTTCAACGCGCAGGTTAACGGACAGACTCATGGCCGGTACTCCGGATCTTTTTGGTAAATCCCCTGCTAACGCCAAGAACGGCTCTCAGGCAAATTCGCAAACAGAATCTCGGGCTCAATCGCAAACAAGTGACAGTTACACCGCCCACGACATCGAGGTTCTGGAGGGGCTTGAACCTGTCAGGCGGCGTCCTGGGATGTATATCGGGGGCACCGATGATCGCGCCCTGCACCATTTGGCCGCGGAGATCATCGATAATGCGATGGATGAAGTGGTTGCAGGCCATGCAACACGCATCGAAGTATCGCTAAGTGGCGGAAACTGTCTGACGATCGAAGATAACGGTCGTGGTATCCCCATCGATCCACACCCGAAATTCAAAGATAAATCAGCCCTTGAGGTTATCCTCACGACATTGCATTCAGGCGGCAAGTTCGGCAGCAAGGCCTATACGACCTCGGGCGGACTGCACGGCGTCGGGCTATCTGTTGTCAATGCGCTCGCCGAACGCCTGTCCATCGAGGTCGCGCGCGACCGCATCGTCTATGCACAGAATTATGCGCGCGGCGTGCCGCAGGACAAGTTGCAGGAAATCGGTAAAACGGCCAACCGGCGCGGCACCCGCATCCAATTCATTCCCGATACGGAAATTTTTGGCGAGAAAGCCGCATTCAAACCGGCAACCCTTTACAAGATGGTCCGCTCCAAAGCCTATCTGTTTGCGGGCGTCGAGTTGCGCTGGCGCTGTGCGGCAGAACTTCTTGGTGCGGACAGTACGGTGCCGGAAAACGAGAATATCTGCTTTCCCGGTGGTATTGCCGATTACCTTGAAACGGCCATCGCAGGGCGCACATTGATCACCGATACTGCTTTCCGCGGGCGGGAAACATTGCCCAACGGGCGCGGATCGCTTGAATGGGCGATAAGCTGGTATGGCGATGCCGATGCTTTTATCCATTCCTATTGCAACACTGTCCCGACACCGCAGGGGGGCACCCACGAAAGCGGATTGCGCACAGCAATTCATCGTGGCATGCGCAATTACGGTCAGCTTGTCGGCAATAAGAAAGCCGCACTGATAACGGCCGACGACGCCATGAACAGTGCCGGTGCCGTATTGTCCCTGTTCATCCGTGAACCTGAATTTCAGGGACAGACAAAAGAAAAGCTCGCTACGACGGAAGCGGCCAGGCTGGTTGAAAACGCCATCAGGGATCATTTCGACCATTGGCTGTCAGGCAATCCGGCCATGGCGAATAAACTGCTCGACTGGACGATCAACCAGGCCGAGGAGCGGATCCGGAAGCGTCAGGAAAAAGAGGTTTCGCGCAAGACCGCAACACGGAAGTTACGGCTGCCAGGCAAACTTGCCGATTGCAGCAGCAACAGCGCGGACGATACTGAAATTTTCCTGGTCGAAGGCGATTCCGCAGGGGGGTCTGCAAAACAAGCCCGCAACAGGAAAACGCAAGCAATCCTGCCACTGCGTGGCAAAATCCTGAATGTTGCGAGCGCCGCAGCCGGCAAGTTGCAGGCCAATCAGGAAATTTCCGACATCGTGCAGGCACTTGGAACCGGTATGCGCGATAAATATACTGACGCGGAATTACGGTACGGCAAGGTTATTATCATGACCGACGCCGATGTCGACGGCGCACATATCGCGTCATTGCTTATCACCTTTTTCTATCGCCAGATGCCGCAGCTTATCGACAGCGGAAAACTGTATCTTGCGATGCCGCCGCTATACCGGCTCAGCCGCGGCAGCAAGGTCGCCTATGCCCGGGATGATGCGCACAAGGATATGCTGCTTGAGGGCGAGTTTTCAGGCCGGGGCAAAGTCGATATCGGACGCTTCAAGGGGCTTGGCGAGATGATGCCCGCGCAGTTGCGCGAGACGACCATGGACCCAGCAAAACGCAACCTTCTGCGCGTCGTGCTGTCGGATGTCGCCGATCGCAACACAGCCGATCTTGTCGAGCAACTGATGGGCAAAAAGGCCGAATTGCGTTTTCGCTTTATCCAGGACCATGCGGCATTTGCGCAAAACCTCGATATCTGAATGGGGAGATGCGTCGAAACCTGCCTTGAAATTGCCCGGTTTCGCATCAAAATGATACTTTACTCTGAACTCTGGCCTGTCGAATTTACAATGACAATGCGGCTGTAATGAAGGCTATACGGGGCAAGTTGAAAATGCGGCATGAACCTGTGACGAATTGGCTAACCCGATTGTCGGCGGATCGCCCCCCGCACGCCCCGAATGTGCTGAGGGCCTTGCTTGTGTTGAGTTTTCTCTTCCCGCTTGCCGCATGCGCAAATGGCGCGATCAACACGCGCGTTGACCAGTCTATTTTATTCCGGCCAAGTCTTGTGCATTACGGCACCGGCGGCAAGGAGCTGCCGCTGCTCATATATGGCGCCCCCCTGCCGCAACCACTGACAGGCGACAAGCTTGCCCAGGCTACCGCGATGCCCGCACAATATCATCCGATCCGTCTGCGCTACATCGCAAATGCTGTCGCAGCATATCGCT
>CALAQW010000017.1 GCA_937888955.1 uncultured Alphaproteobacteria bacterium | reverse complement strand
TGGCGCGGCCCAGCATATCGGGCGACACCAATTGATCGAAAATGCCGTTTTCCATCCGGCGTTCGATCTCGATTTCATTTTCATCGCTGAGCTTGTAGCCGTCCGGCCCGAACAATTTGATGCCATTATCGCCAAACGGATTATGGCTGGCCGATATCATGACACCGATATCGGCGCGCATCGACCGGGTCAGCATGGCCACCGCGGGTGTCGGCACCGGTCCCAAAAGCACCACATCCATACCGACCGAGGTAAAACCCGCCGTCAGCGCCGGCTCAACCATATATCCTGACAAGCGGGTATCCTTGCCGATGATCACCTTGTGTCGGTGATCACCTTGCGTGAAAAGCTGCCCTGCCGCCATGCCAACACGCAACGCGATATCGGCTGTCATCGGAAACTTGTTGGCGGTGCCGCGAATTCCATCAGTTCCAAAATATTTTCGGGCCATTTCGTCCTCTAAAAATCTGCAAACAATAAGTTCGTACAAATAAAACTGGCAACGAGTGAAATTCGCCCCCTCGGTTGCGCAAACGACTTATTCCTAGCGCAAGTTTGTGTCAAATTTCCTAAGCGCGGACCAGACCGCCAACCCCTGCCGCAAACTGCCCGCGTCATGGGTTCGAATATAGTCCGCACCGGCGAATGCCGCATAAAGCTCAGCCGCAAGACTTGCCGCACCGGCCTGCGCCGCCTTTGCACCGCTCACCTGCTGCAAAAAGGATTTGCGCGACACCGAAATCAACATCGGCAGGCCGAAACGCTGCTTTAATTGCCGCAATTTGCCAAGTATCGAAAGTGACGCATCCGGCACATTACCCAAAAAAAAGCCCATTCCGGGGTCCAGAATAATGCGGTCTTTCGAAATACCCGCATCCGTCAACGCCAAAAGCCGCGTCTCGAAAAATCCGGCGATCCGTGAATAGAGGCCGTCCACATCTGTCGCCACACGGGTTGCTCCGCCTTGCGACTGCACCGAATGCATCACGATCAGCTTGCAGTCCGAACGCGCCAAATCAGGATAAATTTCTGGATCAGGAAACCCCTGTATATCATTAATATAACTGATATTTTTCCGAACAGCATAAAGTTGCGTTTCAGGCTGGAAGCTGTCGATGGATAAAGCAATGCCGGTATCTGACAGCGCCGCAACAACTGGCTCGAGGCGGGCGATTTCCTGCGCGGCCGTCACCGGCTGGGCATCGGGATGACTTGAGGCCGGGCCGAGATCGATGATATCGGCCCCGGCCGCAATCAACGCACGGGCATGCAGGATCGCATTCCCCGGATCGAGATATTTGCCGCCGTCCGAAAAGGAATCGGCGGTGATATTGACGATACCGAGGATTCTCGCCCTATCGAATCTGGGGGTCATGACACCCAATCCTACACCGCCATGCAGGCACCGTTGTCCTGCCTCAGCAAGCAGATACGAGGGCCGGGTTTTTGCAAACCGCGGCCCTTTCTAACGTCAGGACCCTTGCGGCTGCGGCTCCATCGGCCCGCCGGCGGACGAACCGCCCCGTGACTTGCCTGCTGTCGGGACAGCCGAGCCTGATCCTTGCGGTGCAGGCTGGGAATCAGGCTGATCGCGATGCAACGATTCGCCGCGAAGCAAGGCCTTGATTTCATCGCCTGACAGGGTCTCATACTCCAGCAAACCGTTCGCCAGCGTATGCAGATCATCAAGATGCTCTTTGAGGATCTTTTCCGCCCGCGCATAGCATTCATCAATGATCCGGCGGATTTCCTGATCGATCAGCTTTGCAGTCTCGGGTGAAATATTCTGCGTACGGGTCACCGAATGGCCCAGAAATACTTCTTCCTCATTCTCACCATAGGCAAGCGGTCCCAACGCCTCGCTCAGCCCGTAACGGGTGACCATGGCGCGGGCCATTTTCGTCGACATCTCGATATCCGACGACGCACCAGAAGTGACCTTCTCATGTCCGAAGATCAGCTCTTCCGCAATCCGTCCCCCCATGAATACGCTGATATCGCCCAGCAGTTTTTCACGGGTTACAGACAATTGATCGCGTTCAGGCAGCCGCATGACCATGCCAAGCGCACGGCCGCGCGGAATGATCGTCGCCTTATGCACAGGATCAGTGCAGGGGATATTGAGCGCGACCAGCGCATGGCCGCCCTCATGATAGGCGGTGAGACGGCGCTCTTCCTCCGACATCACCATGGAGCGCCGTTCGGCCCCCATCATCACCTTGTCCTTGGCGGCCTCAAACTCTGCCATGCCCACGAGCCGCTTGCCGATACGGGCGGCAAGCAATGCCGCCTCATTGACCAGATTGGCAAGATCCGCACCGGAAAAGCCCGGCGTTCCGCGCGCCAGAACCTTTGCATCCACATCCGGGGCAAGCGGAACTTTACGCATATGCACCTTCAGGATTTTCTCGCGCCCCATAATATCGGGATTGGGCACAACCACCTGCCGGTCGAACCGGCCCGCGCGCAACAAGGCGGGATCCAGCACATCGGGACGGTTGGTCGCGGAAATCAGGATCACGCCTTCATTCGCCTCGAATCCGTCCATCTCGACAAGCAGTTGGTTCAGCGTCTGCTCGCGTTCGTCGTTACCACCGCCAAGGCCCGCGCCGCGATGGCGGCCGACCGCATCGATTTCATCCATGAAAATGATGCAGGGCGCGTTTTTCTTGGCCTGTTCGAACATATCCCTTACGCGCGAAGCGCCAACACCGACGAACATCTCAACGAAATCAGAACCCGAAATTGTAAAGAAGGGGACATTCGCCTCACCGGCAATGGCCCGCGCCAGCAAGGTCTTGCCGGTGCCTGGCGGGCCAACAAGCAGGACCCCCTTGGGGATGCGCCCGCCCAGCCGCTGAAACTTCTGGGGATCGCGCAGAAACTCGACGATTTCGTGAAGCTCTTCCTTTGCTTCCTCGACGCCCGCCACATCGTCGAATGTGACGCGGCCATTTTCCTGTGTCAGCAGTTTGGCCCGCGATTTGCCAAACCCCATGGCACGGCCGCTGCCGCCCTGCATCTGACGCATGAAGAAAATATATACTGCAACCAGCAGCAGCATCGGGAACCAGGAAATCAGCAGACCGAAGAAAGACAGCCCGTCATCATCGACCGGCGCGGCGGAAATATTCACGCCGCTTTTTTCAAGCCGGGCGACAAGCGCGGGATCATTGGGAGCAAGGGTCGAAAAGCTGCGTCCGTCGCTGAGATGGCCAACGATTGAATCACCGCTGATCGTCACATCGCGCACATTGCCCGCGTCTGTTTCGGAAAGAAATTGCGAATATGAAATTGCGTTCGCTGAATGACGATCGCTTGGCCCCTGAAACAGATAAAACAAGAACACCAGCAAAACCGCGATGACCATCCACGGTATGATATTACGATATGGCTTCAACGCCTGTTCCCTTCCAACTTAATGTCCTGCCGCTATGTACCAAAATACCAAGCGCGGCAGGTTTCCCATCGTCTCGAAATTGCCGATTCACTTCAAATTACCGGTCTGCTTCCAGACACCCAACCGAACATCCGACGACAGTTCACCATTATTGCAGATACAATAACCAAACTTTGATGAACAGCATACTACTTGTTTACCAGCCTCAGCCAGCGCAGCCGCCATGTGGCTCCGGAGTTATTCACCAGAGTTACCCACTCAAGCATTCGCGCATAGCGGAGCAGGAATTCAGTAAAACAGTGTAACGTGGATAAACAGATAATGCGCTGTCGCATGGAAGCAAGAGATCCACGTAAAAAGCAATGCCGCTTGCGTTCGTCACAGGTTTGCGTATAGTGCGCGCCCGTGCCGCCGACACACGCTGTCAGGCGGCACGTTTTATATTGTCAGAAGTGGCGGTATAAAGCGGGAGATGCTCTGGACCCGATGAATTCCGGAGCCGCTGACGAATGGTCTGAGAAGGAGAGTGGTTACATGCCTTGCTATGAGCATGTGTTTATCGCCCGCCCGGATGTGTCGTCCCAGCATGTTGAGTCGCTTGTCGAAACATTTTCGAATGTTCTGACCGAAGGCGGCGGCAATGTCGGCAAGACCGAATATTGGGGCCTGCGCAACCTGGCATATCGGATTCGCAAGAACCGTAAGGGACACTACATTTTAATGAATATTGACGCGCCGCACCCCGCGGTTGCGGAAATGGAACGCCAGATGCGGCTGCATGACGATGTCATACGCTTCATGACCTTGCGCGTTGATGCATTGGACGACGCACCGTCGATTATGATGCAGGCCAGGGAAGAACGTGGCCGCGGACGGCGCGAACGGCGCGGCCCGCGCGAAGGGAATACCGAAAACAGGCCTTCCGACAATGATAGAAATGAGGAGCCGAAAGAATGAGTGGTGGTGATTTTGGTCGCCGGCCGTTTTTTCGCCGGCGCAAGACCTGTCCGTTTTCCGGCGAGAATGCGCCGAAAATTGACTATAAGGATGTCAAACTGCTGATGCGGTATCAGTCTGAACGCGGGAAAATCGTTCCAAGCCGCATCACGGCGGTTTCCAAACGCAAGCAACGCGAGTTGGCCCGCGCGATCAAACGTGCTCGCGAACTTGCGCTTCTGCCCTATGTGATCAAGTAAACAACGCATTACGCAGTTTACAATTGAGCCTTCGGGCGCGGTGTTTCCCACCGGAATAGATTTGCGCCGCCAATTGTCTGACAAAAGGCGGCGCAAGCAATTTGGGCCTCCCGCCTGCTGGCATCAAACGCTCGATTATGCAGTCTTCTTTCGCCAACAGGTGTCCTTTCGATGCGTGCTGATCTTTTGAAAGCTATCGCAGCGGGGCTGACCAGCGCCCTGTTCTACGCCTCTGTATTGAGTGGAAGTCTTTTTGCGGTTGTTCTGGTCTGGCTTGCCCCTGCGCCACTTTTCTTCGCCGGGCTCACACAGCATGTCAGGGGAGCCATAATCGCCGCTGCCGCCGGTACAACCGCAATTGCGGTCGCGGGAAATCCGGCAACTGCACTTGCCTATGCGCTGAGCAACGCGGTCGCGCCGATAATCCTTTGCCGCTTTGCCCTGCTGTCGCGCAGCTATATCGATAATGACGGCCAAGCGCGGACCGAATGGTATCCCGCCGGACTGCTGTTCGCAGTGCTTTGTATATTTGCCAGCCTGTTTGTCGCCGGTGGCGCCATTTACAGCCTGAGCCATCCTGAAGGGCTGCGCGGGGTTATCGCCACATTCGTCGATATCGATGGACTGGCCGCGGCGATTACGCAAATGCAGATGCAGACAGGTGGCAACGTGCTTGATGAAACCGCCTTGCGCGCCATGCTGCCGGTCATTGCGTTGCTAAGCGTGGCAGTCGCCTGGGTACTGTCGATGATAGCCAGCGGGGCGTTGGCGCAGGCCATGGCCCAGCGGTTTGGTCCGTCGCTGCGCCCCTCCCCCGGTCTTGCAAACCTGCAATTGCCGCGTTGGCTGAATTTCATCTTGCTGGCAAGCATCATCGCCACGTTTCTGCCTGGAACAGCGGGGCTCGCGGCTTCTGCAATTGCGGTAATCTTCGCCGTGCCGTATTTTTTCTTGGGATTAAGCACAGTCCATGTTATTTCCCGCCGCTTACCGGCACGGCCAGTCGTGCTGACGGTATTTTACACTTTGATGTTTTTCTTTAGCTGGCTCATCCTGTTGACGGTGGGATTGGGCCTGGCAGAACAGTTCGCCGGCTTCCGTCAGAAAGCTATCGCCGCCCAAACCGGCAAGGGCCAAGGGGATTGAGAATGCAGATCGTACTGCTTGAACGCGTTGAAAAATTAGGTCAGATGGGTGAAGTCGTTTCGGTAAAGGAAGGCTATGCCCGTAATTTCCTGCTGCCGCAAAGGAAAGCGCTGCGCGCGACCGAGGAAAATCTGAAACATTTCGAAGCCCAGCGCGCACAACTGGAAGCCCGCAACCTTGAGCTGCGCAACGAGGCGGAAAAGGTTGGCGACAAACTTGATGGCCAGTCCTTTGTCGTTATCCGGCAATCGGGCGAAACAGGGATTCTGTACGGGTCTGTTAACAGCCGCGACATCGCTAATGTTGTGTCGGAAAACGGATTCTCAATCGACCGCACGCAGGTTGCGCTGGATCGTCAGATAAAGAATCTGGGCCTGCATGATGTGCGCATCGTGCTGCATCCGGAAGTTTCAGCAGTCGTCAGCATCAATGTCGCGCGGTCACAGGACGAGGCGGAGCAACAGGCCGCCGGTATCAACGTGCTGGCTGCCGAAGAGGATGAAGAGCTGCTTGAGCTTGAGGAATTCTTCGAGGATGAAGAAGCCATGCAGGCTGCGGAAGCAGAACTCGGAACTGACGATGCAGACGGCGCCGAATCCGGAGATATGGAAACCGAGGCCGAAACCCCGGCCTAAGCCAGAACACAAACTGTATATTAAGCCGGGCGTCCGAGCCCGGCTTTTTTATTGTCTGAACAGCATGGCGAATGCCTGATACGCGTATAACTCCCGCAGAGTTATCCCCGGTCTTAACATTGGTGTATAAGTTTTTGGTGGATGACGAATCATGCCGGCTTTCAAGCTGGTGTCAGCAGCGATAGATTGACTCCATGTCCGACGCCGCAAATCCAAATCTTGTCACCCTGCCCGGCGTGAATGATACCGGGGCTGATTCTCAGCCTTCGCAACCGGGCTATCGGGTGCAGCCTCATAATATAGAGGCCGAGCAGGCCCTGCTCGGTGCCATTCTGATCAATAATGACGCCTTCCACCAGGTAACGACCTTCCTTGAGGCGGACCATTTCTACGAACCCGCGCATGCCAGGATCTTTACAGCCGCCGGCACGCTGATCAATCGCGGGCAGCTTGCGACGCCGGTCACCCTGAAGGGTTATTTCGAACGCGACGAGCAGTTCAGCCAGCTTGGCGGCGCGGCCTATCTCACCCGGCTGGCGGCGGCGGCAACCACCGTCATCAATACCGAGTTCTATGGCCGTCATATCCGGGATCTGGCAATGCGGCGCGGTCTCATCCGGCTGGGCGAGACCATGGTCAATGAAGCCTATGAGGCCGATGTGGCGGTCACCGCGAGCGAACAGATAGAGACAGCAGAAGAAAAGCTGTTCGCAATGGCCGAGCGCGGCACCTATGAAGGCGGCTTGCGGCAGTTCAAATCGGCCCTGACCGAAGCCGTCGATGTGGCCGCGAAAGCCTATGAGCGCGATGGCGGGTTGAGCGGTATTCCCACCAAATTCACCAAGCTGGACAATCTGCTTGGCGGGCTGCACGATTCCGATCTCATCATCCTTGCCGGCCGGCCGGCGATGGGCAAATCCGCACTTGCCACCAATATCGCCTTCAATGCCGCGAAAGATATGCTGGAAGCCGCGCGGCGGGCCGAAGCGAAGGGCGAGGTACCCGAACCTGCCAGCGTCGCGATTTTCTCCCTCGAAATGTCGTCAGAGCAGCTCGCCACCCGTATCCTTGCCGAACAGGCGGACATCACCTCGGACAAGATCCGCCGCGGCAATGTCAGTGACGATGATTTCAGCCGGCTTGTGCGCGCCAGTCAGGAGTTGCATGAACTGCCGCTGTTCATCGACGATACCGGCGCGCTGCCGATCGCCGCGCTCAGCGCCCGTGCGCGGCGGCTCAAGCGGCAGCACGGTTTGCGGCTGATCATCGTCGATTATCTGCAACTGGTGCGCCCCTCCTCGGGTTCGGGCGACAACCGGGTTCAGGAGATTTCCGAGATCACCCAGGGGCTGAAGGCGCTGGCCAAGGAACTCAATGTGCCGGTGGTGGCGCTGTCGCAGCTGTCGCGGCAGGTCGAACAGCGCGATGACAAGCGCCCGCAGCTTTCGGATCTGCGCGAATCCGGCTCGATCGAACAGGATGCGGATGTCGTCATGTTCGTGTTCCGCGAAGAATATTATGTGGAGAAGCGCCGCCCGCGCGAAGAGACGCCCGAACATGCCATCTGGCTTGAGGAAATGGAGGCCGTACACGGGCTTGCGGAAATCATCATCGGCAAACAGCGGCACGGCCCGATCGGCACGGTCAACCTGGCCTTTGTCGGCCGGATAACCAAATTCGACAATCTGGCAGAAGACGGACAAATCCCTGACCAAGCATTCTGACATGCACCCGGCCATCGCCAAAGGCGCGGACGCAGCCGATACCGGCAGCACCGCTTTCAGCACAATCGCCACCATCGATCTGGATGCGATTGTCAGCAACTACCGCTTTCTGGCTGCAACTGCGCCCACCGCGCAAACCGCGGCGGTGCTGAAAGCGGATGCGTACGGACTTGGGCTTGCGCCGGTAGCACGCGCATTGCTCGACGCGGGCTGCACTTGCTTTTTCGTCGCGCAATTTTCCGAAGCCGCTGCCTTGCGCGCCGTGGCACCGTCAGCAAAAATTTATGTGTTGAACGGCATTGCGGGCGGCCCGGTGCGGGACTTCGCGAATTTACGCCTGCGGCCGGTATTGAACAGTCTTTCTGATATCGCACGCTGGCGCATGGCGAGCGCGCCACGCCCCGGCGCCATCTTGAACGTCGATACCGGCATGAACCGGCTTGGTCTGTCGGCAGCCGACGTCGCGCTGCTGCAAAGTGAGCCCGAGCGACTTGAAGGGGTCGAGCTCGATTTTCTGATGTCGCATCTTGCCTGCGCCGATCAGCCTGAACATCCGATGAATGCGGCACAGCTTTGCCGCTTTCAATCCTTGCGCGAGGCGTTTGCGCACCTGCCCGCGACATTATCGAACACTGCGGGCTGTTTGCTGGATGCGGCATATCATTTCGACCTGACCCGGGTTGGCATTGGTCTGTTTGGCGGCAACCCGCGCCTGGAAGGGGAAAACCCGTTCCGCAATGTGCTGACGCTGGAAACCCCCATCCTGCAACTGCGCGAGATTGACAGCGCCGAATGCGTGGGGTACGGAGCGACCTATCAGGCAACCACCCCGCGCCGCATCGCAATCACCGGATTGGGTTATGCCGACGGCTGCTTGCGGGCATTGGGGAACTTTGCAAAGGGCTGGATCGCCGGTCATGACATTCGCATGGTCGGACAGGTCTCGATGGATCTTACAGCCTTCGATGTGACCGGTATACCGGCGGAAGTTTGTCGCGAAGGCAGTATGATTGAATTGATTGGCCCCAATGCACCCATTGACCGGCTGGCCCGCAGTGCCAATACGATCAGTTACGAAATCCTGACGCGGTTGGGCAACCGTATCGCGCGCAACTATATCTCGAGCAGGTGTTGACGCCGATGGCGCGCTGGAACGTTCTGGCCACGATCGGCCATGTCTTTTTGCTGTTTCTGCAGTCAACCGGCAAGCTCGCTAGCTTTACCGCGATCAGCCTGCGCCATTGCGTGACGCCACCGTTTTTCCCACGTACGATCCTGTTGCAAATGCTGCGCATCGGTTATTTCTCCCTGCCCGTCGTAGGGTTGACGGCGATCTTCACAGGCGCCGTGCTGGCCTTGCAGATCTATGTCGGTGGCTCGCGGTTCAATGCCGAAGGCTTTGTGGGACAAGTGGTCGTCATCGCCATGGTGCGCGAGCTTGGGCCCGTGCTTGCCGCGCTGATGGTCGCGGGCCGGGTGTCATCCGCGATTGCCGCCGAAATCGGCACGATGCGCGTCACCGAGCAGATTGACGCGCTGACCACGCTGGCCACCAATCCGTTTAAATATCTGATCGCCCCGCGCCTGATCGCCGCCACACTGACAATGCCGCTGCTGGTGCTGATTGCCGATATCATCGGCGTTATGGGCGGTTATCTTGCGGCCACAAGACGGCTTGGGCTGAATGCGGGCGTCTATATGGAAAGCACCGTGAATGTACTGGAAACCGGTGACGTGACGTCGGGGCTGACGAAAGCTGCGGTATTCGGCTTCATCATCGCACTGATGGGCTGCTATCACGGTTATTACAGCCGGGGTGGCGCGCAAGGCGTGGGAGCGGCAACGACAAATGCCGTCGTCACCGCATCGGTACTTATTCTGCTGTTTAACTATATCCTGACGGATTTCTTCTTCTCGTGAGGGGCGCATGACATCCGGGTCGGCCATGATCACGGTGAGCGGACTGACCAAAAGCTTCGGCGCCCATGCCGTGCTGAAGGGGATTGATCTGGAGATTGGCCGCGGTGAGTCGCTTGTCATCATCGGCGGCTCGGGCACCGGCAAATCCGTCACGCTGAAATGCATCCTTGGTCTGCTGCAGCCCGACGCAGGCCAGATCATGATCAAACAGCAGGATGTGACCCGGCTTTCAGGCAGCAAGCGCGAGGCCGTGATGGCCGATATCGGGATGCTGTTTCAAGGCGCTGCCCTGTTCGATTCCCTATCGGTTTGGGAGAATGTCGCATTCGGGCTCATTCAGTCCAAAGGCATGCCGCGCAAGCAGGCACGGGCGCGCGCCTATGAGGCGCTGGCGCAGGTCGGCCTTGAGGAAGAAATCGCGCAAATGAACCCCGCCGAGCTTTCGGGCGGGATGCAAAAACGGGTCGGTCTGGCGCGTGCCATTGCCACCACACCCGATATCATCTTTTTCGATGAGCCGACCACGGGGCTTGATCCGATCATGGCCGGCATCATCAATGATCTGATTGTCGAATGTGTCCGCGACCTCGGTGCGACAACCCTGACCATCACCCATGATATGAAGAGCGCACGACAAATCGCCGACAAGATCGCAATGATCTATCAGGGCAAGATTATCTGGTGCGGCGCCGCACAAGATATCGATGACAGCGGCAACCCCTATATCGAACAGTTCATCCACGGTGAAATCGCAGGACCCATACAGATTGACGCATGATGTCACATACGCGCCATCAGCGACCTGGCCGGGCCGCTGATGGCGCGCGCTTCACAAAGTTTCACCTGCACCGCATGCGGCGCGACAGCGTCGAAATGGGCCGGCCGGTGCGACAGCTGCGGCGAATGGAACAGTCTGGTCGAAGACCTGCCGGGTGATGGCCCCGCCCCTGTCCTGCAACTCAAGAAGAAACAGGCAATCACATTAAGCTCGCTGGCGACCGAGGAGGCCGAGGCGCCACGCATTATCAGCGGAATCGCAGAGTTCGACAGGGTCTGCGGCGGCGGGCTTGTCCCGGGATCGGCCCTGCTTGTCGGTGGCGACCCGGGCATCGGCAAATCCACCCTGTTGCTGCAGGCGACCGCTGCCCTCGCCGCGCGCGGGGTCCGGGCGATTTACATCTCAGGCGAAGAATCGGGCGCACAGGTCAAATTGCGGGCCAAGCGGCTGGGGCTTGCCGACGCCCCCGTTGAGCTCGGCATCGAGACCCGGCTGGGAAACATTCTGGCCACCGTCGAAAAGCCGACCAAACAGCCGCCCGGCATATTGGTAATCGATTCGATCCAGACCGTGATGGCCGATGCAATCGATGCCGCGCCCGGCACTGTATCGCAACTGCGCGGGACCACGCAGGAGCTTGTGCGGTTTGCCAAACGCTCGGGCTGGACGGTCATTCTGGTCGGCCATGTCACAAAAGAAGGACAGATTGCCGGCCCGCGCGTCATCGAACATATGGTCGATACCGTGCTTTACTTCGAAGGGGACCGCGGCCATCGTTTCCGCATCCTGCGCGGCGTGAAAAACCGCTTTGGTCCGACCGATGAAATCGGCGTCTTCGATATGACAGGCAATGGACTTGAGGAGGTGGCCAACCCGTCCGCCCTGTTTCTGGCCGGCAGGCGGGATAACAGCTCCGGCTCGGTCGTGTTTGCGGGCATGGAAGGTTCGCGCCCCGTACTCGTCGAGATTCAGGCGCTTGTCGCACCGACAAGCCTGGGCACGCCACGCAGAACCGTTGTCGGCTGGGATTCGGGCCGTCTTGCCATGGTGCTTGCGGTGCTCGACACCCGTTGCAATCTCAGCCTGAGCAGTTGCGATGTCTATCTGAATGTCGCCGGCGGCCTGCGCATTTACGAGCCAGCGGCCGACCTTGCGGTTGCCACCGCGCTCATATCATCCTACTGCAACGTGGCAGCACGATTTGATTCAGCCGTTTTCGGCGAAATCAGCCTGTCTGGCGAAGTACGCACCGTTGCGCAATCGGACAAACGACTTAAAGAGGCCACAAAACTTGGCTTGACCCATGCGATCGTACCGGCCGGCACAAATGCCGTGGCACGCACAATGTCCTTGCAACAGGTTGAAATGCTGAATGATCTGGTAGACAGCTTTCTAATCCAGGCAGATGGCCATACCGCAGAAAGCCAAGATGCACGCACCCCGCATGAAAATAATAACAGGTGACAGAACAAATGAGTGACTGGCCAATCAATCCATTCGACGCACTAGTCGCGGTGATTGTCATCATCTCAGCGATTTTTGCACTGATACGGGGATTGACCCACGAAATACTGTCCGTTGTCGCCTGGATCGGGGCCGCGATCGCAACGCTGTTTCTGTATCCCTATGCGCGGCCGCTTGTGGGGCAATATGTCGAGACATCCTGGGTCGGCAATATCGTTACGGCGGTTGTGCTGTTCGTTGCAACCGCGGTAATCCTGTCATTCCTCAGCCACGCCATATCAAAAGGGGTCAAGGATTCCCCCGTCGGGCCGCTTGACCATACGCTGGGATTTCTGTTCGGGGTCGCGCGCGGTGGCGTGCTGGTCGTGGTTTTGTTTCTCGGGCTACAATGGTATCTGGGAAAAGACCCGTATCCGCAATGGGTTGCCAATGGCCGCACGCTGCCGCTTGTTGCCGCGGGCGCGGATATGGTAAGGGAACTTCTTCCAAATCGCGGTAATGACGTCCCCGATTTCGACAGGTCAATGCAGCAATTGAAAAAACCCGTTTCAGGCCGTGACGCTTCACCTGACAGTGATGCCAGCACCGGCTATAAATCGACTCAAAGACGGGCGCTTGATCAGCTGATCGAATCCAACAAGGCAGCGGAATAAACCTGTCCGCACCGTGCAATTGAAAAGTCAGAGGACCCGAGTCATGGAGCCCCCCTTGCCGGCCGAATTCTTGAACCCGTTTGACGACGACAAACTGCATGAGGAATGCGGCGTGTTCGGTGTGTTTGGCCATGAAGACGCGGCTGAGCTCGTCGCGCTGGGCCTGCACGCCCTACAGCATCGCGGACAGGAAGCAGCGGGAATCGTATCGTTTGACGGTGCGCGTTTTAATTCCGAACGACGCATGGGGCTTGTCGGCGACAATTTCTCCGAAGAATCGGTGATCAACCGCCTGCGGGGTTTCGCCGCGATCGGTCATAACCGCTACTCGACCACCGGCGATACCGTGCTGCGTAATGTTCAGCCGCTTTTTGCCGATTTGGCGGGGGGCGGGTTGGCCGTTGCCCATAATGGCAACCTTACCAATGCGGTTGAGTTACGGCGCGCCCTTGTGCGGCAAGGGGCAATTTTCCAATCCACATCGGACACCGAAACGCTTGTGCATCTCGTGGCGATCAGCCGTGAGACGCGGCTGGTCGAACGCCTGATCGATGCGCTGCGCCAGATCGAGGGCGCTTATTCTCTGGTCACGCTGACCAACAAGAAAATGATCGGGGTTCGCGACCCGCTCGGCGTCCGGCCGCTGGTTCTGGGTAAAATCGGTGAAAGTTTCGTACTGTCATCCGAAACCTGCGCCCTCGACATCATCGGCGCGAAATTCGTTCGCGATGTTGAACCTGGTGAAATGGTGGTCATCACCCGCGACGGCATTGAATCGATCTGGCCCTTTCCCCCCGCGCACCGGCGTTTCTGCGTTTTTGAATATATCTATTTCGCCCGCCCTGACAGTCTGGTGGACGGTGTCAATGTCTATGCCGCGCGCCGTCATATCGGTGAGGTGCTGGCCGAGGAAGCGCCTGCCGATGCGGATCTGGTGGTGCCAGTCCCCGATTCCGGCACGCCGGCCGCTATCGGATATGCATCGAAAGCCGGTATTCCGTTTGAACTGGGCATTATCCGCAACCATTATGTCGGCCGCACCTTCATCGAACCGGGGCAGCATATCCGTCAGCTTGGCGTCAAGCTGAAGCATAATGCAAACCGCCATAGTGTGGCGGGCAAGCGGATCGTCCTGGTGGATGACAGTATCGTGCGTGGCACGACATCGGTGAAGATTGTGCAGATGATGCGTGACGCCGGGGCGACGGAAGTTCATCTGCGGATCGCCTGCCCGCCGACAACCCATTCCTGCTATTATGGCGTCGATACGCCCGAACGCGATCAGCTCTTGGCGGCCAAACATAATATTGAGGAGATGTGCCAGCAGATCGGTGCCGACAGCCTGGCCTATATCTCGATCGACGGGCTATACCGGGCCATGGGGCACAGCAAGCGCAATAACGAACAGCCGCAATATTGCGATGCCTGCTTTACCAGCGAATACCCCACCCCGCTGACCGATCTCAACGATACAAACCGCGAAACGCAACTATCCCTCCTCACCGAGAGCTTTTAGACAATGGCTGTAACCTCGGAACTTGCCGGACAACTGGCACTTGTGACTGGCGCTTCGCGCGGTATCGGGCGGGCCACCGCGATACAATTGGCACAGCGGGGGGCGCATATCATCGCGCTTGCCCGGACAAGCGGCGCACTGGAAGAGCTTGATGACGAGATCAAGGCGCTGGGGCAACCCGACGGGGCAACACTTGTGCCACTGGATCTGGCCGATCACGATGCGCTGGATCGGCTGGGTCGGTCGATTTACGATCGCTGGGGCAAGCTCGATATGCTTGTGGGAAATGCCGGCATTCTGGGCCCCATCACGCCGGTCAGCCACATCACACCGAAGAATTGGGACGCGTTACTCGCCGTCAATGTCACAGCGAACTGGCGGCTGATCCGTTCGCTTGAACCGCTGCTGAAACAAGCCAAGCCAGGCGGACGGGCGATTTTTGTCTCATCAAGCGCCGCAACAAAGACGAAACCCTATTGGGGCGGCTACAGCATGAGCAAAGCTGCGCTGGAATCGATCGTCAAGGTATGGGCCGCTGAAAACAGCACAACGGCGCTGCGCATCAATCTGTTCAATCCAGGTGGCACACGCACGGAAATGCGCGCTGCCGCCATGCCCGGTGAAGACCCTTCGCAGTTGCCCACACCGGAACAGGTTGCCGCATTCATGCTTCCCTATCTTATGCCTGACTGCGCAGTCAGCGGCGAATTAATCACCTTTAAAGCCTGAACCTGTACCTTTTTCGCAAGGCGGTGTACTCCTGATATCGTTCTACTTATAATTGGGTAGACGTAATTCTGATCAGTGGCTCCGTGCCGTCTTCGGATTAGCAGAGAGGTGATGGCTCGAAATGCGATTTCCCAGCATTGCTTGCCCCGCTTTGGAAAAGTAAGGCACGGCAGGAACATGACTAGGCCATTCAGTCCGCCAATGTTACGCATGCTGTTTTTCAGCATGCCGTTTGCCTTTTTCCTGCTTCTCGCATTGATCGGCTGCGATATCATGCTTTCACGGCCTTGGGGTGTGGCGGATACGGCAGCGGGTATTTCTGAGTATGTCATTTCCCGATTGCCTGGCTATGGCGTCGCCGGCGGGCTGTTGCTGCTGGCGGCGGCGGGCGGCGCATTTTTCGTGACGCACACGGCACATTTTTCGGCGGCGCAACGTAGAATTACAGATCACCTTCAATTGACAGAGCAGAACTTCAGCCGAACCGTACTGGACGGGCTGGATACCTTTATCGCGGTTCTGGCGCTCGACGGTACGGTTCTGCACGTGAATATGCCGATCTACGACGTTACGCAATCAACCCCTGAAGAAATTATCGGCAAACCAATTTTTTCGATGCCCTGGTTCGGTACGCAAGATGAAATGTCCGAAATGCTGTTTGAGGACTTCCAGAAAGGCATTGCCGGCCTTTCTGTTTCGGGCGAATTTTTTGTCCATACTCCCGCCGGCAAGTTCCCCGTCAGCTATAACTTCCACCCCGTGACGGATGGAAAAGGCAATCCGATATTCCTGGTTGCGGAGGTTGTCGATATCTCCGAACAGAAGAAATCAGCCGAACTGCGGCAGGCGCAGGAAGACCGTTATCGCTCCTTGATCGAAACGACGGGAACCGCATTTGCCGTTCTGGATGCTGCCGGTATGATTTGCGATGCAAATCAGCGTTTTGTCGAACTGCTCGGCCTTGAAACACGCGATCAGGTGATCGGCAAAAACCCGCTGGACTTCGTTTCACCCGAAGAAAGAGATATTGCCGGTGAGGCGATCAAAAACCGCGACGTTGTGGGGGAAATACGCAATTACGAATTTGATTTCCTGCGGACAAATGGTGAAACCATCGCAGTTGAAATGAATGTCTCGCTTTTTCCTACTGACGACGGGGAAATCTGGTCCCAGGCGTTGATCCGCGATGTGACAGACCGCAAGCGTGCGCAGGATGCGCTGCGCGAGAGCGAACAGAAGTTTCAAACGCTGTTCGAAGAATCGCCTGTCGGCATTTTGATTTTCAGTGCGGACGGTACACTTGAATCAGCTAATCGCGCGGCCTATGCCATTTGGGGCATGGATCCCGAAAAACCGGTTAGCTACAACATTTTTCGCGATCCGCAGATATCACAGCTGCTTGGCGAGCAGCTGAACGAGATATTTACCGGCAAGACATACAAACCCGCCGATGTGGTTGAGTATGATATCGGCCTTTTTTCCAATGGTCGGGCGAAGGGTAAGAAAGCCCTTCTGCCTCATGCGTTCGCCATCAATGATCAATTGGGAAATGTGAAAAACGTGGTGTTGATGCAGGTCGATGTTACAGACCGTGTCAACGCGGAAGAACAGTTGCGACAAGCCCAGAAGATGGAGGCGGTTGGCCAGCTAACCGGCGGTGTCGCGCACGACTTCAATAATATTCTGGCGATTATACAGGGAAACCTGGACTTGTTGCATGAGAAGCTTGGCAAGCTGCCGGATATGTCACCTGAAAACTTGTTGCGATATGTTGATACCGCGCTGGAGGCGGGCGACCGGGCAGCCACGCTTACCCAAAGACTTCTGGCTTTTTCACGCAAACAGACACTGGCGCCGCAATCGCTCAATGCCAATGAGATCATCGACGGCATCGCCGAAATGTTACGGCGCACATTGGGCGAGCAGATTGAAATCTCCTATCTGCTACGCGATCAGCTTTGGCACTGCAATGTGGACCGCACGCAACTTGAAAACGCGCTACTCAATCTTGCCTTGAATGCGCGCGATGCCATGCCGCGTGGCGGCCGGCTTACGCTCAAAACCGATAATGTCCTGCTGGAGCAAAACGATATCATCGAACATCAGCAGATCGAAGCTGGCGGCTATGTCAAACTGTCGGTGCAGGACACAGGCTTTGGCATGGCACCCGAAACACTGTCGCGTGCGGTCGAACCGTTTTTCACAACGAAGGGGGTGGGAGAAGGCAGCGGCCTCGGGCTCAGTATGGTTGCCGGCTTTGTGCAACAATCAGGTGGTCACTTCGAAATGGAGAGTAAACTCGGCGAAGGCACAACTGCGCATATCTATCTGCCACGCGACACCGCGGCCCCCATCGAGCAACCAAAGGAACAAGAATCTGAACTCAATGGCTGCCAGACAAAAAAGCGGGTTCTGGTTGTTGAAGACGATCCGCATGTGCGCGCCATGACGCTGGAAATCCTGTCTTTGGCGGGATACGAAACGCTGGCCGCGACGACAGCCGGCGAAGCGCTTGAGCTATTGGAGCGGAACGCCAACAATATCGACCTGCTCTTCACCGATGTGATCCTGCCCGGCGGGGTCAATGGAATAGAACTGGCGCAGGAAGCGACGCAGCGCGAAAGCAGCATCAAGATACTTCTGACGTCGGGTTATCCCGATCAGCAGATCGCGACATTGGCGGACGGCCAGACCAATTTGCAGATTATCAACAAGCCTTACCGGACCCGCGAGCTCGAACAAAAGGTCCATGCCATTCTGGCATGCTGAACCACAATGCCGGCTGAGCCGGCCTGCTGCTGCAAGCTGCTGCAAGGACGTTGATGTCCCTTCCAGGGGGGCTACACCAGCGGGACGCGCCGATCACCTGCTGACGGATAGGCGCCTATTTGCTGATTTTAAAAGCGCCGTTTTTGGGGATATTCGCCCAGCATTGCTCGAATGACTGCCGCGCAATTTGCTCATCACCGGGCTTATGCGCGCTTGCCTGTTCGCGGATGGCGACCTGACTGCACTTGAAACATGGGCCCAGGCATTCCTCATATTTCTCATCGATGCGGTCGTCCGAAACTGTCCTGCAGTATGTGCCGCAATTCACCTGCGCGTAATTACCTGACTTATGCGCCGATTGCTCGGTACCGTGATGGTCTGCCCCATCACCATGTTCAGCGCCACCATGTTCAGCTTCGCCATGTTCAGCGTCACCATGTTCAGCATCGCCATGCTCCTCATCATGATGGGCATCGATATTACTGCCCACCAGCATCTTCAGAGTCTCGCCGGCCGAACCGCGCAGACCCGGTGCATGAAATTGCGTTGCGATATAGTTGTCGCCTGCCTGGGCGGCATTATGAACCGAAAACAAGACGATCATAAAACCAGACACCGCGGTCATGCCAATCCAGGCACGCGCCCACATCAATGACGGCCAACTCAATGACGGCCCGAACCCCCTATTTGCCAGGTTCATCCGCATACTCCCCTTCCCCATATTACGAACAATATCGGTTGCCGACACGATATCAGTTTGTCAGCAGCGGCACTTTGGGCGCGCCTTTTTCATCGGGTGCGCTTCCCTCACCACCCTTCTTGCCTTTGGCCGTCGCGCGGCGTTTGGGCGCGACAAATGAAAAGACGAGACGCTCTTCACCACTATCAGGGTCTTTGCCGACTGAAATCGTGACAGTGCCCCCTTTTGTCAGGGCACCGAATAACAACTCATCGGCAAGCGGCTTCTTGATATATTCCTGAATTACCCGCGCCAGCGGACGCGCACCGTAATGTTCGTCATAACCGCGCCTGGCGATCCATTGATTGGCTTCTGGCGATAATTCGATGGAAACCTTGCGGTCCTGCAACTGGTTTTCAAGCTGCAGCACAAATTTTTCCACCACCATCGAAATGACGTCCGGCGGCAAATGCCCGAACGGAATAACCGCATCCAGCCTGTTGCGGAATTCCGGCGAGAACAGTTTCTTGATCGCTTCCTCGTCCTCGCCTTCCTTGCTGCCACGGCCAAAGCCGATTGCCTGCTTGGACATTTCCTGCGCACCGGCATTCGTCGTCATGATCAGGATCACGTTCCGGAAATCAACTTTCTTGCCGTTATTATCGGTCAGCTTGCCATGATCCATGACCTGCAGCAGAATATTGAACAGGTCGGGATGCGCTTTCTCGATCTCATCGAGCAGGACAACCGAATGCGGATGCTGATCCACCCCGTCGGTCAGAAGCCCGCCCTGATCGAACCCGACATAACCCGGGGGCGCCCCGATCAGCCGCGACACTGTATGCCGCTCCATATATTCCGACATATCGAATCTCAGCAGCTCGATACCAAGGATCTCGGATAATTGACGCGCAACCTCGGTCTTGCCGACACCGGTGGGACCCGAAAACAGATAGCAACCGACCGGCTTGTCGGGTTCACGCAATCCCGCGCGCGCCAATTTGATCGATGCCGCCAAGGCATCGATCGCCTGATCCTGCCCGAATACGACATGCTTCAGATCGCTATCGAGATCCGCCAGCGCCACCTTGTCGGATTTCGATACCGTTTTCGGCGGAATGCGGGCCATTTTTGCGATCACCGCTTCAACTTCCTTCACACCGACGGTCTTCTTGCGCCGCGTTTCGGGCAGCAACATCTGCGAGGCACCGACTTCATCGATCACATCGATGGCCTTGTCGGGCAGTTTCCGGTCATGGATATATTTCGCGGCCAGTTCGACGGCCGTCTTGATCGCGTCATTCGTATAACGGACCTTGTGAAATTCCTCGAAATACGGTTTCAGCCCGGTCAGGATCTTCACCGCATCCGGGACCGAGGGTTCATTGACGTCGATTTTCTGGAACCGCCGCAACAGCGCCCGGTCTTTTTCAAAAAACTGCCTGAATTCCTTATAAGTGGTGGAACCGATGCATTTCAGCGCCCCGGTCTGCAGCGCCGGCTTGAGCAGATTGGACGCATCCATCGCCCCCCCGCTTGTGGCGCCGGCACCGATAACCGTATGAATTTCATCGATGAACATGATCGCGCCCGGATATTCCTCAAGCTCTTTCATGACCGCCTTGATACGTTCCTCGAAATCGCCGCGGTAACGCGTGCCCGCAAGCAGCGTCCCCATATCGAGTGAGAAAATCGTCGCATCGGCAAGGACCTCGGGGACTTCCCCGTCAACGATTTTGCGCGCCAGCCCCTCGGCGATCGCTGTCTTGCCGACACCTGAATCACCGACCAGCAACGGGTTGTTCTTCTGCCGACGACACAGGATCTGCATCGCCCGCTCAACTTCCGATTCGCGCCCGATCAGCGGATCGATTCCGCCTTCTTTCGCCTTCTCATTCAGATTGACGCAATAGGCCTGCAACGCATCGCCGCTTTTCTTGTCCGATTTGGCCTTTGGATCCTGTTGCTCGTCCGCGCCACGAACCGGTGCGCTCTCGGACATGCCAGGCACCTTCGCAATACCGTGCGAAATGTAGTTCACCGCATCATAGCGGGTCATCTCCTGCTCCTGCAGGAAATAGGCCGCATGGCTTTCACGTTCGGCGAAGATCGCGACAAGCACATTGGCGCCGGTCACCTCTTCGCGACCGGAGGATTGCACGTGAATGACCGCGCGCTGGATAACGCGCTGGAACCCGGCGGTGGGTTTTGCGTCTTCACCGGTTTCCACGATCAGGGAAGAAAGCTCATTGTCGATGTAATTCTCGACCGCCTGCCGGATCACATCAAGATCGACGCCGCATGCGCGCATGACCGCGCTCGCATCCTGATCTTCAAGCAGCGACAGCAGCAAATGCTCCAACGTCGCATATTCATGTTTGCGCGCACTTGCGCCAGCAATTGCGCGATGAAGGCTTTCTTCGAGACTGCGTGAGAATGAGGGCAAAATGCTAACCTATTCTTTTTCCATTGTGCACTGGAGCGGGTGCTGATTCTGTCTGGAATAGTCTATCACCTGTGTGACTTTTGTCTCGGCCACCTCATAGGTATAGACCCCGCAGACGCCTACGCCGCGCTGATGCACATGAAGCATGATCTTCATCGCCTCTTCACGGTTCTTGTTGAAAAACTGCTCCAATATATGAACGACGAATTCCATCGGCGTATAGTCGTCGTTCAGTAACAACACTTTGTAGAGTGACGGTTTTTTTGTCTTCGGGCGTGTTTTTGTGATTGTGCCGGTATCACTGTCCTGATCGCTATCCAACCCGTCGCCATCACCGGACAGCTTTATAGCCTGATCTACGCAAATCTCCGGCTCGATCCGGGAACAGGCTATCGCCACATCTGCCGGCACGCCCATCGCACGGGCCTGAATATCTTGCCTGGCACCACCACACGTCACAGCATTCAGCCCTTGCGCCTCTGCCGACTGCATAATTTGGCCAGATGAGAGAGAAGAATGCAGAGATGTTTTCTCAGAACGCAACCCTGAATTCCGGTTTTGACTTAACATATGCGCAAACCACAACTTCCTTCATATTCCCCGTAAACATAACATAGCGGGCATGTCGAAACTATAAACCCTGCGACGACAATTGTTCAAATATGGTGTCGCGCTGCAGAATTGAACAGTTAGAAACGCAAAGTTTCACGCCGACGGGAGAGATTCAGGCCTGTTTACCGAACATTAGTATCCGCAGCCGCACAATGATCCGGTACCGCCAGACCCCGCCTCAGGCACCATTGGCGCAGCGACAGGAAGACCACCATGGCACTGACCGGCATTTCCGCCCTGGCCGTTTATAAAGGCCTTGATCGGCTGGAACCGATCCGAAAGGAATTGGTGGCGCGTGATCCAAGCTTCAAGAATGATATCGCGAACTTCAAAACCCGTGTGAAAGAAGTCGAGGATGTTGATGATTTACTTGATGATTATCGACTTCTAAGCACTGTCCTGGAAGCCTATGGTCTTGAAAGCGAAATCAACAAACGCGGCTTCATCAAGGAAATCCTGATCAGCGACCCGACAGACCCGGAATCGCTGGTCAACCGCGCAAATGACAACCGTTATCGCGATCTGGCCGTGGACCTGCGCGCCTATGCCGGGGTCAATACGCTCAAAAGCTCGGACTTTGCAGCCAAGGTTGAATCCCGCCTGACGCAAATCCGCTTTGAAAAGAGCCTCGATGCGGAAAGCCCCGGCATCCGTCAGGCCATCCGGTTTCAACAGGAAGCGGCAAATATCAAGTCGCCATTCGACATATTGGGCAACCCTATCCTGCGCGATGTCGCATTGGGGGCAACCGGCTTGCCGCTCGAAATCGTTTATCAGACGGTCGAGGCGCAGGGCCGCACCCTTGAGAAACGGCTTGATTTCGAAAAATTTCAGGATCCGAAATATGTCGACCGGGTGATCCAGCAATATCTGATCAGTGTCGATACCGCTGCCACCGCAAATTCCGCTACCGCCGGCATCGTCAGCCTGTTCACCCCGGCCACGAGCGGCATCAATCTGCTGATTTAGCTCCAGCCTTCATCCTGTATCGGGCTGTATCGGGGTCAGGTAACGACATCGCGCAAACCGGGATGGTGGAGCCGAGCGGAATCGAACCGCTGACCTCTTGAATGCCATTCAAGCGCTCTCCCAACTGAGCTACGGCCCCATATTGTCCGCGACATGACACACCTGACGAACAGGCGGCATGGCTGGCGTTTTTTAACCCGCAATCGCACGAACTCATCGATCCGGCGATGTGACAGAATTTCTCCTGCCGGTCAATCCTCTATCTTGGGTTTGGGGAGGATTGTGTCATCGTCTTCGTCATCATCCAGAAGCAGATCCTCGTCATCTTCCAGATCGTCATCATCGTCTATATCATCGGCAGGCAGATCGGCGATCAATTCATCGTCGTCGTCATCGTCATCGTCATTGTCATCATCAAGCGATTCGAGTGAGATATCCTCGTCATCATCGTCATCGAGAATATCGTCATCATCATCATCATCGTCAGGCTTCTCCACCTCCTTCTTCTGGGGAGGTTCTTCTGGCCGCGTACGACGTGGTTTCAAGAGGATCTCGGGCATGAATTCGTGGCTGCAATTGATGCAGATAATCGGGTCATCCTGCTGCAGGTCGTAAAACCTTGTCCCGCAACTTGGACATTGGCGTTTTGTGCCCCATTCCGGTTTTGCCACAAATCCCTCTCAGATTCCGCTGATGGAAACGGTTCCGGGACGACCGTCGCCCCATGTCAGGCGCGCTACATAGCGAGCCCGCGCACTATGTGTCAATTGATTATCTAATACAATGCACACACAACCGCGGCCTTCAGGTCCGGGCCTTTGCGAAAAGACCTGCCAGACAGCCGCCACGGCTGCCCGTATTACCGCATATTCGGCATATACTGCGCTGATATTGCGCTGAAAACCGCGTCATGCTACGTCCCGACAGCATGCGCCGGCCGCCAAACTGGCGCGGCCCGCCCGCGGCAATACAAGCACGCCGCACCGTCGACAGCTAACGGACCCCGTACCAGATGACCGAAAATCGCCACGATTCCCAGCCGCAGCCTCTGACAGCGCGCGCGGGCAATCGCCTGAGCGGGACAATTGCGGTTCCTGGCGATAAATCGATTTCACATCGCGCGGCGATGTTCGGTCTGCTGGCGGTTGGCGAAACCTGCGTCGACGGGCTACTTGAAGGCGAAGATGTCCGCAATTCCATTGCCGCGATCCGCAAGCTTGGCGGCCATGCCGAACGCGACGGGACGGGCATTTGGCGGATCAACGGCGTGGGGATTGGCGGGCTCTGCGAACCCGACAGCGTGCTTGAGATGGGCAATTCGGGCACATCGGTACGTCTGCTGATGGGGCTGGCTGGGGGGCATCCCATCCGCACAACCTTTACGGGCGATGCCTCGCTTCACCGGCGGCCGATGGCACGGGTCGCAACGCCGCTTGGCATGATGGGAATCGATTGTGCCGGACGGCAGGGAATGCGGCTGCCGATCACTGTCACCGGTCCGCAGGAACTGTTGCCGATCCGCTATGAATTACCCGTTGCGTCCGCACAGGTGAAATCGGCCATCTTGCTGGCCGGGCTGAGCGCTGCGGGGGTGACCGAAATTATCGAGCCCGAACCGACCCGCGACCATACCGAAACAATGCTGCGCCATATGGGCGCTGACATCAGCAGCGAAAAACTTTCCGGTGGCGGACAAATCATCAGGTTGAGCGGGCAACCCGAACTTCGGCCTGCGCATTTTACAGTACCCGGTGATCCCTCATCCGCAGCTTTCCCGATTGTCGCGGCATTGCTGACGCCGGGCGCGGATGTGACAGTGACAAATGTCTGCATCAATCCACTGCGCGCCGGGCTGTTTGCCTGTCTGGCGGAAATGGGAGCGGATATCTCACTTGAAAATCAGCGCCGCGCCGGCGGTGAGACAATTGCCGATATCACCGCACGCGGCAGCGCCCTGAAGGCGATTGCCCCGCCTCCGGAACGCGCCGCCAGCATGATCGACGAATATCCGATACTGGCCATCGCCGCGGCCTGTGCCGAAGGCACCAGCAGCTTACGCGGGCTGGCAGAGTTACGGGTGAAGGAAAGCGACCGCCTGGCTGCGATGGCGCAGGGACTGAGCGCATGCGGCGTAAAGGTCACCGAGCTTGAGGACGGGCTGGTGATCGAGGGGCGCGGCGGCACCGCCACCCCGATCCCGGGTGGCGCCACCATCGCCACGCAGATGGATCACCGCATCGCCATGTCGTTTCTGGTTGCCGGGCTTGCCGCGAAATCCCCTGTCACAGTCGATGACAGTCGCATGATCGCAACCAGCTTTCCTGATTTCGTATCCCTGATGCATGGGCTGGGCGCATCCATTGAAACGATCGAGGCATCATGAGCAAACCCGCCATTGTTATTGCAATTGACGGGCCTGCCGCGGCGGGCAAAGGCACATTGGCACGCAGACTTGCCGCGCATTTGGGCTATGCCTATCTCGATACCGGTGCAATCTACCGCGCCGTCGCGCTCAAATTGCTTAAACAAAGCATTGACGCTGACGACACTCCCGCAATCCTTGCCGCCGCGCGTAGTCTGGATCCTGATGAGCTGAATTCGGACGAACTACGGACCGATCGGGTCGGCGAAATGGCATCACAAATCGCCGCCATCCCTGCCCTGCGCGAAGCACTCGTCGAATTTCAGCGCACTTTTGCCGCCAATCCGCCCGGCGGTGCGCCCGGTGCGGTGCTTGATGGCCGCGATATCGGCACGGTGATCTGCCCAAAGGCCGACCGGAAGCTGTTCGTCACTGCCTCCGCAGAAGAACGGGCACACCGCCGTTATCTGGAGCTTACGGGAAAAGGCGAACAGGTCAGCGAGGACGAGGTGCTGGCGGACCTCAAGAAACGCGACGAACGCGATCAGAATCGGGCGACTGCCGCCTTGCGCGCCGCAGGCGATGCCTACTTGCTTGACACGACGAATTTAGGTATAGACGAAGCATTCGCGGCTGCCTTGGACTACATCGCAGCGCGCTGACATCACAAGCGTACAGATTGAGGACGCACCTGACCGATCACGGTCGAGGGCGGCTTTTATCTGTGGTGCTATTTGTTTTTGGATAATGGCAACGATGTTACGCAGGCAATCCAAACACGGTAAGGCAAAAAGGACGTCGCGAAAGTAAAATAGTCGGAAGTTGCCGCAATCACGCGGCAGCAAGACCCAAAAGACCGCCGGAACCAACCGGACGGCCAGAAAAAACGTAATCAGGAGATCAATTTGACCGAGCAGAATATGGCAATGCCTTCGAAAGAAGATTTCGCGGCGATGCTTGATGAGAGCTTTTCGGAACAAAGTGCGTTTGAAGGCTCTGTTATAACCGGCACTGTGATTGCCGTCGAACATGATTTCGCGCTGATTGATGTCGGTCTCAAGACCGAAGGGCGCGTCGCACTGAAGGAATTTGCCGCACCCGGGCAGCCGGCTGCGATTGCGCCCGGCGACAAGGTCGATGTCTTCCTTGATCGGATCGAAAACGCCATGGGCGAGGCGGTCCTGAGCCGTGAAAAGGCGCGCCGCGAAGAGGCTTGGACCGAACTCGAAAAGAATTTTGACGACAGCGCACAAGTCGAAGGCGTTATTTTTGGCCGCGTCAAAGGCGGCTTTACGGTCGATTTGAACGGCGCCGTCGCGTTTCTGCCGGGCAGTCAGGTCGACATCCGTCCGGTTCGCGATATCACGCCGCTGCTTGGCGTGACCCAGCCCTTCCAGATCCTGAAAATGGACAAACGCCGCGGCAATATCGTTGTATCGCGCCGCGCGGTACTGGAAGATGCGCGCGCCGAACAACGTTCTGAACTGCTGGCCAATCTGCAGGAAGGCCAGGTTCTGGAAGGCGTTGTCAAGAACATCACCGATTACGGCGCGTTCGTCGATCTGGGTGGCGTTGACGGGCTGCTGCATGTGACCGACATCGCCTGGCGGCGCGTCAATCACCCCAGCGAAGTGCTCAATATCGGTGAAACCATCAATGTCCAGGTCATCAAGCTGAATCCGGAAACACAACGGATCAGCCTTGGCATGAAGCAATTACATACCGATCCGTGGGAAGAGGTGGAGATGAAATATCCGCTCAATGCCCGCTTTACCGGTCGCGTCACCAACATCACCGATTACGGCGCGTTCGTCGAACTGGAACCGGGCGTCGAAGGTCTTGTCCACGTATCCGAGATGAGCTGGACAAAGAAGAACATCCACCCGGGCAAAATCGTATCGACCTCTCAGGAAGTCGAGGTGCAGGTGCTGGATGTGGATTCCAAACGCCGCCGTATCTCGCTTGGCCTGAAACAGTGCATGGAAAACCCCTGGGAAGGCTTTGCGACCAAATATCCCTCCGGCACCGAAGTCGAAGGCGAAGTGAAGAACATCACCGAGTTCGGCCTGTTTATCGGACTGGACGATGGTGTGGACGGCATGGTGCATATGTCCGATCTGTCCTGGGATCAGACAGCCGAAGAAGCACTTGCTAGCTACCAGAAGGGCGACATGGTGAAAGCTGTCGTCCTGGATGTGGATCTTGAAAAAGAACGCATCAGCCTTGGTGTCAAGCAGCTCGAAAGCGATCCGCTGGACAGCGCAGCACCAGACGGGCCGCTGCGCAAGGGCCAGATCGTTACCGTTTCCGTCGAAGAGGTCCAGGATCAGGGCATCGAAGTTTCCATCGGGGATAGCGGTGTGCGTGCCTTTATCCGCCGTGGCGATTTGAGCCGCGACCGTTCTGAACAGCGGCCCGAGCGCTTCTCGGTCGGCGACAAGGTGGATGCAAAGGTCACCAATATCGACCGCAACACCCGCAAGGTGAGCCTGTCGATCAAGGCCAAGGAAGTCGACGAGGAAAAAGAAGCGGTCGCACAGTATGGTTCGTCCGATTCCGGCGCCTCGCTCGGCGATATTCTGGGTGCCGCATTGCGGGCCAAGGAAGACCCCGAGGACGAGAACTGATCGTCGCGACCTGACTGGCCGGGGTTTCAACTCCGGCCAGATGCGACTGTATCAGCAAAAAAATTTGAGTATGATACGCTCCGGCTTTTCCCATTGTGGTTTTTCGCCATTATGGAGAAAAGCCGGAGCGTAATTTTTACCGGCGATGAGCAAAGCAGGACAGGTTTATGGCATTGGAAGCGGATGACATATTGGACCGGCGACGCCTGCGGCGGCGTATGTCTATTTGGCGTATCGCAGCAATCGGCGCCATAGTCGGACTGCTGATCACCATTGTCGCTGATGGGACAGGCGGCAAGTTTCCGGTTGGCGACCATCTTGTCCGCCTTGAGGTTCTGGGGCTTATTCTTGAAGACAGGGAACGTGATCAGGCGATTGCCGAAATTGCCGAAGATCCGAATGCAAAAGCATTGATCGTCTTCATCGACAGCCCCGGCGGCACAACGGCAGGCTCGGAAGGCTTGTATATTGCTTTACGGAAGCTGGCCGAAGACAAACCGGTTGTTGCGGTCCTGGGGTCCATCGCCGCATCGGGCGGCTATATCACCGCCATTGGCGCCGATCACATCGTGGCGCGGCGCAACACCATCACCGGATCGATTGGCGTATTATTTCAACATACCGAAATCAGCGATCTGATGGACAAGGTCGGCGTCGATGTGGAAATGATCACAAGCGGCGGTCTGAAGGGCAAGCCCTCCCCGTTCGAGCCGATGGATGAGGAGGGCCGCGAAGCGATCCGCGATCTGATCCTGGATTCCTATCGCTGGTTTGTCGGCCTTGTTGCCGAACGCCGGAACCTGACAGTAGCACAAGCTACGACTCTGGGAGATGGCAGGGTATATAGCGGCCGAATGGCGATGGAAGCAAAACTGATCGATGCCATCGGCGGCGAGACGGAAGCCATTTCCTGGCTTGCAGATCAACATGGCGTATCCGCCACTCTCCCTGTTCATACGCTTGAATGGGGCGATGCACCCCCCTTGCTTGAACAGCTAGTCGAAAATGTTTGGCAGGGATTTGCAGGAAACGCACTGCCACAACGGCTGGTTGATATTGACGGTCTTGTATCCATCTGGCAACCTTGAGACTATCTGATCCAGTGCGGGGCGGCTCATAATATTTTGAAACCGAAATTGATATTTTGAGGACAAAATTGTCGATCGATATCGTTGCAGGAAGATACCGGCTGGCCGTCGGCTATACCGGCCAGGACGGATCGGGTGACCGACTTGTAGCACAGGATTTCAGTCGCGAATTGCTCTTACCCCGAATAACCAGGGTTGGCGGACACGCGGCATGCTGGTTAACAGGGGTATTGGCATGATCAAATCCGAATTGATCACGCGGCTTGCGCTCGCAAACCCTCATCTGTACCAACGCGACATCGAACGTATCGTCAATACAGTATTTGACGAAATTTCGGATGCGCTGGGGCGCGGTGACAGGGTTGAATTGCGGGGGTTTGGCGCGTTTTCGGTCAAATCGCGGCCTGCGCGACAAGGGCGTAATCCGCGGACAGGGCAGACCGTGTCGGTTGCCGCCAAACGCGTCCCGTTCTTCAAGACCGGGAAGGAACTGCGTGAGAGGCTGAACAGTAAATCCGACTAAGCCCCGGCCAGCAGACAGCAATTCCGCTACTGGCCTATGTGATACAGGATTTCGGTCCGTCATTGTTATGCTTGGTGACGTTATGCGTGGTGACCGGCGACTTTCTACCCTGTGAGCCTGTCTACCCTGTGAGATTCTCTGGTTGGGCTTTGCCCGGTAAGGTTTTGAATGAACTTCTTGCGTTTCTTGCTGCTGCTGCCTTTCCTGCTTCTTGCGCTCATTGTGGCAATCGCAAACCGGCAAACGGTGCTATTCAGTCTCGACCCGCTTGCTGAAACAACGCCTGCAATCGGATTTGAGGTGCCGCTGTTTGCCATTGTCTTCTTGTCTGTGCTGCTTGGCATCGTGCTTGGCGGCGGCGCGGCCTGGGCGAAACAACATAAGTGGCGGCGTCTGGCAAAAGAAGAACGCAAACAAATCAAATCCCTGTCAAAGGAACTGGAAACGGCCAACCCTGACAGGCGCTAGCATGCGGCGGGCTTGCAGCTGGCTTGCGACAACAGATTTGAAATGTTGGCGGCCCCGATAAAATGGATGCATGCCGGCAATCTGCGTCCTATATATCCAATATGGTTGATGTAAAAATCTGCGGCATATCCGATGAGGCAGCAGTTGCGGCAGCGACAAGGCATGGCGCGGCTTATCTCGGCTTTGTGTTTTTTGCGCGCTCGCCACGCCATGTTTCTCCGGCGAAGGCAGCGCAGCTAGGCAACGATATACCGTCTACCACACGAAAGGTCGGGCTGATCGTTGATGAAAAGAACGAAGGGATCGCTACGGTCTTGCGCGAGTTTCAACCTGATTTTCTGCAACTACACGGTAAAGAACCCCCCGAACGCGTTGCTGAAATCCGGGCACGTTTCGGTGTGCCTGTCATCAAAGCCATAGCAATTGCCGACCGCGCCGATGTTGCGGCCGCACAGACCTATGAAAGTGTCGCCGACATGTTGCTGTTCGATGCGAAGCCGCCCAAAAGCGCACCGAGTGCGCTACCCGGCGGCAATGGCCGGGCCTTTGACTGGAATCTCCTCGCCGGCGTGCAATGGCGGCGGCCCTGGATGTTGTCCGGCGGCCTTGATGCGGACAATGTCGCCGACGCCGTGCGGATCAGTGGCGCAAAAGCTGTGGATGTCTCATCGGGGGTGGAAAGCAGGCCAGGGTCAAAAGATCCAGCGAAGATAAGCCTGTTCCTTGAACGCGCCTGCCCCCTCTGACGCGAAGCCGGCGTACCACCGAACATATTCAGGAACCGACCCGTTATCGTCATATGCCGAGAAAGCTGAACTAAATTTATGAGCAATCGACAAAACACCTTGCGCGGCGGCCCGGATGTAAACGGCCATTTTGGGATATTTGGCGGCCGTTTCGTCGCCGAAACGCTGATGCCGCTGATCCTCGATCTGGAAAAGGCCTATAATGACGCCAAGCAGGATCGGGCTTTCCGGGAAGAACTGGACGATTTGCTGCGGAATTATGCCGGGCGGCCAAGCCCGCTTTATTTCGCCGAAAGGCTGACCGAACATTTCGGCGGCGCGAAAATCTACTTCAAGCGCGACGAGCTCAATCACACAGGCTCCCACAAGATCAACAACTGCCTCGGTCAGATTTTGCTGGCACGGCGGATGGGCAAGACGCGCATCATCGCGGAAACCGGCGCGGGGCAGCATGGGGTCGCCGCGGCAACGGTGGCGGCGCGCTTTGGCCTGCCCTGCGTTGTCTATATGGGCGCAGCCGATATCGAACGGCAGCAGCCCAATGTCTTCCGGATGAAACTGCTGGGTGCGGAAATTGTCCCGGTCACATCGGGCACGGGAACGCTGAAAGATGCGATGAACGAAGCATTGCGCGATTGGGTGACCAATGTCGCCGATACCTTCTATATCATCGGCACGGCCGCAGGTCCGCACCCCTACCCTGAGCTGGTGCGGGACTTCCAGTCGATTATCGGGCGCGAGGCGCGCGAGCAGATGTACGCGCAGGAAGGACGTCTGCCGGATACGCTCGTCGCCTGTATCGGCGGCGGCTCGAATGCCATCGGCCTGTTTCACCCGTTTCTCGATGATCCGGAGGTTGAAATTTACGGCGTGGAAGCGGCGGGCAGAGGCATCGAAAGCGGCGCCCATGCGGCCTCCATCGCTGGTGGCGAACCAGGGGTGCTGCATGGCAACCGCACCTATCTGCTGCAAACAGATGACGGGCAGATCAAGGACGCCCATTCCATCTCGGCGGGCCTCGACTATCCCGGCATCGGCCCCGAGCATGCCTGGCTGCATGAAAGCGGGCGGGTCAATTATGTCTCGGCCAGCGACGATGAGGCGCTGGCGGCATTTCAACTGTGCAGCCGGCTTGAGGGCATCATCCCCGCGCTTGAACCAAGCCATGCCCTGGCTTTCGTGGCAAAGATCGCCCCTGATCTGCCGAAAGACCATATCATCTGCATGAATCTGTGCGGTCGCGGCGACAAGGATATTTTCACGGTCGCGCGTCTGCTGGGGGAGGAGATCTGATGGCCGGACAGCGGATTGAAAAGCGTTTCGCCGCCCTCAAGCAGGAAGGCCGCGCGGGACTTGTCACCTTCATCACGGCGGGCGATCCCGATCTCGATACCAGTTTTGAAATCCTGCGCGGGCTGCCCGCCGCCGGTGCCGATCTGATCGAGCTTGGCATGCCGTTCAGCGATCCGATGGCGGATGGCCCCTCAATTCAGGCCGCCGGCCTGCGCGCGCTTGAAGCTGGCATGACGCTGGCGCGGACGCTGGCGCTTGTCAGCCGGTTCAGGCAACAGGATCAGGAAACGCCCATCATCCTGATGGGCTATTACAATCCGATCTACCGCTATGGGACCGACCGCTTTATCGCGGATGCGCTGAGCGCCGGCGTGGACGGGGTGATTGTCGTTGATCTGCCGCCCGAAGCCGACGATGAATTCTGCATTCCGGCCTTGCAGGCAGGGCTGAATTTCATTCGCCTGACCGCGCCCACAACCGATGACAAGCGGATGCCGACTGTTCTCGCCAATACCGGCGGCTTTGTCTATTATGTGTCGATCACGGGCATTACCGGCGCGGCGGCATCCAACGACCTTGCAACGATCGCATCGGCGGTCAATCGTATCCGGAGCAATTGCGATCTGCCGGTTGCGGTTGGCTTTGGCCTGAAAGCGCCCGAGCATATCGCCGCCATCGCGAAAGTCGCGGATGCCGCGGTCGTCGGCACCGCCATTGTCGACAGGATTGCCGCCGGCCATGCGGCAGGCCATGACGCAAGTCGGATCGCTGCCGAGACGCACCGTTTCGTCGCCGAACTCGCCGCTGGCACCCGTGCCGCGCAAGAGGATAAGGTTGCAGGATAACTTGCGGGTGATTCCCCGCCGATAAAACGCCGAGCCTTAAGGGATAAGGGATAAGGGATCTGATCAATGAGTTGGCTGAGCCGGGTTGTGCGCCCGAAGATTCAGGCGGTACTGCGCAAGCGCGATACAGGCGACAGCCTGTGGCAGAAATGTCCGGCCTGCGACCAGATGATTTTCCATCGCGAGTTGAGCGATAATCTGGGCGTCTGCCCGGGCTGCGATCACCATATGCGGATCACACCGCAAGACCGGTTCAATGCCCTGTTCGACAATGCGCATTACGAGATGCTGCCGACACCGCAAGTCATGGCAGACCCGCTCAAGTTCCGCGACCAGAAAAAATATCCCGACCGGCTGCGCGAGGCGCGCCACAATACCGGCCGTGACGAGGCGATGTCCGTCGCGCAGGGTGAAATCGACACATTGCCCGCAACCGTGGCCATTCAGGATTTCGCTTTCATGGGCGGTTCGATGGGCATGGCCGTCGGCGAATCGCTTGTCATGGCAGCCGAACGCGCACTGAAGGATACAACGCCACTTGTCGTCTTCACCGCTGCTGGCGGTGCGCGCATGCAGGAAGGCATGCTGTCGCTGATGCAGATGGCACGCGGCACGATCGCGGTACAGATGATGCGTGAAGCGGCATTGCCCTATATCGTCGTGCTGACCGACCCGACCACCGGGGGTGTCACCGCCTCTTACGGCATGCTGGGCGATATCCATATCGCCGAACCCAACGCGCTTATCGGCTTTGCCGGTCAGCGCGTCATTGAACAAACGATCCGCGAGCAATTGCCCGAAGGCTTTCAGCGCGCGGAAATGCTGCAATCCCAGGGCATGGTCGATATGGTTGTGCACCGGCACGATATGCGCGCCACCTTGTCGCGTATCTTGCAGATGTTGATGTATGATCGCCGGCGGCACAAGGCGGCAACTGCCCTGCCCGGCCCGGCCGGTGTCAGGTAGCCGGACGACATGCCCGCCTGAATAACGGATCACTTTCCGATGCCCCGCAAAGCCGCTGTGCCGTCTGGCTCCGATTCAGAAACCGTACTCGCGCGGCTGCACAGCCTGCATCCCAAAGGCATTGATCTGTCGCTTGACCGGCTGACCGGGTTGCTTGCGAAGATGGGCAATCCCCATGAAAAGCTGCCCAAGATCATCCATGTCGCGGGCACCAACGGCAAAGGCTCGACGACGGCCTTCATGCGGGCAATTCTGGAAGCTGCGGGCCTGCGGGTGCATGTCTACAGCTCGCCCCACCTTGTGCGGTTTCACGAACGCATCCGCATCGCGGGAGAGCTGATCAAGGAACAAGAGCTATGCGACAGGCTGCTTGCCGCCGAATCCGCAAATGACGGCGCCCCCATCACATTTTTCGAGATTACCAGCGCGGCTGCCTTTGCGGCCTTTGCCGATCATCAGGCGGATATCACGCTTCTGGAAGTCGGGTTGGGAGGGCGTTTCGACACCACCAATGTGATCCCGACCTCGGCGGTTTCGGTCATAACGCCGGTCGACCTCGACCATCAGGAGTTTCTGGGCAACGATCTTGCGACGATCGCGCATGAAAAAGCCGGAATCCTGCGACCGCATGTCCCCGCCATTATCGGTCCGCAACAACCGCAAGCCGTGGCGGCAATCCGCACTGGATTGCCCGGCAATCCAGG
>CALAQW010000016.1 GCA_937888955.1 uncultured Alphaproteobacteria bacterium | reverse complement strand
AGGACAATCGAGTGCTGCCGCCGTGCCCCCCGCTGGCGCGTTGCGGGAATAGGGAGGGATCGCAATGCCCGAAACAGCCGGATATGCGTCGCCGCGCGGGACAAAGCGCTTGCCGCCGATCGGCGTGCGGGGCGCGGCCTTGTTCGGGTTTTTCACAGTGCTGGCTTTTTTCGGGGGGCTTGCCGGTTGGGCCGCGACCGCGCCGCTTGGCGGTGCCGCGATTGCCCCCGGCATCGTCAATGTCGAAAGTAACCGCAAGACGGTACAGCATCTGGAAGGCGGCATCGTGCGTGACATCCTCGTGCAGGAGGGAGACGCGGTAAGCGCCGGGCAGTTGCTTGTTCTGCTTGATGACACCGCGTCGCAAGCGCAGATCTTGCGGCTTGAGAGCCAGATTGCTTCCGCGCGCCGGCAGATTGCGCTGATCAAGGAAGAAATTGCGTCGGTTTCGGAGTTGCTCGACAAGGGGCTTGCGCGCAAACCGCGACTGCTCGCGTTGCAGCGACGGCGGGCGGAGCTGACAGGTGATATTGATGATTATGGGGCGCAGTTGCGGGCGGCACAGGATGTGGTTCAGCGCGCAGAAGTAAAAGCACCGGTTGCCGGAATCGTCGTCGGGCTGCAGGTGCATAGCCAGGGTGGTGTGATCAAGGCCGGGGAGCCGTTGCTTTATATCGTGCCGGGCAGGGAGCGGCTGGTGGTCGAGGCGCGGATCGATCCGGTCGATCGCGACGTGGTGCGCGCCGGGCTTGATGCGCATATACAGCTTACGTCCTATAATCTGCGGAATACACCGCCAGTGCCGGGGACGGTTCAGACCATTTCGGCCGACAGCTTCACCGACGAACGGACAGGGGCGATTTATTTTCTGGCCCGGCTTGAGCTTGACCAGGAATTTCTCGGGCAGCTTGAGGGGGTCGATCCTGCGCCGGGCATGCCTGTCGAAGTGTTCATTTTCACCGGCGACCGTACCGCGCTCGATTATTTCCTGGAACCGCTTACCCGCAGCTTCCGCCGCGCTTTCCGCGAAAGCTGATCCGGTTCAGCGGGCCTATCGCTTATTCCGATGATCGTGACGTGACGCTCGGGTCGATCGGCGACCAGATGCTTTTGCGATTGCGGCATCGTTGCATTTTGCATCCGGACGCAGAATTGATATAGATCAATCATTCCTATGCTTTGCGCCGCTAAGGTCGGGCGGCAGCGAACCCATTGTCAAATTCAGAGTAGAACGGACTTCAAACATTATGTCAGTAGCCGATACAGCAGAAAAACCTCAGTCAAAAACGTCTCAAGCGGTCGAGCATTTCGATGTGCTGATCGTCGGAGCCGGAATTTCGGGCATCGGGGCGGCCTATCATTTGCAGCAGCAATGCCCGGGCAAGAGTTTTGTCATTCTGGATGCGCTCGACAGTTTTGGGGGAACCTGGCACACCCATCGCTATCCCGGTATCCGTTCGGATAGCGATCTCTATACTTTCGGATACCGCTTCAAGCCCTGGGTCGGCGCGCCGATCGCCACAGCGGACGAGATCCTGTCCTATATGGGCGAGGTGATCGAGGAAAACGACATCGGACCGCATATCCGCTATCGCCACAAAATCGTTTCGGCAAGCTGGTCGAGTGACGATGGGTTGTGGACCGTGGAGGCGCAGCGTACCGATACCGGTGAGACGCTTCACTTCACGACCAACTTTATGTGGATGTGTCAGGGCTACTACCGGCATGAGAAGGGTTACACCCCTGATTGGGAGGGGATGGAGGATTTCAAGGGTGAAATCGTGCATCCGCAAACCTGGCCTGAAGATCTCGACTATAAGGGGAAGCGGGTGATCGTTATCGGGTCGGGGGCGACCGCTGCGACGGTCGTGCCGGCAATGGCGGAGGATTGCGCGCATATCACGGTGCTGCAACGCTCACCGACCTATTTCATTCCGGCGCGTAATGAAAATGTGCTGGCCGATCAGCTGCGCAAGCTTGAGATCGATGAACAGTGGATCCACGAAATCGCCCGGCGGCAGATTTTGATGGATCAGGCGGAGTTTACCCGCCGTTCCTTTGAGGAGCCGGAGAAGGTTCGGAACGAGCTGCTTGGTGCGGTGAAAATGTTCCTCGGTGAAGATTACGATATCGACAAGCATTTCACGCCGAAATATCGCCCCTGGCGTCAGCGGGTGGCCTTCATTCCCGACGGCGATTTGTTTCAGGGCATTGCTTCGGGTAAGGCGTCGGTGGTCACCGATGAAATCGAGCGGTTTACCGAAAAGGGCATTCTCACCAAATCAGGCGAGGAGCTTGAGGCCGACATCATCATCACGGCGACGGGCTTCGATCTGTGCGTGCTGGGCGATATCGACTTCACGGTCGATGAAAAGAAAGTCAATTTCGCCGACACGGTGACCTATCGCGGCATGATGTTCACAGGCGTTCCCAATATGGCGTGGGTCTTTGGTTATTTCCGCGCAAGCTGGACGTTGCGGGTGGATCTGATGGGGGACTTTATCTCCCGTCTGCTCAAGCATATGGATGAGAAGGGATTCAAGAAAGTTACGGTTGCCCTGCGCCCTGAAGACAAGGACATGCCGCTCAGTTCCTGGATCGATCCTGAAAACTTCAATCCCGGCTATCTGATGCGCAGTATGCACCTGATGCCTCAACGCGGGGACAAGCCTGAATGGCAGCATACCCAGGATTATTGGGCCGAAAAGGATGATTTACCCAATATCGACCTGGAAGGCGCGGAATTCGTGTATGAGTGAGCCGGTCGGCTTGCATTGCAGATAGTGCGATAGGACGAAAAGGCCGGGTTTGCTGCCCGGCCTTTTTTTATCAGGATTTTATGGCGAGGGGCCTGAAGGCTGCTGGGTTGTCGAAAGTCAGCGCGCGGTGGCTCGACTATTTGAACGGGATTCTTCCGCGTCGCGTCAGGTCGCGCTTTTGCCACCGAATTTATCGAGATGGAAGGGCGTCTCAATGCGCCGTACAATCGCATAAATCGCGAAATAAACGACCTGCAGAAGGCAGAAGGCCAATGCAGTCTGCGGCACCTGATCATAATACAAAACGCTGAGAGAAGCGGGGATAAGCAGAAAAGTTAAGATCAAAGCCGATGAGAGCGGGTTTGAGACCGAACGATTTTCCTGCTTCAATACATGCGTTTCAAGCGCCCGCATGATCACATGATGCATGTGATAACTATCCGCTTCAACGGCTGATTGTTTTTGGGTCCAGCGGCGACCGATGGCGTGCAGCGTATCGGCAAGCGGCCAGAACAGCATCAGCAATACGGCCCAGGCGGAAACGTCCGGATTGCGGACGACAAGCAGGATAGCTGTCCAACCCAACAGGTAACCCAGCGTGTAGGCGCCCGCGTCCCCAAGAAAGATTTTGCCGAAAGGAAAGTTCAGAACAAAGAAGCCAAAGGTCGCAAAAGCGATCGTCAGCGCCAGAACGACAATCAAATTATCCCCGACCGCAGTGCCGATCAAAGCAAACGCAATCGCGGTAATAATGGCAGTTCCCGATGCCAGCCCGTTAACCCCGTCGATAAGGTTGAGCGCATGCGACATGCCGGTTGCGGCAAAAATTGAAAAGACAATCGCGAAGGGGGCAAATGTCAGCAGTTGATCAATAATTGGAACATCGGCGCGGTGCAGCCAGATGCCTGAAAGCGCAACCATCAGGGCCGCCGACATTGCGGCTGCGACAAGCCGGCCGCGTGGCGACACATGCCAGCTCAGATCTTCTGAAAGTCCGGCAGCGAAAATCGGCAAAGCCGAAACAAGTAATATAGCGATCGTTTGATATGCGCTGTCATAGCTCCAGAATATCCCCAAAATGAGGGAAAGCATGACAGCGACACCACCAATGCGCGGGGTTGGATTGTCATGGCAGGATTGGACAGCACTGCCCGCATGGCCGCGCGCTGTGCGCTTCAGATGAATGTTCCGCGTCATATAGATGAACAGCGATGTCAGAAATGCCGTGCCGACAACAAACAGGAAATATTCCGCCGAAAAATTCTGGTGATAAGCAATCGTCAACTGATTAAGCATAACGAATAATTAGGTCCCCAAACTGTCTTTGTCTGTCGCATTTTTAATGTAAGCAAACAGGGGATTGCCAACCGGCATTTGCGCCAGAAAGTCGATCTGGTCGTAATCCTCCGATCGCTCAGCTAAAAAACCTCGCGCCGGTGTTACTGTTAGCTAATGCCGAAAAACCCCTCATTCCTGCCAGTTGTTACAAGAGCGGATGCGCAATCTTGTCATCTGTCCATTCAATGTGGTTTACCCGATTTCGGACCTTATCCACTTGCAATTTAACACTTTTGCATGTTGGGCCATGCTGAGGCCATATGCTTGTTTATAGCCGCAATTGTCACAATAGCAATATGACAATGCACATTTTGTTTACCGCGAACAGGAATGCGACAACTTACCTGTTCCACCTGACCACCGCATATTAGTGGCAGAAAACGACGTTTTTTTGACAAACACTGTCGATGGTGATTCCGGATTTGCGGAGTGGCGGACAGGCAAGATGCCGTGCCAATATATTTTGACACGGCATGTTGTTTGGCAGCCAAACCGCAATCAGGCGAATTCGAAACCTTCGTAATTATTCGCTTCGACCGCCTCGCATTTTTCCCGATAGGCCGGGTTGCCGCCGGCATAGAGCAGCATTGTCCGTTTCCTGTTGGGGATATTCTGATTGATCCCCATGAACCAGGAATCGACCTGAGAGAACAGGGTCATCGCGCCGACTTCGTTGACGTGATCTGTCCATTCTTCCTCGGCCTGTTCGGTCGGTTCGACCTTTGCGAGGTGTTTTTCTTCCATGTAGTTGATGAGCTTGGTCACCCAGTCCACATTCTGTTCGATACAACGCGGGATGTTGCAGAATGTCGCGCCGTTATGCGGGCCGACAAGCGTGAACATATTGGGGAAGCCAACGGTCTGGATGCCCAGATAGGTATGCGGCCCGTCCGCCCATTTCTCCTGCAATGTCTTGCCGCCTTCGCCGCGAATATCGATCCGGCTGAAAGCGCCCGTGACGGCATCAAAACCGGTGGCATAAATCAGGATATCAAGCTCGACTTCCCGGTCCCCGACCTGCACGCCTTTCGGGGTAATGCGGGTAATTGGCGTTTCCAGCAGGCTCACCAATTCCACATTGTCCTGATTATAAACCTCGTAATAGTTGGTTTCGAGCGGGACGCGCCGCATGCCGAAGCCGTGATTGGTCGGGATCAGTTTTTCCGCCGTTTCCGGGTCCTTGACGCGTTGCCGGATCTTTTTCTTGATGAACTCGGTCAACAAGGCGTTCGCATTCGCATCGATCAGCGTATCGCGGAAATTGCCGATCCAGATGCCGAAGCCAGGTTCGTTATAAAGCCGCTCGAACAGCGCTTCGCGTTCTTCTTCCGATACCTCGAGGGCTGAGCGCGGGTCGGGCAGATGGATGAATGCGCCGCCCGATTGCTGACACTTGGCGAAAATCTCGGGATAGCTTGCCTTGATTTCCTTTTGTGTTGCCGGGTCGATCGGGCTGTTTTTCAGCGGCGCGCAAAAATTCGGCGTGCGTTGAAACACCGTCAAATGCGCTGCGGTCTTGGCAACTTCCTGAATGACCTGCACACCGGTTGCGCCCGTGCCGATCACACCGACCCGTTTGCCTGCAAAACCGACATCCTTGCCCCCAAACCCATTCGGGTCCTGCGGCCAGCGGGCGGTATGGAATGACTGGCCTTCAAAACTGTCGCGCCCCTCGATATTGGGCAGTGTCGGTGCGGAAAGCGGCCCAATGGCGGTAATCAGGAACCGCCCGCTCGCGCTGTCGCCATTTTCAAGCGTGACATTCCAGCGTTGTGTCGCCTCGTCATAAATGGCGGATTTTACGCGGCTGTTGAACTGGATGTCCTTACGCAGGTCGAATTTATCGGCCACATGGTTGAGATAACGCAGCGTTTCGGGCTGTGGCGAGAAATGCTCCGTCCAGTCCCACTCCTGAAGCAGTTCTTCGGAAAAGGAATAGCCGTAGCTATAGCTTTCGGAATCAAACCGCGCGCCGGGATACCGGTTCCAGTACCAGGTGCCGCCGACACCCGAGCCTTCCTCAAATACCCGCACGGAAAAGCCCAGATCCCGAAACCGAAGCAACTGGTACATGCCGGCGATACCGGCACCGATGATTATGGCGTCAAATTCCTGTGTGTTTCCGGACATGATACTCCCTTTTCCTTTTATCGCGCGGGTTCGCCACGCTGATTATTGGCTGTCTGTAATTATGATAAGACATTTTAGCATGTCATCGGATGCGGCAAAGCGTCCAGTTTCCCCGGCAGGGATTTTGGCCGCGATGGCCCGGTCAGATGGCGCGTGTTGCCTGCGCCAGCCAGGGTTGTGTCGCCGTGTCGACATGTGCGGCGAGTTCTTCATGCACGCGCGTGTGATAGTTGTTCAACCAGTCCCGCTCATCGCCGTTCAGCAGGGCGGGGTCGACAAGTCGTAAATCGATCGGTGCAAGGGTCAGCGGTTCGAAGCCCATCATCTCGCGTTCGCCGCCTTCGGGGACGCTGGGCAATGTCACAAGCACGAGATTCTCGATACGGATGCCGAATTCCCCGGCCTTGTAATAGCCTGGTTCGTTGGACAGGATCATGCCCGGTTGCAGCGCCACATTATTGGGGCGGCGTGAAATATTCTGGGGTCCTTCATGTACGCTGAGATAGCTGCCCACCCCATGGCCGGTGCCATGATCGAAATCGAGCCCCGCCTGCCACAGAAACTGCCGCGCCAGCACATCAAGATGCGCACCGCTGACGCCTTTGGGAAACCGGATTCGGGACAGGGCGATATGACCTTTCAGCACCTGGGTAAAACGGGTGATCTGTTCCGGTGTCGGGGTGCCGATGGCGATGGTGCGGGTGACATCGGTTGTCCCGTCAAGATACTGGCCACCTGAATCCACAAGGTAGAGCGTGCCCGGTTCAAGCAAGCGGTTTGTCTTTTCGGTGACCGCGTAATGCACGATCGCGCCATTCGCGCCCGCACCGGAAATGGTGGGAAAGCTTAGATCCTTGAGCGCACCGGTTGCCTCACGAAAACGCTGCAACGCCGCGGCAGCGGCAAGTTCGTCGACCTTGCCGGCTGGCGCTTCCTGATCAAGCCAGGCCAGAAAATTGCTCAGCGCCGCGCCATCGCGCAGATGCGCGGCCCGCATCCCCGAAATTTCCACATCGTTTTTGAGCGCTTTGGGTAACAGGCAGGGGTCGGGATTGAACAGCAGGCTTGCCCCCGATTGTTCGAGCTGCCGGACAATCCTCACTGCGGCGCTTGTGCGGTCAATCGATACCGTTGCCTGTTGCTGGCCCAGCCGAGTCAATGCCGTATCGAACGCGTCGGGTGCGGCAATACTCACCTCATCCCCCAGATGCGATTGCAGTTCGGCATCGATTTTGGCCGGGGCGGCAAACAACTCTACCGTCGCGTCCGCATGCAGAATGGCGAAGCAGAGCGGCAGGGGGGAATGGCTGACATCGCCGCCACGGATATTGAGTAGCCACGCAATCGAATCGGGCAGGGTCAGTACCGTGGCGTCCGCACCGAGTTCCTTGATTTTCTTGCCGATCCTGTCGCGCTTGGACGAGGCCGCTTCCCCGGCATAGCGGATTGGGTGGGGTACAATCGGCGCGGAAGGCGCAGCAGGCTGATCGCGCCAGACCGTATCGACCGGGTTTTGAGGGCAGGGGATAAGTGTGGCACCCGCTTTCTCGCAGGCTTTTTCAAGCCGCTCTGTCCCCTCAAGGGTATGCAGCCAGGGATCGAACCCCAGTTTCTGACCGGGCGACAGGGTTTGCGCGATCCATTGTTCGGGCGGTTCGTCGGTGATTGAGCGCGGGGTAATAAGATCAGTGTTCACCTGGTCGCGCACCTGCAGCGTGTAGCGGCCATCGACGAAAATCGCGGCCCTGTCGCGCAGGATTACCGCCACGCCGGCGGAACCGGTAAAGCCGCTCACCCATCCGAGCCTTGCCGCGAATGGCGGAACATATTCACCCTGATGCGCATCGGCGCGCGGGACGATGAAGCCATCGAGATTTTGACGGGCGAGTTCGGCGCGCAGCGCGGTGATGGGGTCTGTATTCTGCGTCATATCATGGCATTTCGGTAGGGTGGCTTATTGCGTCAAGAATGGCGCCGCTTTTATGCATGGCAACCATTATCGGGCAAGAATCAGCGTACACCAATCGCCAAGGCGGATGCGCCGGTACAAATAGATGCCCTGTAATCGATAGGCTGCAAGGATCGCGGCTGCCTGATCGTTCAGCAGTCCCGACAGGATGACAACCCCTTGGCGCGCCAGATGGCGGTGCAGCGGATGCGCCAATGCCATCAGCGGCCTGGCCAGAATATTCGCAATGATCAGGTCATAAGGCGCGTTACGCATGAGAGGCGGCGCCTGAAAGCCGGGGGCGACGACAGGCGTTATCAGTGCGGCAAGGCCATTTTGCCGCGCATTTTGCCGTGTGACCTGAATGGCGACGGGATCGATATCGCTTGCCAGAACCGGTGTATGCCAGAGTTTTGCCGCGGCCATGGCGAGGATTCCCGTGCCGCAGCCCAGATCGAGCACATTGTCGAACCGGCGTTGCCGCGCCAGATGATCAAGCGCAAGCAAACAGCCGGTCGTCGTCTCGTGATGTCCGGTCCCGAAGGCCTGCCCCGCATCGATTTGCAGGCGGATGGCATGGGTGCGGCCATCGGGCATGGCATGTGCGCCGGCGATATAAAACCGTCCAGCCGAAATTGCGGGCAGTTCCTTCAGCGATTCACTGACCCAGTCGCGGTCGGCAACGGTGCTCACGGCCAATTCGGGTTGAGCCATCTGGAAACTGTCGATCAGCGGCGCGAGAAAATGAGCTATAGCCCCGGTTTCGGGCGGTTGCGAAAAAAGTGCGCTCACCCTGAAATCCGCGCTGCCGGGAACCTCGAATGCGGTGACTGAAAGCGGGGATTGCTGCTCCGGCGTGCCGGCATGAACCGGGTCTGGCAGTTCTCCGAATGTATCGCCAAGTCCTTGCAACAAATCGGTGACAGCCAGCGCTGCCGCGCGCGGCAGCACAAGCGAAAGTTCGTAAAAGCCGGGTCGGGTCGCATCCACGTCCGTCATACGGGCTCGACGAATTTGTCGATGACTTTCTTGCGACCCGCCTTCTCGAATTCCACATCAAGCTTGTTGCCATCGGCAGCCGCGATCGTGCCATAACCGAATTTCTGATGAAAAATCCGCTCCCCGACCTTGAAGCGTGTGGCGGCCGGATCGTTCGTGGTCACCAGTTCGGCTTGCGCATTGATGACCTGCCCGTGACCATGTTGCCGCCAGCGGTTGTTGCCTGCCGGCTGATACCGGCCGGCCTTTACGGCTGATTGCATGCGTTGCCAGCCCGGTGTGCCATAATCGCGATCGAAACTGCTTGGCCCTTCCTGAAACCCGCCGCCGTAAAGTCCCTGGTCGGTGCGGACTTCGATATTCTCCGGGGGCAGTTCGTCGATGAAGCGCGATGGCAGGGCCGATTGCCAGAGATTATGCACCCGCCGGTTGGCCGCAAAGAAGATCCGCGCCCGTTCGCGCGCGCGCGTCAGCCCGACATAGGCAAGCCGGCGCTCTTCCTCCAGCCCCGCATTGCCGCTTTCATCGAGACTGCGCTGATGCGGAAACAGCCCCTCTTCCCAGCCGGGCAGAAATACGGTGCGGAACTCAAGACCTTTGGCGCTGTGCAGCGTCATGATGTTGATCTTGTCTTCATTATCGGACTGCTGATTTTCCATCACCAGCGAGATATGTTCGAGGAAGCCCGCAAGATTCTCAAAAGCCTCCATCGCCATGACAAGCTCTTTGAGATTATCAAGCCGACCGGGCGCATCGGGGGAGCGGTCCTTCTGCCACATCTCGGTATAACCCGATTCATCGAGCACCATTTCGGTGAGTGCGACATGGTCCATTGCGTCCATCTGGCTGCGCCAGCGGCGGAAATCCTCCATTAATCTGGCAAGCGAGTTCCGCGCGCGCTTTGTCAGTTCGTCGGTATCGACCAGGATCTCGGCAGTCTGGGCAAGGGAAATGCCTTCCGCCCGGGCAGTGCGGTGCAGCGTTTGCACCGTGGCATCGCCAAGCCCGCGCTTGGGCTTGTTGACAATGCGTTCGAACGCCAGATCGTCATTGGGTTGCGCGATAATCCGCAGATAGGCGATCGCGTCGCGGATTTCCATCCGCTCGTAAAAGCGCGGACCGCCAATGACCCGATAGGGCACGCCAAGGGTCAGAAACCGTTCCTCGAATTCGCGGGTCTGAAATCCCGCGCGCACAAGGATTGCCATATCGTCGAGCCGATGCCCTTCGCGTTGCAGGGCCTCGACCTGTTCGCCGATCTGCCGGGCTTCTTCCACCCCGTCCCAGACACCGCAGATCGTTACCGGGTCGCCGGGTTCGGGATCGTCGGTCCACAGCGTCTTGCCAAGCCGGCCTTCATTGGTGGCGATCAGCCCCGAGGCAGCGGCGAGAATATTGGGAGTGGAGCGGTAATTGCGTTCAAGGCGGATGACCGCCGCACCGGGAAAATCGGTCTCAAAGCGCAGAATATTGCCCACTTCCGCACCGCGCCAGCCATAGATCGACTGGTCGTCATCGCCGACGCAGCAGATATTGCGACGCCCCTGCGCGAGCAGCCGCAGCCACAGATATTGCGCGACATTGGTATCCTGATATTCATCGACGAGGATATATTTGAAGCGCTCCTGATATTGCGCAAGCACATCGGGATTTTCCTGAAACAGCCGCAGACATTCCAGCAGCAAATCCCCGAAATCGACCGCATTCAGCACTTTCAGCCGGGCCTGATAGGCGGCGTAGATGTCGCGCCCCTTGCCATTGGCAAAGCTGAATGCTTCGCCTTCGGGGATCTTGGCGGGCGTCAGTCCCTGATTTTTCCAACGGTCGATCTGCCCGGCCAACACCCGCGCGGGCCAGCGTTTATCATCGATTTCGGCGGCGGCGAGCAATTGCTTGATCAGCCGGATCTGGTCGTCTGTATCGAGGATGGTGAAGTTCGATGTCAGCCCGACCAGTTCGGCATGCCGGCGCAGGATCTGCGCGCCGACCGAATGAAAGGTGCCAAGCCAACGCATTCCTTCCACCGCACCGCCGATCAGCGAACCGATTCGTTCCTGCATTTCGCGCGCCGCCTTGTTGGTGAAGGTGACGGCGAGGATCTGGCTCGGGAAAGCGCGGCGGGTCATCAGGATATAGGCAAGCCGGGTGGTCAGCACGCGCGTCTTGCCCGTGCCGGCGCCCGCCAGCACAAGTACCGGGCCGTCCAATGCCTCGACCGCGGCGCGCTGCCCCTCGTTCAGCCCGTCAAGAAAGGCAGGCGGCGGTGCTGCGGCGGCGGCAGTGTTTACCCCGCGCGGCGGCGGCGGCGCGGGGGGCGAACCAAGCTCGAATGGGTCGGAATCAAATTCGTTCATCACGATGCGATTGTAGCATATTCAGCGCGGCTTGCGCGTCATCCGGGGTGATGTTCAGCAAACCGGCCTAAACGGCCTATTTACACTGGCTGATCGAGCCCTGCTTGCAAATACGTTTGCCATCAATCCATGTCGCGCCGGACAGATCGGCCTTCAGCAGATCCGCATCCTCAAGACGCGCGCCGGTCAGATCAACCGCGCGCAAATTGGCGCGAAACAGGCGCGCGCGTTGCAGGTTTGCGCCCTTCAGGCTGGCGCCGGCAAGATTGGCGCGGGTGAAATCGGCCTCCCGCAGATCCGCATAGTCGAGTGTCGCTTGCGGCAGGTCGGCGGACACGAACTTGGCGCGTCGCCCGTCTGCCTTTGTCAGATTCGCCCGCGCCAGATCGGCGCGGTTGAAGCGCGCCTCGCGTAATTGTGCGCCCGGCAATGTCGCCTCAGCCAGCGGCAACCCCTCCATATAGCAGCGCCGCCAATCGACACCGGGCGCGGCGGGATCGGCGCATTTGGCATGCGCCGCCGTCGTCGCCAAAACAACCAAAGTGAAAAGCGACAAGCCAAGGCATAGAAATCTGTAGGTCACGCGGGCTCCCGACATGCTCAAGCGGCCGATTTGCGGGTCAGCCCGATCCGGGCCCCGGCATTTTCAGGCAGCGGCAGCCGCGCATGTGCCGCGCCGAGGGTGGCAAGATTTTGCGCGATATCAGGGGGAAACGGGGCGGAACGCCGGCTGTCGAGGCTGACATGGATGGCAAGCTGTTCGGCTGTCGCCGCCAGATATTGCTCCTGCCCGTGATACATCTGGAGGAAATAGTGAAAGCGCTTTGCATCATGGTCGAGCAATTGAAAGCTCACCGAAACAGGGTCGCCCAGCTTCAGCTCGTTCATGTAACTCACATGGTTTTGCAGCACGAATATCGAATTGTTGGTGCGCGCGACATAATCGACTCCGATGCCGATCCGGTCAAAGACCCGGTCAAGCGCACGATCGAAGGCCAGAACGTAAAAGGCCACATTCATATGGCCATTATAATCGATCCAGTCTTCAAGCACTTCCTGCCCGTCGATCATGATCGGCTGTTGGTCGAATGTCGTCTCGCTCACCTGCACCCCGCTGACGTCGATTTTTCCCAACCTACTATATAGGGGCGGGTGCAAACAATTGCCGCGCCGGATTGTTTTTCCGCCCGAACGCGCTTTACCGGGCCGCGGGACAAAGATGCGTGCAGTAGTCAGCCGGGCGGGGCGATGCGCGTATAGGCGACAGGATCGGGCACGGGCTTGTCGGAGTCGAGCCGTTTCAGCGTCGCGGCGATGTCGCGCAGCGGCAGGGTTGTCAGATAGTCATGGGCATATTGCCACCAGGCGGCATGTGCAAGTTCGGTACAAACCGCTTCGTCGAACCGGTAGCGCAGGATACGCGCCGGCGCGCCCACCATGATCGCAAAAGGCGGAACATCGGCAGTGACGACCGCACCCGCACCGATGGCCGCGCCGTCGCCGATCCGCAGATTTTCAAGGATAATGACATTTTCGGCGATCCACACATCATTGCCGATGACGGTTTCCGCCGGTGTGGCGGGATCAGGCGTTATCCCCTGGCGGGCATCGCATTCGGCAAGCAGCCCGGTCGCGCTCGTCGCGAAGTCGAGCGGGTGATTGGGCGCGCCGATGGTGACCCGCCGGCCGATCGAGCAATAGCGGCCGACCGTTATATTCTCGCGCATGATGCCGTCATTGATATAGCTACCGCGCCCGAATCGGCAATTCGCCCCGATGGCCGCACTGCCCAGTGAAACCGGCGCTTCGTAATAAAACGGCATGCCGATCCGTGCATCGGGCAGAAAAGTCAGCCCTTCGGGCCCTGCCTGCGCCTGTTGCGTGACCGCGCTCATTGCATTTCCTCCGCTCGAACCAGGGCGGCAGCCTAAAAGCTGAATGGTTAACCGGCGAATAATCGCACGCGGTTTCGAAGCAGGTGCGTTGACGCGGAAACCGCGCTAATAATAGCGGCAATGAAAGCAGTGGCCGTCTCGCGGCTATGTGACAGATGGAGGAAAAGGGTAATGGCAGAGGCCGCGCGAAAAGCGGATGCGATCAACGCATTGCAGGCGCTTCTGGGGGAACGGCTGTCTACCTCCGCCGCAGTCCGCGAGCAGCATGGCCGCGATGAATCCTATCATCCCGCGCAGGCCCCCGATGCGGTTGCCTTTGCCCGATCAACCGAAGAAGTTGTGGCAATTGTCAATATTTGTGCCGACCATGGCGTGCCGCTTATCCCCTTTGGTACCGGTACCTCGCTTGAGGGTCATGTGGCGGCGGTCGCGGGCGGGGTATGTGTCGACTTGTCGGGCATGGACCGTATCCTCAAGGTCAATGCGGAAGATTGTGACTGTGTGGTGCAAGCAGGGGTCACCCGCAAGACGCTGAATGAATATCTGCGCGATACGGGGCTGTTTTTTCCGATCGACCCTGGCGCTGACGCCTCGCTTGGCGGGATGGCGGCGACCGGCGCATCGGGCACCAATGCGGTGCGGTATGGCGCGATGCGTGAAAATGTACTGGGGTTGACGGTGGTGCTTGCCGACGGGCGGGTGGTCCGCACCTCGCGCCGGGCGCGCAAGACATCGTCGGGCTATGACCTGACGCGGCTTTTCGTCGGGTCGGAGGGGACGCTCGGGATCATAACCGAGGTTGCGGTCAGGCTTTACGGCATACCCGAGGCCATATCGGCGGCAACCTGCGGCTTTCCGGATGTGGCAAGCGCGGTGAATGCCACGATCCTGACGATCCAGTCGGGCCTGCCTGTTGCGCGGATCGAGCTGATCGACGCCAAGTCGATTGCCGGCATCAATGCCTATTCAAAGCTCGATCTGGTCGAACAGCCGACGCTTTTCCTTGAGTTTCATGGCACAGAAGACGGGGTGCGCGAGCAGGCGGAGCGATTTGGCGACATCGCCGCGGAGTTTGGCGGCGGCGGCTTCGACTGGGCGACCCGGCCGGAGGATCGCAACCGGCTGTGGGAAGCACGCCACACCGCCTATTATGCCGCACTGGCCATGTATCCGGGCAAGAAGGGAATGCCGACCGATGTCTGCGTGCCGATTTCCCGGCTTGCGGAATGTATCGAGCAAACCCAGCGCGATCTCGTGGAAAGCGGTATCGATGCGCCGATTATCGGCCATGTGGGGGATGGCAATTTTCATACTTTGCTGACCTTCGATCCCGGTGATGCGGAAGAGGTTGCGCGCTGCAAGGCCTTCAATGAGCGTTTGATTTTGCGCGCATTGGCGATGGACGGCACTTGCACGGGCGAACACGGGATCGGCATGGGCAAGATGCGTTTTCTGGATGCCGAACATGGCGAGGCGGTCGGTGTGATGCGGGCAGTGAAGCTGGCGCTTGATCCGAATAATCTGATGAATCCGGGCAAGATCCTGCGTGTATAGTCCGGACAGGTAAAAGGGAGTGACGATGCAGACATTCAGTTTTGATCCGGTGGAACTGCCACCCGCGGCAGCCGAACTGCGCCGCGAGGTGCGGGAGTTTCTGGCCGAGCATAACGCGACGCGTAAACCGCTTGACCGGGCGCAAAGCTGGAGCGGTTCGGATCCCGAATTCAGCCGCAAAATGGGGGAGCGCGGCTGGATCGGCATGGTCTGGCCGAAGACATATGGCGGTCATGAGCGGACATCGTTCGAACGCTATGTGATGCTGGAGGAAATGCTTGTTGCCGGCGCGCCGGTCGGGGCGCACTGGATCGCGGACCGGCAAAGCGGGCCGTTGCTGCTGAATTTCGGCACTGAGGCGCAGCGTCAGAAATATCTGCCCCCCGTCACGCGGGGCGAGATGTATTACTGCATCGGTATGAGCGAGCCTGACAGCGGGTCTGATCTGGCTTCCGTCCGCACCAAGGCGACCAAGGTCGATGGCGGTTACCTTATCAACGGGCGCAAGATCTGGACCAGCGGCGCGCATACCGCGCATGTGATGATCGCCCTGTTGAGGACCCGCAACAATCCGGATAACCGGCATGACGGGCTGACCCAGTTTCTGATCGATTTACGCGATCTGGATGGCACCGATCTCAAGGAAAAGAACGGCATCACGGTCCGTCCGGTGATCAGTATGCTGGGGGAGCATCATTTCAATGAGGTGACTTTCGAGGACGCCTTCGTGCCCGAAACCGCGGTGGTCGGTACAGAGCATGGCGGATGGGCGCAGGTGATGGCCGAACTTGCCTTTGAGCGCAGCGGGCCTGAACGCTATCTGTCGAGCATCCAGCTGGTGTTGGAGATGATCCGCGCGCTGGCCGCCCATCCCACACCGCAGGGCCATATCGCGGTTGGCCGTCTTGTCGCGCATCTTGCAACCTTGCGGCAGATGTCGGTATCGGTCGCGGGCAAGCTTAATGCCGGGGAGGATCCCGCGCTTGAAGGCTCGATCGTCAAGGATCTCGGCGCGGTGTTCGAGCAGGAAATTCCAACCATCGCGCAACAGGTTTTCGATGTGGAGCCGAAACTCGGCGAAGGCAGCGATCTTGAGCAGGTGATGGGTTTTCTGATCCAGAATTCGGTGTCTTACTCCCTGCGTGGCGGGACGCGCGAGATTCTGCGCGGCATCATCGCGCGCGGGCTGGGTCTCAGGTAATCGCGGGCGGATAAGATTATGAGTGAATTACGTACAATGCTGGCCGATACGGTCAATCGGCTGTTTGAGGATATGATTACGGCGGAGCTGTTGACCGCAGCCGAGCAGGGGGAATGGCCTGACGCGCTGTGGCGCGCGGTGGAGGAGAACGGCCTCACCATGCCGCTTGTGTCCGAGGCCCATGGCGGCGTGGGGTGCGGCTGGCTCGATGCGCGGGTGGTGCTGCACGGGGCAGGGCGTTATTCCGCCCCGATTCCGCTTGCAGAAACAATTTTGGCAAGCTGGCTTCTGGACCGCGCGGGAATCGAGCCGCCGCATGGACCGATGAGCATTGCCGGCGGGACGGATGGCGCGCCGCTGCGGCTGACGCGCGAACCTGACGGCTGGCGCGCGGATGGGGAATGTCCGCGCGTGCCATGGGGCGGGCGGGTCGAGCACATTGTGCTGGTCGCTCCGGCGGAAGGTGGTGTGCGGGTCGGGCTCGTCGGCAAGGGTGAGTTCAGTGTCACGCAAAGTCAGAACATGGCGCGCGAGCCGCGCGACACGCTGCGTTTCGACAATGCGCCTGTAAATGTTGCCGGGACGATCGAGAATCTGCCAGCCGATACAGTGACGCTTTTCGGGGCGCTGATCCGGACGGCGCAGGTCGGCGGTGCGCTAGAGCGCGCCCTGCATGAATCGGTGCTCTATGCAAACGACCGGGTGCAATTCGGCAAACCGATTGGCAAGTTCCAGGCGGTGCAGCAAAATCTTGCGCAACTTGCCGATGAGGTGGCAGCCGTGGGCGCAGCGGGATCGGCTGCCTGTGCGGCGGTCGATCTTGCCCTGCAAAGCGGTGCGCTTGACGATGCCTGGTTCCGGATTGCTGCCGGCAAGGCGCGCGCGGGTGAGGCGGCCGGCAAGGCGGCGAGTATCGCCCATCAGGCGCATGGGGCGTTCGGTTTTACCTATGAGCATATTCTGCATTTTTCGACCCGGCGGCTTTGGTCATGGCGTGCCGAATACGGCACGGGTGAGCGCTGGGCCGAGGCATTGGGTAAGCGGGTGGTCGAGATCGGTGCCGATAATCTGTGGGAGGTCATGACCGCAAACGACTGATTTTTATGCGGAAATAATACTCTGGAAATACTGCCGTCATGTGTGGCGGATTTTATCGCATGCGCTGCGGCAGGTTGAAAAACAGAACCTTAACCCCGATCTCTATTTTGGCGGTTATAATGTTTTTTGCGTGCCGCAGATCAAACGCCGATATCGCATGGCAACAGATGTTATTTTAACAGAAGGATCAGGGCATTAGATATGCCATTTGATGCAACACCTCAATTCGGTCGCCCCGGTGGCGGGCCATGGCTTGAAGGTAAGCTGCTGATCGCCATGCCTGATATGAGCGATCCGCGCTTTCGCCGGACGGTTATCTTCATGTGCGCGCATTCGCCCTCGGGTGCCTTGGGGCTGATTATCAACAAGCATGCGGGCGATCTGCGATTATCCGAATTGTTGCAGCAGATCGGGTTGCAATGTGCGCCCGAGATGGCGGATCAACCCGTACAGCTTGGCGGTCCGGTGGAGACCGAGCGCGGCTTCGTCCTGCATTCGCGCGATTTCTTTCTCGATGAAATTACCTTGCCGGTATCCGATGAGATCGGGCTGACGGCAAGCGTTGAGATTTTGCGGGCGATTGCCGATGCCAAGGGGCCGGTGCAATCGGTTGTCGCGCTTGGTTATGCGGGATGGGGCCCCGGGCAGCTTGAATCCGAGATTCAAGCAAATGCCTGGCTGCATTGCGATGCGGATTCAGACATTCTGTTTTCGCCCGATATGGGGGCAAAGTGGGATATGGCGCTGGCAAAGCTCGGGGTCGATCCGTCCAGCTTGTCAGGACAATCAGGTCACGCCTGAAACGCGGCTTATGCCTGAAGCGGGC
>CALAQW010000015.1 GCA_937888955.1 uncultured Alphaproteobacteria bacterium | reverse complement strand
CAGTGTTTGTGGGAAAGGCAAAAGTCGCGTGCAGCAGCAGCTTAAACCGCCATTACGGATCTATCTGGCCGCGCCCCGCGGTTTCTGTGCGGGTGTGGACCGGGCAATCCAGATTGTCGAGCAGGCGCTGCATAAATTCGGCGCGCCGGTTTTTGTGCGGCATGAAATTGTTCATAACCGGTTCGTCGTCGAGCGATTGCAGAAAATGGGCGCGGTATTTGTCGATGAACTTGATGAAGTAGCGGCTGATCGGCCAGTGATTTTTTCCGCCCACGGGGTGCCCAAATCCGTACCCGAAGCGGCAACGCAAAAAGGATTGCGGTTTTTTGATGCGACCTGCCCGCTGGTTTCCAAGGTCCATCATGAGGCTGCGCGTCATGACCGGGACGGGCGCGAAATTCTGTTGATCGGCCATGCCGGGCATCCCGAGGTAATCGGCACGATGGGGCAATTGCCCGAAGGGAAAGTGCAACTGATCGAGACGGTCGTTGACGCAAGGGAGGTCATACCTGCAGACCCCGCCCGACTTGCCTATATCACCCAGACAACCTTATCGGTTGATGATACAGCAGAAATTATCGCCGCACTCAAAGCCCGTTTCCCCGACATTGCGGGGCCGCGCCGCGAGGATATCTGCTATGCCACGACAAACCGGCAGATGGCGGCGAAAACAATCGCGGCGAAATGCGATGCGATGCTTGTCTTGGGCGCGCCGAATTCGTCCAATTCCAAACGGCTGGTTGAGGTGGCGCTGCGTGCCGGTTGCCCGCGTGCAGAGCTGTTGCAGCGTGCCGCTGATCTCGATATTGACGGGTTTGACGGCATCGGCACGCTTGGAATAACAGCAGGGGCATCGGCGCCGGAAGTGCTGGTCCAGGAAGTGCTGAACGCATTCGCAGACCGGTTTGATCTGACGGTTGAGGAGGTGGCGGTGACGCGCGAGGCTATCGAATTCAAGCTGCCCCGTGAGCTGATAGGCTGAATAATGGCGGTATATACCGAAGTAAGCGATGAGGCGCTTGCCGATTTTGTCGCCCAGTACGACATTGGCCAGGTCAAATCGTGCAAGGGAATTGCCGAAGGTGTGGAGAACAGCAATTATCTGCTGCATACAGACAGCGCCGATGGCGCATATATCCTGACATTGTATGAGAAGCGCGTTTCCCCCGATGATTTGCCCTTTTTTCTTGGCCTGATGGAGCATCTGGCCGCGCGTGGCATTTCCTGTCCAACACCGATACATGGGCGCGATGGTCGTGCACTGCGCCAATTGTCAGGCAGGCCCGCTGCAATAGTGACCTATCTTGACGGCATGTGGGTGAAGAAACCACAACCCGATCATTGCCGCCAGCTTGGCCAGGCCATGGCGGAGTTGCACCTGGCGGGTGCCGATTTCGCGCTGCGCCGGCCCAATGCGCTGACGGTCGGCGACTGGCGGCCGCTGTTCAACAAATGCGCGGCACAAGCGGATAGCATTTGCGCCGGACTTGGCGAGGAAATCAGCCAGATGCTGGACGAGCTGGAGGCAAGCTGGCCTGCCGATCTGCCGCAAGGTGTGGTGCATGCAGACCTTTTTCCCGACAATGTGTTTTTTCTCAACAATAAACTCAGTGGGCTGATTGACTTCTATTTTGCGTGTAACGATGCGTTGATTTATGACGTTGCAATCTGTCTGAATGCCTGGTGTTTCGAGCCGGATCTGTCCTTCAATGTCACGAAGGCGCGTTTCATGCTGGACGGCTATCATTCGGTGCGGCCGATTTCTTCTGAAGAGATTGCCGCATTGCCGCTTTTGGCGCGGGGGGCGGCTTTGCGCTTTCTGCTGACGCGGCTTCATGACTGGTTGTTTCAGGTTGAAGGGGCTTTTGTGAAACCCAAGGACCCGATGGAATATGTCGCCAAGCTGCGCTTTCACCGTGACGTCAATAATGCCGCGGCTTACGGGTTCGATTGATGGCCGAGCGGAAGTTTGAACGCGTCGATGCGTATACCGATGGTGCGTGTTCTGGGAATCCGGGGCCCGGCGGATGGGGTGTTTTGCTGCGCCACGACAAGGGCGAGAAGGAGTTGATGGGCGGTGCCGCCGATACCACCAATAACCGGATGGAGATGATGGCCGCCATCGAAGCGCTGAGGGCGCTGAAGCGGCCATGTGATTTACATATTCACACGGATTCGGTTTATCTGCGGGATGGCATTACAAAATGGATTCATGGCTGGAAGCGGAACGGTTGGCGAACTGCCGCAAAAAAACCTGTCAAAAACAGGGACCTTTGGGAACAGCTTGACGTGCTCCTTGCGGATCAGCAAGTGACGTGGCACTGGGTCAAGGGGCACGCCGGTCATCCGGAGAACGAGCGGGCCGATGCGCTGGCCAATCGCGGAATGGCACCCTTCAAGGTGACTGCCGTCTGATATTTTGAATGGCGAGCGTGGGCGACGCCTTGCAATGCGTGTTCAGCTTACTGCTCCGGAATTTTTATCGCATTCCAGCGCATCGCGCATGGTGGTCAGAATTCGGCGCAATTCTTCCGTATCGAAATTTTCCATCCGTCCGTTGCGGTTATGCTGCCGCCAGACATCGACGGCCATGCTGAGGGCGGTGTTGCAGGCCCCAATTAACCAATATTGGCTGAGTGCCGATTGCAGGAAATTGCGGAAAGCATTTGGATTACCATCCTTGATCAGTGCGTTATAGGCCGCGTCATAATTTGCAAAGACGGCGTGGATCTCGCGATAGGTGTCACGTAGCTGCCGTGCCGTCCTGCTGCGGAACATCATCAATGTTTCCGCCTCGGCGGCGATGAGTTTGTGAATATCGACAGGAACAGAGCTGTCTGACTGCAGCCACTTTATCAGCTCCGCAATTTCGGCTTTCGTCTTCTCTGTCTGATACTGGTAATAGGCGATACCCTTCCATGCCTCGAGGGTTGGCTGGATACCTTCGGGCGGTATGCGAAATGCGCCGATAAATTGGCTGGCATCGGCTGATTGCGGCTCCCAGATGCTGTCGATGAATGATTGTGTCCGGCTATCAACCGAACCACCATCTGTTTCGCCGTAAGCGCGCCGGACAATGGGCCTGACTTTCTGTTCGATATAGCCGCGCACTTCGGCTTCTTCTTCTGCGACAACCTCGAGATAACGTGTGTTGATCGTCATCTCGTTGTTTTGCAGATGCATCTTGAGCAGAAAAGGATCAAGCGACGGAACTTCCGACATAATCCGCAATAATTCGAGATCGCGCGCATGAATGTGTATGTCGTTGATGTCGACGCCGCAATATTCCTGCATGAGCGCGCCATATCGCGGACCGTCAAGAAAAATCGCGTAGCCGCCTGCCTCGGGCTCTTCGCGCATGCGGGGCACGAACAGGGCAGTCAGCACTGCTTTCCGGTGTGTCTTGCCTTGCCCGGCCGGTTCCGGGGCGGCATTGCAGTTGGCCGGGGATTGGGATGGTTCGTTTGCGCCAATATGCAGGCTCGGTACCTTGAAGATAATCGTGTGATTGAGATCATCGCTTTGGAACAGGCGATCGGCATGTGCCAAGCCAAGCGAAATATCCAATACGCGGAATGTTACCGCAGAATTGCCTTGCAGAATATTTTTTAGCGGTATGGTCACATCAAAGCCGATCGGGTGCGCTGGAACAGCCGCCTAAGTTAAGCGGGTGAGATTACCAAACTCTAAACCTTCCTTTTTATGCGGCTATTCATATGCGGCCTATAAAAAAGGCGGGAGTTATTGCTCCCGCCTTCAAGCCGTTTGCTGATCAAACGGCAAGTGGTTTTGCCACAGATCGCGTGGCGCGCCCTGACTCAGACGCTGTAGTACATTTCGAATTCGACCGGATGCGGCGTATGTTCGAACGCGTAGACTTCATCCATCTTCAGATTGATATAGCCATTGATCTGATCGTCGTTGAAGACATTGCCGCGTTTGAGGAATTCACGGTCGCTATCGAGATTCTCGAGCGCTTCGCGCAAGCTACCGCAAACGGTCGGCACACCCTGAAGCTCTTCAGGCGGCAAGTCATAGAGATCCTTGTCCATCGGGTCGCCCGGATGGATCTTGTTTTCGATACCATCAAGGCCGGCCATCAACATCGCGGCGAATGCCAGATAGGGGTTTGCCGTCGGATCAGGGAAGCGGATTTCAACACGCTTACCGTTCGGGCTGGTGGCATGCGGAATACGGCACGAAGCTGAACGATTGCGCGCGGAATAGGCGAGCAACACCGGTGCCTCAAAGCCCGGGATCAGGCGCTTGTAGCTGTTGGTGGATGCATTGGTGAAGGCATTGATCGCTTTTGCGTGCTTGATGATGCCGCCGATATAATAGAGGCAGGTTTCCGACAGATCGGCATAGCCCGAGCCCGCAAATGTCGGCTTGCCGTCTTTCCAGATCGACTGGTGCGTATGCATGCCCGAACCGTTGTCGCCGGCGATAGGTTTTGGCATGAAGGTCGCGGTTTTGCCGTAAGAAGCGGCGACCTGATGGACGACATATTTATAGATCTGCATCTGGTCGGCGACATCGACGAGCGTGCTGAACTTCATCCCAAGCTCATGCTGGCTCGGTGCAACCTCATGGTGATGTTTCTCTGTCGCCAGGCCCATCTCCGCCATGATAGTCAGCATTTCCGAACGCAGGTCCTGTGCGCTGTCGACCGGCGGTACCGGGAAATAGCCACCCTTGACGCCAGGCCGGTGGGCTAGGTTGCCATGTTCGTAAATCGTGCCGGTGTTGTACGGGCCTTCCATCGAATCGATGGCAAAGCTTGTTTCGTTCATGTCAACTTTGTAGCGGACATCGTCGAATACGAAGAATTCGGCTTCCGGCCCGAAATAGGCGGTGTCGCCAATGCCGGTATATTTAAGGTATTGCTCCGCTGCTTTTGCGGTCGAACGCGGATCGCGGCCATAGCTTTCGCCGCTCGACGGTTCGAGAATATCGCAAAACAAAATCATGGTATTCTGTGCGGTAAACGGATCCATGACGGCAGTACCCAGATCCGGCATCAGCGTCATGTCCGATTCATTGATGGCCTTCCAGCCCGCGATGGACGAGCCGTCGAACATCACACCTTCAACAGCCATATCTTCATCGAAGATCGCTGTATCCATTGTCAGATGCTGCCATTTGCCACGCGGATCGGTAAAGCGCAGGTCAACGAATTTCACATCGCTGTCCTTCATCATTTTGAAAACTTTGTTTACGTCAGCCATCTTTTGGTTCCCTGTTAGGAGTGTTTCGTCAAAGAGCCTGGTGCTCCCATTGAAGCCAAGCCGTTCTCTAATTCTTGCAAAGGGTTATGCGCTAACAATCCCTGCCGCAGAGAGCATATGTGCGATCAAATGCAAGCTGCATGCCGATTGTATCAAGCTTTCCCCTCGCAATTCGTTGCCCCGTCGGCGATCCGTTAATTACAGCGCCTCGTCGCCGGTTTCGCCGGTGCGAATTCGCAGCGCATCTTCGATGTTGCTGACGAACAGCTTGCCATCGCCGATTTTGCCGGTGTGGGCAGAACTGCGGATCGCTTCAATCGCCCGCTCTACCATATCATCGGACAACACGATTTCGAGTTTGATTTTGGGCAGGAAGTCGACCACATATTCGGCGCCGCGATACAGTTCCGTATGCCCTTTCTGCCTGCCAAATCCCTTCGCTTCGGTGACGGTGATGCCTTGCAATCCAATTTCGTGCAGCGCTTCCTTCACTTCATCGAGTTTAAACGGTTTGATGATCGCTTCGATTTTTTTCATGAGCGTTTCCGGTTCCTTTCGCGGTGGCGCGGTTATGATGCCGGTGAAAATCGTCCAGGCATGGTGGCGGCGCCGTTGGGCAGAAGCATTTCATGTGCCAGTTATCGGAAAACTGGACGCATATTGGAATAGTGCGATTGTTATCGCTATCGCAGGACGGAAACAATCCCGAATTTGCATGATCTTTGGGCAGGTGCCTAATTATTGTGCTTGAAGAGTGCCTTATTGCGCGCCGCTCCGTTTGAGGCATTCATTGGCTGAAGCGTGACGGGATTTCGTCCTCTTCCGAGGGGCTGCAGGGGAACCAGGCGGCAAGCGCGGCGGTCGCAAACTCAAATGCCGGCAGATGCAGCTTTTCGGCATGACGTTCTCCAAAGTTCAGGATGATTTCGCGCAGTTTCACAAGCGATATTGTCCCTTCGGGGAACTCGATACAGCGCGACAGACGCAGCTGTCCCATCGCCGGCTGATTTGATGAATAGCCCCGTTGTGCCATCTCCAGAGTATGCAATAGGCCTGTCAGAAAGCGATCGCATCGCGGATTACCGGTACGGCGTTTGTAGGATGTCCCTGCGGACATGGAGCGCGCCGTGGCACAAGCCTGCTGCAACTCACTTGCCTGTACGATCGGTTCGTGACTCCCGGTGCGGCCTTTCCCCGAGGCCATGGTCGGCAGAACCAGACAAACCAGAAGCAGCAACAGCAAGTTCTTATTGTACGCTGGCATAATCACAAATCCGATACAGCAGAACCCCGAACCGCAGCGTCACGCATCTCCGCCGTTGGCACGAAGGCGGCGTATCGCTTGCGGGCATTGGTTTAGTCTGACATTCTGCCGCACTTCTCACAATCATTTGTCCTGACGGCAACCCTTTGCCCTGATGGGAGGTACGGCTTTGGTCTCCGATCCTGTAGCGTCTGTGAATTCAGTGCTGTCGGGCTATGGCACAACGATATTCACCGTTATGTCCGCATTGGCGCAGGCCCATGGCGCAATCAATCTGGGGCAAGGTTTTCCAGATGGTGAGGGGCCCGATGATATCCGTGAATTTGCCGCCCGGTCCTTGCTGGACGGACCCAACCAATATCCCCCTGCGCAGGGTATTCCTGCCCTGCGTCAGGCGGTTGCGGCGCATAATATGCGTTTTTATGATCTGAGTGTTGATTGGGAGCATCAGGTTCTGGTGACATCGGGGGCGACCGAAGCCTTGGCGGCGTCGCTGTTCGGACTGCTCAATCCCGGTGATGAGGTGGTGCTCTTTGCGCCGCTTTATGACAGTTATCTGCCGATCGTGCAGTTGGCGGGCGCGGTACCCCGGATCGTGCCGCTTTCGCCCCCGGACTGGGCGTTGCCTGGAGAGGCGTTGGCCGCGGCATGCAGCGCGCGAACCAAGCTTATCCTTGTCAACAGCCCGATGAATCCAACAGGCAAGGTGTTCGCGCAGGATGAACTTTCTATGCTGGCCGAGTTGGCGCGTCGTTACGACGCTTACCTGCTATGCGATGAGGTGTATGAACATCTGACCTTTGACGGGGTGGGGCATGTTCCGGCAATGACATTACCCGGAATGGGGGAGCGGGCGATCCGTATTGGATCGGCAGGCAAGACCTTTTCGCTGACCGGCTGGAAGGTTGGCTATATTACGGCAGCGACACATTTATGCGCGGCGATATTCAAGGCGCATCAGTTTCTGACCTTTACGACGCCCCCTAATCTGCAGGCGGCGGTTGCCTACGGTCTGGCAAAACCCGACAGCTACTTCACGACGCTGAGCCGCGACCTGCAATATTGCCGCGATTTGCTGAGTGACGGACTGCAAAATATTGGTTTCAGCGTGTTGCCATCGGCTGGTACCTATTTTCTTGCGGCTGATTTCTCGTTACTTGCTCCTGGCATCTCCGATGTCGAATTTTGCCGTAGACTGACAATAGAGGCTGGCGTGGCCGCGGTGCCGTTCAGTGCCTTTTACGGGCCTGCGTCAACAGGCAGTGCGGCAAATCCGCTTGTTTCACCGCCTGAGGCGCAGCTTGTGCGCTTTTGTTTTTGCAAACCGCCGGAATTGCTTGAAAAGGCACTGGCGCGTCTGGCAAGCCATTTCGGAGGCGGTTAGCCGAAATCCGGCGTATCAGCGATTGCGGGAGCGCTCGAGCGAAAGGAATTGTATATGGCACGGATTTATCTTGTTCGGCATGGGCGTGCAGCCGCCGGTTTCAATGAAGATCGCGATCCGGGGCTTGATGCGACCGGCCAGGCGCAGGCAGTGGCGCTCGCACGGCAGCTTGCACCGCTTGCGCCCATTGATCTTGTGACAAGCCCCTTGCGCCGGACACGCGAGACCGCGGCGCCGCTTGAGCGCCTGATCAGTCAGCATGCACGGATTGTCGATGCGGTTGCGGAAATTCCATCTCCGTCCGCCGATCTGGCTGCGCGCGGCGAATGGCTGCGTGCCGCGATGCAGGGCGGGTGGTCAGATCTGGCGCCAGAGTATCAGCAATGGCGGCGTGATGTTGTCGCCTATTTATGTTCCCTCTCGCGCAACACGATCGTGTTCAGCCATTTTATCGCGATCAACGCGGCAATTGGCCATGCAACCGGGGATGATCGGTTGCGCTGCCATTCGCCGGACAATTGCTCGGTCACGATTTTCGATGTGGCTGGCGGTGAATTGCAGCTTGTCGAACGTGGTGCCGAAGGGCAGACCCGCATCAACTGAGAATTTAGTTCAAAATCGGATTGCCATAGTCGTCACGCGGCACCGGCCCGCTGTTCGGGGTCGCACCTGAAGAGTGGCGTCTCAGTGTGGGAAAACCGATGCGACTGTCCGATGCGCCCGGTTGCGTCTGTTGCGGCTGCGTGCTTATCGGCGGCGTTCTGGGCAATTGTGCCGAGCCTGGCTGTGTTTGTGCGGGTGCGGCAGTTGCTGGCCGCGCGCCCTCGCTATATCGGCGTGCACGCTCAAGGGCGGGGTCGGTCATGCTGCCATTGCCCGGCCGGGCCTTGCCTGGTTGCAGCAGGCTTTTGCCCATATAGTCATCGCGCAGATGATTGATTGGTGAACAGCCACCCAGCATTGCTGCGCCGGTTGTAAGAAGCAGTGCGATGAGGCAAACGGAAAATTGCCGCGGCCGCGCAAAAACGATTGCCGTGCCAGTTCCGGCCGCATGCGGGCGGCGCACGCGCAGATTCAACTTGTGTCCTGGAGCAATTGCCATTGGTGGTCGCAGCTCTGAGTTTGCTAATGTGATGCTTCTAGCACGGGCAAAGTGCGGACAACAGTATAGAAGGCGGCGTTTATGTCGGCGGCACAGGACCCCATACTTCTCAGCGTTGCGGAGATGTATCGCGCTGATGCGCTTGCGATCGACGGCGGTGTCGCGGGCATTACATTGATGGAGGCTGCGGGCAAAGCCTGCGCGGATGCGATCTGCGGTCATTGGGACCTTACTGCGACACTGATTTTGTGTGGGCCGGGCAATAATGGCGGGGACGGGTTTGTGATTGCCCGTCTGCTTGCGGAGCGCGGCTGGCCTGTCACACTTGCCTTGCTTGGCGATGTTGACAAGCTGACCGGCGATGCGGCGGTGGCTGCGGCAGGTTGGCGGGGAGAAATTGTCGCGATGACGCCCGATCGCGTGCAGCCGGGCATGCTTGTCGTCGATGCGGTGTTTGGCGCGGGGCTGCAGCGCCCTGTCACAGGCACACCGGCGGCGATGTTTGCCGCAATCGCGGCGCACGGCAATCCGGTGATGGCGGTTGACGTGCCAAGCGGTGTGCACGGGGATAGCGGGGCGGTACTTGGTACGGCACCGCAAGCCGAGCTGACGGTCACTTTTTTTCGCCGAAAACCGGGGCATCTGCTTTATCCCGGGCGGCGGCATTGCGGCAAGGTGATCTGCGCCGATATTGGCACGCCTTTGCAGGTCCTTGAGGACATTGCACCGCAAACAACAATCAATCGGCCCGGTTTGTGGCGGCCGGAATTCCCGCGCCGGGCACCCGAGGATCATAAATATACCCATGGCCATGCGGTTGTCGCAGGTGGCGGGCTGGCTTGCACCGGGGCGACGCGGCTTGCCGCCTATGCGGCCTTGCGGATGGGGTCGGGGCTGGTCACGGTCGCTGCGCCCGCTGATGCATTTCAGGTCTATGCGGCAAGTCTGACGGCTGTGATGTGTCGCAAGATTTCCACCCTGGACCGCTTTTCCGAATTGATTTCGGATCGGCGCCTCAACGCTTTTTTGCTTGGCCCGGGCATGGGTGTGAATGAGCCGGGCCGACAGAAAGTGTTGGCGGCGCTCGCCACCGGTCGCGCGGTTCTTCTGGATGCGGATGCATTGACGGCATTTGCCGACGATCCCGAAATCCTGTTTGCCGCGATTGCCGGTGATGCTGTGCTTACACCCACTGTGCTTACACCCCATGAGGGGGAATTTGCGCGGCTTTTCCCCGATCTTGATATGCAGACGCAGGACAAGTTGAGCCGCGCGCGTGCGGCGGCGGCCCGGTCGGGGGCTGTCATCGTCTTGAAGGGGGCGGATACGGTAATCGCAGCGCCCGACGGCCGGGCCGCCATTTCCGACAATGCGCCAGCCTGGCTTGCGACCGCGGGTTCAGGCGATGTGCTGGCCGGTTTCATCATCGGGCTGATGGCGCAGGGCATGTCCGCTTTCATGGCGGCTTGCGCCGGTGTCTGGTGTCATGGCGCGGCGGCGCAGCATGTCGGACGCGGCCTGATCGCCGAGGACCTAGCCCCGGCGATGCCGTTTGTCTTTGCGCAATTGGCGCGCGAATGGCAATAGAGCGAATTGCGGCGCTGGCGCGGCGCGACTTTTATGCTATAGAGGCGGTCCGCGCGCCGACCGAACGGCGCGTTTGCATACCGAAACGCGGGGAAAACAGGCGCTTGGCCTGTCAGGTCGTACCCGGTAGCAGCCTCGGGCGCGGGCGTGGTGGAATTGGTAGACACGCCAGATTTAGGTTCTGGTGACGAAAGTCGTGGGGGTTCAAGTCCCTCCGCCCGCACCACCATGTTTTGGCAATGGGTGCGATGCGGCGAAGGGCAGGTTGGCCCGGGCCGTGTCAATGTCGGGCGGAGAAAATATCGGGTCCGGCGGAGAAAATACCGGCAGAGAGAAAAATAGTCCGGCAGTTGGAACAGTTTTGCAGTCGATTGGGAATATCCATGCAGGTTACAGAAAATAAGGCGGAAGGCCTGAAGCACGAATTTACGATTGTGGTCGGCGCCGATGCGATCGCCGAGAAGACCAATGCACGCCTGGAAGAAATAAAGCAGTCGGCACATCTGAAAGGCTTTCGTCCTGGCAAGGCGCCGGTATCGCTTTTGAAGAAGCTGTACGGAGAGTCGGTGCGCGGCGAGGTGCTGCAGGCGACGATCAATGAGGCGACCCATACGGCGCTGGAAGAACGCGAGCTGCGCCCGGCAATGGAGCCCAAGATCGAGGTCAAGACGTTCGAGGAAGACAAGGATCTCGAATATACGCTGGAAGTCGAGGTGTTGCCCGAGATCGAGATGATGGATTTCGCGACATTGAAGCTGGAGCGCCCGGTGGCCGAAGTGGCGGATACAGAAGTCGATGAGGCCGTGCAACGGTTGGCTGAGCAGCAGCGCAGTTTTGCCGACAAGCCCGACGACGCCGCCGCTGAGGAAGGCGATGTGGTTGTGATCGATTTTCTCGGGAAGATTGATGACGAGCCTTTTGAAGGCGGCGCAGCCGAAAAATTCCGCCTTGAGCTTGGCAAGGGGATGTTCATTCCTGGCTTTGAGGAACAGTTGATCGGTACCAAAAAGGGCGACGAGAAAGACGTCAATGTCACCTTCCCTGAGGAGTATGGCGCGGAGGCGCTGGCCGGAAAGGACGCGGTTTTCGAAGTAAAGGTGCATCAGGTGCAGGCGCCCGAGGAGGTTGTCGTCAATGATGAGCTGGCCGAAAAACTCGGCATGGAAAGCCTGGAAAAACTGCGCGAGGCGTTCAAGGAACGTATCGCTCAGGATTATGCGAGTATGAGCCGCGCGCGGTTGAAGCGGAACCTGCTTGATGCGCTTGATGCGCCGCATAATTTCGAGGTACCGCCATCGATGCTGGAAGCGGAAGAAGCACAGATCTGGGCGCAATTTGAACGCGAGATGGAGCAGGCGGGCGAAAAGCTTGAGGATCAGGATAAATCCGAAGAAGAGCTGCGCGAAGAATACCGCCAGATTGCAAACCGGCGGGTTCGGCTCGGATTGTTGCTGGCGGAAATCGGCCGCGTTAACAATATCGCCGTGTCCGAGGAAGAAATGCGCAATGCCATGATGCAGCAGGCAGCGCAGTTCCCGGGACAGGAAAAAATGCTGTTCGAATATTATCAGCAGAATCCGCAGGCATTGGCCTCCCTGCGCGCGCCGATATTCGAAGACAAGACGGTCGATTTTGTTCTTGAAATGGCCGAAGTGACAGATGTGCCGGTTTCAAAGGATGAGTTGTTGCGCGATCCCGATGCGGATGATGCCGACGATAAATCGTAACGGTGAAACGTTTCCACGACGGGCAGCGAGGACAGGCGCTTGCCCGCCGCTGATATAAAATCGGGTAGACAGCCCTTTCATGCATATGCCGGCAGTCTTAAATATCTTAACGACTTGGCCTTGGCATATTTGCTACGATTGAATGGTTGATTACGAATCGGTTGCAGTGATGCAATGCGAGGGATGTCTCCGACGGACGGTGAAACTGTAACCCAAAGAAGATCTTATGCGAGACCCGATAGATACCTATATGCAGACGCTTGTGCCGATGGTGGTGGAGCAGACCAACCGTGGCGAGCGGGCATTCGATATTTTTTCCCGGCTTCTCAAGGAACGGATTATCTTTATTACCGGTCCGATTGAAGACCATATGGCGACGCTTGTGACAGCGCAGCTGCTGTTCCTGGAAGCGGAAAATCCGAAAAAAGATATCTTCATGTATATCAATTCCCCGGGCGGCGTGGTGACGGCGGGGCTCGCCATGTATGATACCATGCAATATATCCGGCCTGCGGTGTCGACCTTGTGTGTCGGGCAGGCGGCATCTGCGGGGTCGCTGCTTCTGGCGGCGGGGCAGAAAGGAATGCGGTTTGCCTTGCCCAATTCACGGATCATGGTGCATCAGCCATCGGCAGGTTTCAGAGGGCAGGCAACCGACATCGCGCTGCATGCGCAGGAAATTCTCGATACGAAAAAACGTCTCAACGATATCTATGCGCACCATACCGGACGGAAGGTCGAGGAAATTGAGACGGCACTCGAGCGCGATAATTTCATGAGTCCGGAGAAGGCGAAGGAGTTCGGCGTCATCGATGATGTTGTTGCAAAACGCCAGTTGCCCGGGGATGAGGAAACGGACAAGTGAGGCAAATCCGATTAATCAATTCTTGAACTTCTGCGGTCTAACGTGCTCGAATAACCAGATGGGTCTTTTTCGACTCATCCGTATCAAGGTTCCGCCGGTCCATTGGGCCTGATTGGGGCAGGGTGGCTTGCCCGAATTGGGTAACCCCCGGTAAGGTCCGCAACGGCGCGGTGAGGCGGTGCGGCAGTTGATGGTCCACCAGAGCAGCAATTTTCTGGCGGCAATATTAGGGAGACGGAGTTCTCTAGATGAGCAAGGTTAGCGGCGGCAATAGCGGCGATTCAAAAAATACTCTTTATTGTTCTTTTTGCGGTAAAAGCCAGCACGAAGTACGGAAGCTGATTGCCGGCCCGACAGTATTTATTTGCGATGAGTGCGTCGAGCTATGCATGGATATCATTCGTGAAGAAACCAAGACCTCGCTGGTGAAAACCGGCGGTGGCGGGGTTCCGACACCGCAGGAAATTCGCAAAATTCTGGATGATTATGTCATTGGTCAGGATTACGCCAAGCGCGTGCTGGCTGTGGCTGTTCATAATCATTACAAGCGGCTCGATCAGGATGTGAAGGCCGGCGATGTGGAAATCGCCAAATCCAACATTTTGCTGATCGGCCCCACCGGTTGCGGGAAAACGCTGCTCGCCCAAACGCTCGCGCGGATTCTGGACGTCCCCTTCACAATGGCGGACGCAACCACACTGACCGAAGCCGGTTATGTTGGTGAAGATGTTGAAAATATCATCCTGAAACTGTTGCAGGCCGCCGATTACAATGTGGAGAAGGCGCAGCGTGGCATCGTTTATATCGATGAGGTGGATAAGATCAGCCGCAAATCCGACAATCCGTCCATCACGCGCGATGTTTCGGGCGAAGGGGTGCAGCAGGCGCTCCTGAAACTTATGGAAGGCACTGTCGCGAGTGTGCCCCCGCAAGGCGGGCGCAAGCATCCGCAGCAGGAATTCCTGCAGGTCGATACCACCAATATCCTGTTTATCTGTGGCGGCGCATTTGCCGGTCTGGAACGGATCATCTCCCATCGGGGACAGAATTCATCGGTCGGGTTCGGTGCCGATGTGCGTGTGCCTGATGATCGCAAGACGGGTGAGGTGCTGAAAGAGCTTGAGCCGGAGGATTTGCTGTCGTTTGGCCTGATTCCTGAATTTGTCGGCCGTCTGCCGGTGCTGGCGACGTTGAGCGATCTTGACGAAGCGGCCCTGGTCGAAATTCTGACAAAGCCGAAAAATGCTCTGATAAAGCAGTTCCAGCGTCTGTTTGATATGGAAGATGTCAAGCTCTCCTTCTCGGACGAGGCTTTGCATGCCATTGCCAAGAAGGGCATTGCGCGGAAAACCGGTGCACGCGGTCTGCGGTCGATTCTTGAGGCTATCCTGCTTGATACGATGTATGACTTGCCGAGCCTCGAAGGCGTCGAGGAAGTCGTGATCAGTGGTGAAGTCGTGGATGGGAAAGCAAGTCCGCTTTACATCTATTCCGACAGGGAGCGGCGCGAAGATATCGGTACGTCTGCCTGACTGGTTTCGCGCAGCCGGACAACAGACCGGGCAGCCCGCCCGGTTTGGTCTGGCGCTTGATGCGAAATGGCGCTTTGACCATCTGGATAGTTTCGCCGTTCACCGCCTTTTTGTTTACGCAATCTCTCCCGTTTTGCCGACAGCTTGAATTTCGCGCGCGGAAGGGCCACATCAGGTGTCGAAAAGCGTGCTTCAATCTAGGCGCTTTGCGGCCGTGGGACCATTTCTGGCAGTTGGCGGAAGATGGGAATCGGCGCAAGATAGACAATCCGCGAGGCCCATAAAGGGATCGAATTATGCAAAGTAGCAGTTCTTCACAAACGAATATCTTTCCGGTCTTACCGCTGCGCGACATTGTGGTGTTTCCGCATATGGTTGTGCCGTTATTTGTCGGGCGCGCCAAGTCGATCAATGCGCTTGAGCATGTCATGCAGGCCGATAAGCAGATCATGCTTGTTGCCCAGCGCGAAGCGGCTGATGATGATCCGGGGTCCGAAGACATTTATGAAGTCGGCACGATGGCAACGGTCACCCAGTTGCTGAAGCTGCCTGACCAGACCGTCAAGGTGCTGGTGGAAGGCAATCGTCGCGCCCGTATTCTTCGTTATGTGGACAATCCCGACTTTTTCGAAGCCGAAGTCGACTGGATCGAGGAAGCGCCCGGCGACGGTGTTGAGATTGCCGCGCTCACCCGTTCTGTCGCGGCGGAGTTTGAAGAATATGCAAAGCTCAATCGTAAATTGCCGCAGGAGGCGACCAATCTGGTCGAGCAGGTTGATGAGCCTGACAAGCTGGGCGATTTGATTGCCTCGCATCTTGCGATTGAATTATCTGAAAAGCAGCGGATTCTCGAAATGCCGACACTGAGTAGTCGGCTTGAGCATATTCTCGGCATTATGGAAGGTGAAATTAACGCCTTGCAGGTCGAGCGGAAAATCCGTGGCCGTGTCAAACGGCAAATGGAAAAGACGCAGCGCGAATTCTATCTGAACGAGCAGATGAAGGCGATCCAGCGGGAACTCGGCGAGTCCGAGGATGGCAAGGATGACATTGCCGAGCTGGAAGAAAAAATCGCCAAGACAAAGCTCAGCAAGGAAGCCCGCGAGAAGGCCGATAGCGAGTTGCGCAAGCTGCGTAATATGAGCCCGAACTCGGCGGAAGCGACCGTCGTGCGCAATTATCTCGACTGGCTGTTATCGATCCCCTGGAACAAGCGCAAGCGCGTGAAGATCGATATGGCAAAGGCCGAGGAAATTCTCGATACGGATCATTACGGCCTCGAAAAGGTCAAGGAACGGATCCTCGAATATCTTGCGGTTCAGAAGCGCACCAACAAGCTGAAGGGGCCGATCCTGTGTCTGGTTGGACCGCCTGGTGTGGGTAAAACCTCGCTCGGGAAATCGATTGCCCGCGCAACGGGGCGCGAATTCATTCGCATGTCCTTGGGCGGTGTGCGTGATGAGGCTGAAATTCGCGGCCATCGGCGCACCTATATCGGGTCGATGCCGGGCAAGGTCATCCAGAGCATGAAGAAGGCAAAATATACCAATCCCTTCTTCCTGCTTGATGAGATTGACAAGATGGGCGCGGATTTCCGCGGCGATCCGTCTTCGGCTCTGCTTGAGGTGCTGGATCCGGAACAGAATAACAGCTTCGGGGATCATTATCTGGAGGTTGATTACGATCTGTCCGATGTCATGTTCGTCACGACCGCCAATTCCCTGCGGATGCCGCAGCCTTTGCTTGACCGGATGGAGATCATTCGCATCCCCGGCTATACCGAGGATGAGAAAGTGGAAATCGCCCGTCGCCATCTGCTGTCCAAGCAGGTGGAGGCGCATGGATTGAAGCCCGATGAATTCCATATTTCGGAAACCGCGATCCGGCATCTGATCCGCTATTACACGCGGGAGGCCGGGGTGCGGAATCTGGAACGCGAAATCGCCAATCTCGCGCGCAAGGCCGTGCGTGAACTGGTGTCGGGCAGCAAACGCAAGAGCGTCCGGATTACCGAAAAGAATATCGAGAAATATGCCGGTGTCCGGCGGTTCCGCTATGGCGAGGCAGAGACCGAAGATCAGGTCGGCGTTGTCACCGGACTGGCCTGGACGGAGGTCGGCGGTGAGTTGCTCAGTATTGAATCGGTCATGCTGCCCGGCAAGGGGCGCATGACGACGACGGGTAAACTCGGCGATGTCATGAAAGAATCGATTGAGGCGGCATCCTCATTCGTTCGCTCGCGCGCACCGGCCTTCGGCATAAAACCCCCGCTTTTCGAGCGCAAGGATATTCACGTCCATGTGCCCGAAGGCGCAACCCCCAAGGACGGGCCGTCCGCAGGCTGTGCGATGGTGACCTCGATCGTCTCGGTTCTGACCGGTATTCCCGTGCGCCGGGATGTTGCGATGACCGGTGAAATCACCTTGCGTGGCCGTGTGCTGCCTATTGGCGGGCTGAAGGAAAAGCTGCTCGCAGCCTTGCGCGGCGGGATTAAAACAGTGCTGATCCCCGCTGATAATGCGAAGGATCTTGCGGAAATTCCCGACAATGTGAAGAAGGATCTCAAGATCATTCCGGCATCAACGATCGATGAAGTGCTGAAGGTTGCGCTGGTCAATATGCCCGAGCCGATTGAATGGGATGAGGCGAAAGAGCTTGCGGCGGCGGCACCCGAAGCGGGTCGCGATGACGGCAAGAATGTTCTGACCCACTAAAAAGGGCCATTGTCCGCGCGGCGGCGATTGATTGCCAGTGATGATTGCGCGCCCATCCGGTCTTTCGGATGGGCGCGTATTTTTTGCGCCAGGGCAAAGACTTGCTGTATGGCGCTGTGCGGTTACTGTGTCCACGATGCAGAGTGACCGCTGACGTAACGGCGCAGAAAAATTAAAAAAACAGGCGGAAAACCGCGATTTTCTCTTTGACGGAATCTCCAATCGAGGGCAGACTCCCAACTTCGCTGCGCCGTTTTGATGACGGTCGATTAACAGAGATTGAGGGGCCATAGTGAATAAGAATGATTTGATAGCAAGTGTTGCCGAGGCGGCCGAACTCTCAAAGGCCGACGCGACCAAGGCGGTCGATGCTGTCTTTGATACCATTACCGGGACGCTGAAAGGTGGCGGTGATGTGCGGCTTGTCGGTTTTGGCACATTTAGTGTGGTCAAACGGAAAGCGTCGGAAGGGCGCAATCCGCGTACTGGTGAGGCGATCAAGATTCCCGCCTCCAACCAACCGAAATTCAAGGCCGGTAAAGGCCTCAAAGATGCGGTGAACTAATCGGGCAATTTTGCCTTGCGGTATCGCCGCAATCGGTTTACCCAAGTTCCATAACCGCCTGTCGCGGCGTATCGCAGCAGGCGGTTATTTTATCTCATGGTTTTTTTTAGCTCTTGTCGCGGTGACGGGATCGAACCGC
>CALAQW010000014.1 GCA_937888955.1 uncultured Alphaproteobacteria bacterium | reverse complement strand
CCGCGAAGGCGGCCGTACCGTCGGCGCAGGCGTCGTCTCCGCTATCGTCGAGTAAACAGGTTATTGCCAAAGCGCCGGCAATCGGTCGGCGCTTTTCAGACTTCGGACTTATTAGGGGCAGGCGTATAGCATGCAAAACCAGAATATCCGTATCCGGTTGAAGGCGTTCGAGCATCGCGTGCTTGATCAGTCGACAAGGGAAATCGTCAATACGGCGAAGCGGACCGGCGCGACAGTGCGCGGTCCGATCCCGCTGCCAACCAGGATCGAGAAATTTACCGTGCTGCGTTCGCCGCATATCGATAAGAAGAGCCGCGAACAGTTCGAGATGCGGACGCATAAGCGTTTGCTCGATATCGTCGATCCGACGCCACAAACCGTGGATGCGCTGATGAAGCTTGATCTGGCTGCTGGCGTTGACGTGGAAATTAAGCTTTAACGGGTGAAGAGATGCGTTCCGGTGTAATTGCCCAAAAACTCGGCATGACCCGCGTCTTTAAGGATGATGGTCGGCATGTGCCGGTGACCGTTCTGAAGATGGACGGATGTCAAGTCGTTGCGCGGCGTACCGAGGAAAGTCACGGTTATAATGCCGTGCAACTCGGTAATGGGGCCGTCAAATTAAAAAATGTAACCCGCCCGATGCGGGGGCATTTTGCTGTCGCTTCGGTTGAGCCCAAGCGGAAGCTCGCGGAATTCCGTGTTTCCGCGGATGCCGTGCTCGATGTCGGAGCGACGTTAAGGGCCGATCATTTTGTTGTCGGGCAGCGTGTCGACGTGTCGGGGACGAGCATCGGTAAGGGATTTGCCGGCGCGATGAAGCGGCATAATTTCGGCGGTCTGCGCGCCAGCCACGGCGTGTCGATTTCGCATCGTTCGCATGGTTCGACGGGGCAGTGTCAGGATCCCGGGCGCGTCTTCAAGGGGAAGAAGATGGCCGGCCATATGGGCGCTGCGCGGGTTACGACGCAGAACCTCGAAATTGTCGCGACTGACGTTGAGCGCGGTTTGTTGCTCGTGAAAGGCGCGGTACCTGGTTCAAAAGGCGGATGGGTTCTGGTTCGGGATGCGGTGAAAAAGGCTGTACCCGAAGATGCACCCTTCCCGGCATCGCTTCATGTTGCCAATGATGTTGGCGGCGCGGATGCGGCCGCGGATGTTGCGCCGGCCGAAATTGTTGCGGATCAGACTGCGGAGCAGGCTGCCGAGGAGAAAGGTCAGGACGCATGAAAGCGCAGGTAAAACGGCTTGATGCAAGTGATGCGGGGGAGCTTGAACTCGCGGATGCGGTTTTTGGCGTCGAACCGCGTGCCGATATTCTGCATCGCAATGTTGTTTGGCAGCTGAACAAACGGCGCGCTGGTACGCATAAGGTGAAGTTGCGCAGCGAAATAAAGATGACGACCAAGAAATTCGGGCGTCAGAAAGGTAGCGGCGGTGCGCGGCATGGTGCGCGATCAGCCAATATCTTCCGTGGCGGCGGTGTGGCCCATGGGCCGGTGCCCAGGAGCCACGAGACGCAGTTGCCCAAGAAAGTGCGGCGTTTGGGTTTGCGGCATGCGCTGTCGTCAAAAGCCAGGGATCAGCAGCTGATTATTCTGGAGGATGCCAAGCTTGCAGATGGCAAGACCAGGGCGCTGCAGGCCGCGCTTGAAAAGCTCGGTATCGAACGGGCCTTGTTCATCGACGGCAATGAAGTCGATGTAAAGCTGGCGCAGGCAGCGCGGAATTTGCCTTATGTCGATGTGCTGCCAAGTCAGGCGGCGAATGTCTACGACATTCTGCGTTGCGACAAACTTGTGCTGACAAAGGCTGCTGTGGCGCAATTGGAAGGACGGCTGTCATGAATCGGGAGCGGATTTACGATATTATCTTGAGCCCGGTCATTACCGAAAAAGCGACGCTTGGTTCGGAACATAACCAGGTTACCTTTCGCGTCGCGCGCGATGCGACCAAGCCTGAGATCAAGAAAGCGGTGGAGACTCTGTTTGACGTGAAAGTCGACGGAGTGAATACGCTGCAGCAGAAGGGCAAGGTGAAGCGGTTCCGTGGCCATCTGGGCAAGCGGAGCGATTACAAGAAAGCGATCGTGCGGCTGGCTGATGGTCAGACAATCGACGTGACGACTGGCCTTTAGGAAGGGACCGGGAAAAGCTCATGGCGCTTAAATCTTATAAACCTTCAACTCCGGGCCAGCGCGGACTCGTGCTGGTCAGCCGCGACGGGCTCTGGAAAGGCAAGCCCGTCAAGTCGCTGACAGAGGGGTTGAGCAAGAGCGGTGGCCGCAACAATCGGGGGCGCATCACCGCATATCATCGCGGTGGCGGTCATAAACGGACTTATCGCAAGGTCGATTTTAAACGTAACAAGTTTGATGTCGCGGGTGTGGTCGAGCGGTTGGAATATGATCCCAACCGGACAGCGTTCATTGCGCTTGTGAAATATGATGATGGTGAGCTGGCCTATATCCTGGCACCGCAACGGCTGGCGGCGGGGGACCGGGTGATTTCCGGCCGTCGCGTGGATGTAAAGCCGGGCAATGCGATGCCGCTTTCCGGCATACCGGTCGGCACGATCATTCATAATATCGAGCTGAAACCGGGGAAGGGCGGGCAGATCGCGCGCTCGGCCGGTGCCTATGCGCAGTTGATCGGCCGCGATGGCGGCTATGCGCAAGTCAGGTTGTCCTCGGGTGAGCAGCGCTTGGTGTTATCGAGCTGCATGGCGACGGTGGGTGCCGTGTCGAATGCGGATAATTCGAACCAGAATATGGGCAAGGCGGGCCGTCGCCGCTGGAAAGGGCGTCGGCCGGTTGTGCGCGGTGTTGCGATGAACCCGGTCGATCACCCGCATGGCGGTGGTGAAGGGCGGACTTCAGGCGGCCGGCATCCGGTAAGCCCCTGGGGTCAGCCGACCAAAGGTAAACGCACCCGGTCCAATAAAGCGACTGACAAATTCATTTTGCGCAGCCGCCATTTGAAAAAGAAGAGGCGCTAGGCCGTGACACGTTCCGTATGGAAAGGCCCGTTTGTCGACGGGTATTTGTTAAAAAAAGCCGAGGCGGCGCGCGAATCCGGCCGACGGGAAGTGATCAAGATCTGGTCGCGACGGTCAACGATTCTGCCGCAATTCGTGGGTCTGACATTTGCCGTGTATAACGGTCACAAATTCATCCCCGTTTTGGTGACCGAGGATATGGTGGGTCATAAATTCGGCGAGTTTTCGCCGAGCCGCACCTATTACGGCCATACGGCGGACAAGAAGGCAAAGAGGCGTTAAGCGATGGGCAAGAATGCGCAGGCGCGGGCGTTGCCGGATAACGAAGCCAAGGCTGTTGGCCGTATGATCCGTGTGAGCCCGCAGAAACTGAACCTGGTCGCGAGCAATATTCGCGGTCTGCATGTCGAGAAAGCGCTGGCCGAGTTGTCATTTTCGCGCCGCCGTATCGCTGGTGACGTGAAGAAGGTGCTGGAATCGGCGATCGCGAATGCGGAGAACAACCACGGGCTCGATATGGACTCGCTCTATGTCAAAGAGGCCTATGTCGGCAAGGCCTTGGTGATGAAGCGTTTTCGCGCGCGCGCAAGGGGCCGGGTAGGTAAAATCATGAAGCCGTTCAGCAATCTGACAATTGTTGTACGCGAAGGCGAGGAGAACGCCTAATGGGGCAGAAAGTAAATCCGATCGGCCTGCGCGTCGGTGTAAACCGCACATGGGACTCCCGCTGGTATGCCGAGGGTGAATCCTATGGCAGCCTGTTGCACGAGGATGTCAAGATTCGCGACCTCATCATGAAACGGCTGAAGCAGGCCGGGGTCTCGCGCGTACATATTGAGCGGCCGCACAAGAAATGTCGGGTGACGATTTACTCAGCGCGTCCGGGCGTGGTAATCGGCAAGAAGGGCGCCGATATCGAAAAGCTGCGGAATGAAGTTTCCGCGCTGACCGACAGCGAGGTGCATCTCAATATCGTCGAGATCCGCAAACCCGAAATCGATGCGCAGCTGATTGCCGAAAATATCGCGCAACAGCTGGAGCGCCGGGTGGCGTTCCGCCGTGCCATGAAGCGGGCGGTGCAATCGGCCATGCGGCTTGGTGCGCTTGGTATTCGTGTGAATTGCGGCGGCCGCCTGGGCGGCGCGGAAATCGCGCGTACGGAATGGTATCACGAGGGACGTGTCCCGCTGCATACGTTGCGGGCCGATATCGATTACGGCACATCGACGGCGCATACCGCCTATGGCACATGCGGCGTGAAGGTGTGGGTGTTTAAGGGCGAGATCATGGAACATGATCCGATGGCCCAGGATGCGCGGCTGAATGCGGCGCAGGAAGCGGGAAACCGTCCGGCACGGCCGGCAGGCCCCCGCGCAGGACGCGAATAAAGAGCTGGTACGATGCTGCAACCAAAAAAGACAAAATTCCGGAAGGCGCATAAGGGGCGCATTCACGGTGTTGCCAAGGGCGGCTACACATTGAACTTCGGCGCCTATGGATTGAAGGCGGTTGAGCCGGAGCGGATTACCGCGCGGCAGATCGAGGCGGCGCGGCGCGCGATCACCCGTCATATGAAACGCGCGGGACGTGTGTGGATCCGGGTTTTCCCCGACGTGCCGGTTAGTCAAAAGCCGACAGAAGTACGTATGGGTAAAGGTAAGGGCTCGCCTGAATTCTGGGTCGCGCGCGTGAAACCAGGCCGGATTATGTTCGAGATCGACGGTGTGCCGGAGTCGATTGCCAAAGAAGCGCTGCGTCTGGGTGCAATGAAATTGCCGATCAAGACGCGTGTCGTCAGCCGCATATTGTAAAAGGTGGAACCAATGAAGGCCGCTGAGTTGAGAGATAAATCGTCTGACGAGCTGCAGGATGAGATCCTGAAGCTGAAGAAAGAGCAGTTTAATCTGCGTTTCCAGATGGCTACAGGCCAATTGGAGGGAACGTCGCGGATGCGTTATGTCCGGCGTGATATCGCGCGGATGAAGACGATTTTGAATGAGCGCGCGGCGGCGAATGCCTCGCAAGCGGCGGAGGGTTAAAGATGCCCAAGCGTATTTTGCAAGGTGTCGTGGTGAGTGACAAGGCGGACAAAACAGTCGTTGTCCGTGTCGAGCGGCGGTTTTCGGATCCGGTAATGAAGAAGACCGTCAGGCGGTCCAAAAAATATCATGCGCATGATCCCGAGAACGCATTTTCCGCGGGTGACACGGTACGGATTCGCGAATGCAGTCCGGTATCGAAAAAGAAGGCATGGGAAGTCATCGCGGAAGAAGCTTAGTAGCTCTGCGGTCCCGACAGGCAGGATTTGGTCGCGTTCTTCGCGGCATGGCATTAATTCGGTTGATAGGATCCGACAATGATCCAGATGCAAACAAGGCTCGATGTAGCCGATAACTCCGGTGCGCGGCAGGTGCAGTGCATCAAAGTATTGGGCGGGTCAAAGCGGCGGTACGCCACGGTTGGTGATATTATTGTGGTCAGCGTCAAGGAGGCTATCCCGCGCGGCCGTGTGAAGCGTGGCGATGTCTTGAAGGCGGTCGTCGTGCGAACCGCGAAAGATATTCAGCGCCCTGACGGGAGTGCGATCCGCTTCGACCGCAATGCGGCCGTGTTGATCAACAATCAGGGTGAGCCGATCGGTACGCGTATTTTCGGGCCGGTTGTTCGCGAGTTGCGCTCGAAAAATCATATGAAGATTATTTCGCTCGCGCCGGAGGTGTTGTGATGGCGGCCAAGAGTAAGATCAAAAAGGGCGATAAGGTCATTGTGTTGACCGGGCGCGACAAGGGCAAGCAGGGCGAAGTGCTCAAGATGCTGCCTGCTGAACGCCGCGCTGTCGTTCAGGGTGTCAATCAAGTGAAACGGCATACGCGGCCGAGTGCAAATTCGGGCGGCGGAATCGTGGTCAAGGAAGCCTCTATTCATATTTCCAATCTGGCGGTTGTTGACCCGAAAACCGGCGAGGCGACCCGGATCGGCTATCGGACGCTGGAAGATGGGCGCAAGGTCCGGTTTGCAAAAGCATCAGGAGAAGTAATCGATGTCTGATACGGCCTATATTCCAAGGCTGAAGGGTCATTACGACGCGGTGATCCGCGATAGCCTGTTGAACGAATTCAACTACACCAATCCGATGCAGATTCCGCGGTTGGACAAGGTCGTCCTGAATATGGGCGTCGGTGCGGCGGTGCAGGATTCCAAGAAGGTGAATGTCGCGCTAGAAGAGTTGAGCCTGATTTCGGGCCAGCGTGCGGTCATCACCCGGGCAAAGAAGTCGATCGCCGGGTTCAAGCTGCGTGAAGGCATGCCGATCGGTGTCAAGGTTACGCTGCGCCAGGCGCGCATGTACGAGTTTATCGACCGGTTGGTGAATGTGGCTTTGCCGCGGGTGCGTGACTTTCGTGGATTGAGCGCCAAGAGCTTTGACGGCAATGGCAATTATGCCATGGGCCTGAAGGAACATATCGTGTTTCCCGAAATCGACTATGACAAGGTCGATACGTTCTGGGGGCTCGATGTCGTGATCTGTACGACGGCGAAGACCGATGACGAGGCGCGCGCGCTTCTCAGAGGTTTTAATTTTCCGCTGGTGGATTAACGGCGACAAGGGATTTCTGGCGGCGAAATGCCGTTGACGGAGGATTGTAATGGCAAAGAAGAGTGCGGTAGCCCGTAACAAACATCGGGAGCGTTTGGCAGCCAAGTATGCGGCAAAGCGGGCGCGGCTGAAGGCGATCACGATGGATCGCAGCCTTGCACCGGAGGAACGGTTCGCTGCGACGCTTAAGCTTGCGGAGCTACCGAGAAATTCTTCGAAAATCCGGGTTCGCAACCGTTGCGAAATTTCCGGCCGGCCACGGGCTTATTATCGCAAATTGAAAATGTCGCGCATCGCGCTTCGTGACATGGCTTCGTCGGGGCAGGTTCCCGGTATGGTCAAGTCAAGCTGGTAAGGAACATCTAAGATGTCGATGACGGATCCGCTTGCGGACATGCTGTCCCGTATTCGTAACGCACAGGCACGGCGTAAATCGAAGGTCGTGTCGCCTGCGTCTAACCTGCGCCGGCGCGTGCTCGATGTGCTTGAAGAAGAAGGGTTCATCCGGGGATATTCCCGGGTCGAATATCCTGACGGCAAGGCCGAACTCGAGATCGAGCTGAAATATGACAATGGTGAGCCGGTGATTCGCGAAATTTCGCGTGTGTCCACGCCAGGACGGCGCGTCTATTCGTCGGTGAAGGAAATTCCGCGGGTGCGGAATGGATTGGGTGTAGCTATCCTGTCGACCCCGCAAGGCGTCTTGTCAGACGCGCAGGCGCGGGAACGTAATGTGGGTGGCGAAGTTTTGTGCAAGGTATTTTAGGGCGCTGACAAGCGCTCTTTTTGCCCTGAATGTCTTGGTGAAGGATAGGAAGTCGGCAGAATGTCTCGAATTGGCAAAAACCCTGTGGCGGTTCCAAAAGGGGTGACCGTTGATCTGAAGGGGCAGGCTATAGCGGCCAAGGGCCCCAAGGGGCAGGCGACGCTGACCCTTGTGGATGAAGTTGTTGCGACCCTGGAAGGGGATGCGATAACTGTTGCGCCGCGCGACGAAAGCCGTCAGGCGCGTGCGGCCTGGGGCATGCAGCGCAGCCTGGTGGACAATTTGCTGACAGGCCTGTCGACCGGTTTCAGTCGCAAGCTGGAAGTGAATGGCGTTGGTTATCGCGCGGCCGTTCAAGGCAAGAATCTGCAGTTGCAGCTTGGTTTCAGTCACGATGTGATTTATCCGATCCCCGATGATATCGAGATCAAATGCGAGAAGCCGACATTGATCGAGGTGAGCGGGGCTGACAAGCAACGTGTCGGTCAGATCGCTGCGGAGATCCGTGGATTCAGGCCGCCCGAACCCTATAAGGGCAAAGGTGTGAAATATGACGATGAGTATATCTTCCGTAAGGAAGGCAAGAAGAAGTAGGCCAGTCTCATGAGCAATTCGGGAAAATTGCAGGCGCGCCGCAAACAACGGGTGCGTACCAAGTTGCGGAAAGTCTCTGGCGGGGAGCCGCGTTTGTCGGTGTTCCGTTCGTCAAAGAATATTTATGCGCAGATTATCGACGACAAGCAGGGGCGGACGGTGGTGTCGGCCTCCAGTCTCGATAAGGATCTGCGCGGCAAGCTGAAGACCGGGGCTGACTGCGATGCGGCATCGGCGATCGGAAAGCTGATTGCAGAACGTGCGCAAAGCGCGGGCGTGAAGAAAGTGATATTTGACCGTGGCGGCTATCTTTACCATGGACGGGTAAAGGCGCTGGCGGAAGGCGCGCGCGAAGGCGGGCTGGAATTTTAGGGAGTTAGCGCGAAATGGCACGACGCGATACGGCACGGAATGAAAATGCGGAGCGCGGTGATAGCGAGTTTGTTGATAAACTCGTTCATATCAACCGTGTGGCCAAGGTTGTGAAGGGCGGCCGGCGGTTCGGCTTTGCGGCCTTGGTCGTAGTTGGCGATCAGAAGGGCCGGGTCGGCTTCGGTCATGGCAAGGCGCGGGAGGTGCCCGAGGCGATCCGCAAGGCGACCGAGGCCGGCAAGCGCAACATGATCCGTGTGCCGCTGCGCGAGGGGCGGACCCTGCATCATGATATCGAAGGGCGGCATGGCGCGGGCAAGGTGGTGATGCGCAGTGCGACGCCAGGTACCGGTATTATTGCCGGCGGCCCGATGCGTGCGGTATTCGAAACTCTTGGCGTGCAGGATGTGGTGGCGAAATCAACCGGGTCGAGCAACCCATACAACATGGTGCGCGCAACGATCGAGGGGTTGACGCGTCAGGTCTCGCCGCGGATGGTGGCGGCGCGCCGTGGCAAGAAAATCGGCGAGATTCAGCAGCGGCGCTTGAGCGGTGTATCGGACGCAGCCGCGTTCGAGGAAGCCGCCGGAGCGCAGGAGTAGAGATCCAATGGCAGGCAAAGACAGCAAGGCGGGGACCATCACGGTCACGCAAATCGGCAGTCCCATTCGTCGACCGGGGGATCAGCGGGCGACCCTGGTCGGACTCGGGCTGACGAAAATGCATAGCAAGCGGGTACTGGAAGATACGCCGGCGGTGCGCGGAATGATCCGGAAGGTTCAGCATCTGGTCCGGGTTGAGGCAGATAATAGCTGAGAGACAGTGTCGCTGTGATCGCCTGACGGGCGGAAGCGGCGGATTGTGACGACATTCGACAGGATAACGGCGATGAAGCTGAATGAGTTGCGGGATAACCCCGGTGCCCGAAAGGCGCGCAAGCGCGTCGGGCGTGGTATTGGTTCGGGTCTTGGCAAAACCAGCGGCCATGGCCAGAAAGGGCAGAAGGCACGCTCGGGCGTGGCGATCAAGGGGTTTGAGGGCGGCCAGATGCCGATCCACATGCGTTTGCCCAAACGTGGCTTTAACAGCCTCGCCAGTAAAGCGTTTGCGGAAGTGAACCTGGGGCGTTTGCAGGCGGCCATTGATGCTGGCAAGCTTGATGCGGCGACAAAGATCGACAGTGCTGCATTGATCGAAGCGGGGCTTGTTCGGCGTGTCGGTGATGGTGTGCGGCTGCTGGGTAAAGGCGAATTATCCGCGAAAGTCGAGATCGAGGTAACAGGCGCCTCCAAGGCCGCGATTGCGGCGGTTGAAAAGGCCGGGGGCAGCGTTACGGTGCTGTAAGCGTGCGCGGCAGTCCCGCGTTTCGTCATTTTTCAGCGCATTGCGTTCCAGGAGCAGTTCATGTCCTCAGCAGCTGAACAATTAGCCGCGAATATCAATTTTTCGACTTTTGCCAAAGCCGAGGAACTGAAGAAGCGGTTATGGTTCACGCTGGGGGCGCTGATTATTTACCGCCTTGGCACTTACATTCCGTTGCCCGGAATTAATCCGGTGGCATTGGCGGATCTGATCTCCCGCAATTCAGACGGTATTCTGGGCCTGTTCAATGTTTTTTCAGGCGGTGCGGTCGGGCGCATGGCGATCTTCGCCCTCAACATCATGCCCTATATTTCAGCCAGCATTATCATGCAGCTGATGACCACCGTCTCCCCTCGGCTTGAGCAGTGGAAGAAGGAAGGCGAGCAAGGGCGCCGGAAAATTACGCAATATACCCGTTATGGCACGGTTATTCTGGCAGCGTTCCAGGCTTACGGAATTGCGGTCAGTCTGGAAGCTGCGGGTAGCACGGTAATCGATCCAGGCTGGTTTTTCCGGGCAACCACAGTGATTACGCTTGTCGGCGGCACGATATTCTTGATGTGGTTGGGTGAGCAGATCACCGCGCGCGGCGTTGGCAATGGCATTTCGCTGATCATTTTCGCTGGTATCGTGGCGGAACTGCCAAGTGCGCTTGTCAGCACATTTGAGCTTGGCCGAACGGGCGCCTTGCCGACATTGCTGCTGCTTGCGCTGGTTGTCATGGTTGTTGGCGTAATCGCCTTTATCGTTTTCATGGAACGCGCGCAGCGCCGGTTGCTTGTGCAATATCCAAAACGCCAGGTGGGACGGAAGATGTTTGGCGGCGAGTCTTCGCATTTGCCGCTAAAGCTCAATACCGCTGGCGTTATTCCCCCGATTTTCGCGTCCTCATTGTTGCTGTTGCCTGTGACATTTGCGAATTTTTATGGCGGTGAAGGGCCCGCATGGTTGACCACCGTGACAAGTTTACTTGGGCACGGGCAGCCGCTTTATCTGCTGCTTTATGCGTCGGGTATTATTTTCTTCTGCTATTTCTACACCTCGATTGTCTTCAATCCGGAGGATACGGCAGACAATCTGCGCAAGCAGGGCGGGTTTATTCCGGGGATTCGGCCGGGGCTGAAAACAGCGGAATATATCAATGGTATTCTGACGCGATTGACGACGATTGGCGCGCTTTATCTGACCGCTGTCTGTTTGCTGCCCGAGATGCTGATTTCGCAATATTCGGTGCCGTTTTATTTCGGTGGCACGTCATTGCTGATTGTTGTCAGCGTGACGATGGATACGGTCGCACAGATTCAAAGCCATTTACTGGCGCATCAATATGAGGGGCTCATCAAGAAGTCCCGTTTAAAGGGAAGCCGCAGATGAATTTGATTTTGTTGGGCGCGCCGGGTGCGGGAAAGGGTACCCAGGCGGAGCGGTTGGTGGCCGAACGCGGTCTTGTGCAATTGTCGACGGGCGACATGTTGCGTGCAGCCGTCGCAGCGGGAACCGAAATTGGTCGCAAGGCTGAGGCGATCATGAATAGTGGCGAACTGGTCCCCGATGAGATCGTGGTGGGCATTATCTCTGACCGGATCGATGCGCCTGACTGCGCGAAAGGCTTCATTCTTGACGGTTTTCCGCGCAATACCGCACAGGCGGAAGCGCTGGACAATATGCTCGCGGAAAAAGGCAGGCAGCTTGATCTTGTTGTCGAGATCAAGGTTGATGAGCAGATTCTATTCGATCGTATCCGGACGCGTGCGGCGGAAGCGGGTGAAGGTGCGGTGCGGGCCGACGATAACGAGGAGACCTTGCGTAAGCGGCTTGATGTCTACCATCAGCAGACCGCGCCCTTGCTGCCCTATTATCAGGCTCAGGGAAAGGTTCGCAGCGTTGACGGCATGCAGCCGATCGAGACGGTTGGGGCGGAGATCAAACAGATTTTGGATGCCTTCCAGCGGAGTATCCGTTGAGCGAAAATTTGCAAGGGTGCGGCAGGTTAGGAATTGACGTTTGGCCGTCAATACTTATAATCCGCGAACCTCGCAGTGAAGGCGGCGGAACTGCGGGTTTTCGTTTGCCCATGATTTGAAGCATTGGATGCATAGTCGGCGACAGGATGTCGCCGGGTGCGAACAATCTGGATTTTGTGCCTTGAAACAATGACTTCGAGGCATTTGGATAACAGGAGAAGACGGCGTGGCGCGTATTGCAGGCGTAAACATTCCGACCAATAAGCGTGTTGAAATCGCACTGACTTACATTCATGGAATCGGGCGGACGAAAGCGAAGGAAATTTGCCAGAAAGTTGGAATTCCCTCGGAACGCCGGGTTTTCGATCTGCTGGATGCCGATGTCATCAAGATTCGTGAAGTGATCGATGCGGATTATCTCGTGGAAGGTGATTTGCGGCGCGAAACGTCCATGAATATCAAGCGGATGATGGACCTTGGCTGCTATCGCGGTTTGCGGCATCGGCGGGGTTTGCCTGTGCGGGGACAGCGCACGCATACCAATGCCCGTACCCGCAAGGGGCCGGCCAAGGCTATTGCAGGCAAGAAAAAGTAACCTGTTTCCCGGCAATCGGGGCAGGCTGGATGGTAGATACCTTAAGGGTTTAAGACGATTATGGCTAAGGAACCGGCACGCATCCGCAAGAGAGAGCGTAAGAATATCAGCTCCGGTGTGGCGCATGTGAATGCCTCATTCAATAATACGAAAATCACGATCAGCGATGCGCAGGGCAATGTGATTTCCTGGTCGTCGGCAGGGGCGATGGGCTTCAAGGGCTCGCGCAAATCAACGCCCTATGCCGCGCAGGTCGCTGCGGAAGACGCCGGCCGGAAAGCGCAAGAGCATGGGATGCAGACGCTGGAAGTTGAAGTGAAAGGTCCTGGTTCCGGGCGGGAATCCGCATTGCGGGCCTTGCAGGCAGTAGGCTTTGATATCTCCACGATCCGGGATGTTACCCCGATTCCCCATAATGGGTGCCGGCCGCCGAAACGTCGGCGAGTCTGAGTTCGTGTTGAGCGGGCGGGCCTGACTGACGGGGCCGCCGCATAGACGGCGCTTGTACAGCCTGTTTGGCTGATGGGGGGCGCAAAACTTTAATGTCGCGCAGATGGCTAGCCCTGGTGCCGACAAATGTATGAGGTTTCCAAGGTGATCGAAAAAAACTGGCAGGAACTGATTAAGCCCACAAAGTTGATCATCGAGCCGGGCGCGGATCCGCTGCGGTTGGCGAAGTTGGTTGCCGAGCCGCTGGAGCGGGGATTCGGCCTGACATTGGGCAATAGTTTGCGCCGGGTTTTGCTGTCCTCTTTGCAGGGAGCGGCGGTGACGGCGGTTCAGATCAACGATGTGTTGCATGAGTTTTCGTCGGTCGCAGGGGTGCGCGAGGATGTCACCGATATCGTGCTCAACCTGAAATCCCTTGCTTTGCGGATGCATGTGGAGGGGCCACGCAAGATGACCCTGACCGCCGAAGGGCCGGGCGAGGTGACAGCGGCGCAGATTACGCCGGTTGCCGATATCGATATCTTGAACCCCGATCTGGTGATTTGCACGTTGGATGACGGTGCCAAGCTGCGTCTGGAGCTGACAGTGAATGTGGGCAAGGGCTATGTGCCTGCGGATCGGAACCGCCCCGAGGATGCGCCGATCGGGCTGATTGCCATCGATGCGCTGTACAGCCCGGTAAAACGGGTCTCCTACAAGGTCGAAAATACGCGTGAAGGGCAGGTGCTTGATTACGACAAGTTAAGCCTGGATGTGGAAACCAACGGTGCGTTGACCCCCGAAGATGCGATTGCCTATGCGGCACGCATTCTTCAGGATCAGTTGCAGGTCTTCATTAATTTTGAAGAGCCTTCACAGGTCGTGGCGCCGCAGGAAGCGCCTGAACTCGAGTTTAACCCGGCGCTGCTCAAGAAGGTCGATGAGCTTGAGCTGTCGGTGCGATCGGCGAATTGCCTGAAGAACGACAATATCATTTACATCGGCGATCTTATCCAGAAGACGGAATCGCAAATGCTGCGGACCCCGAATTTCGGGCGCAAGTCGCTGAACGAGATCAAGGAACTGCTCACTCAGATGGGTTTGCATCTGGGAATGGAAGTGCCGAATTGGCCACCGGAAAATATTGACGAGCTGGCCAAGCGGTTGGAAGATCAATTTTGAGTTGACGGGCGGTCCGCGCCCGCTGGTAGAGGAGCTGACGTTATGCGCCACGGTTATGCTGGTCGCAAACTTAACCGAACCGCATCGCACCGTAAGGCGATGTTGGCGAATATGGCATCTGCGCTGATCAAGCATGAGCAGATCATTACCACCTTGCCAAAGGCAAAGGAGCTTCGCCCCTATGTGGAGAAGCTTGTAACCAAAGGCAAGGATGGCGGCCTGCATGCCCGTCGTCAGGTTGCGGCAACGTTGCCGGATTCGGACAAGGCACAGGTGAGCAAGCTGTTTGATACGCTGGCATCGCGTTATGCCGATCGTCAGGGTGGCTATACCCGGGTAATGCGTGCGGGCTTCCGCTATGGCGATAATGCCCCGATGGCGGTGATCGAGTTTGTTGACCGTGATCCGGATGCGCGAGGTCAGGATTCGGGCCCTGTGCAATTTGATGACGATGCGGATGAAGCAAACTAAAACGGCATATCCGGTTGTAAGGAATGAAGGGGCGGCCAAATGGCTGCCCTTTGTGTTTCAACTGCCCCGAATTTCCCTACCGGTCGCGCGGGGCGCCATGCTGGGAGGCTTGGCGGCGTTACTGCTTTCGGTGTTGATGGCGCAGTCGGCATCTGCACAAGACCGCCGGATACCGCAGGCGCAAGATGAAATAAGATTGAGTTTTGCGCCGATCGTGCGGCAGGCGGCACCGGCCGTGACGAATATTTTTGCCAAGCGGGTTGTGCGTGGGGAAATGCGCTCCCCGCTGCTCAATGACCCATTTCTCAGGCGATTTTTCGATGACGGTTTCTTTGGCCGGCGGCTGCCGCGCGAAAGGATGCAGAATACGCTCGGGTCGGGCGTTCTGGTGCGGTCCGACGGGGTAATCGTCACAAATAACCACGTCATTGAAAATATGACGGAGATTCGCGTTGTACTGAGTGACCGGCGCGAATTCGACGCGGAGGTTATTCTGACCGATCCGCAGACCGACCTTGCCGTGCTGAAGATCGATCCCGGTGACGAGGTGTTGCCCGTCCTGCCATTTGCAGATTCCGATAGCGTAGAGGTGGGCGATCTTGTGCTGGCGATCGGCAATCCGTTCGGTGTCGGTCAGACGGTAACAAGCGGTATTGTGTCCGCGACATCGCGTACCCAGGCTGGGGTTTCGGATTATCAGTTCTTTATTCAGACCGATGCCGCGATCAATCCGGGGAATTCCGGGGGCGCGCTGGTTGGTGTGGATGGGCGTCTTATCGGTGTGAACACGGCAATTTTCTCCCGTTCTGGCGGATCGATCGGGATCGGTTTCGCGATCCCCTCCAATATGGTTGAGCGTATTGTTGAATCCGCGCTTAATGACAAGGTGGTCGTGCGGCCATGGCTTGGGGCATCCGGTCAGGTTGTCACGGCCGATATCGCCGCAAGCCTGGGACTGGCCAGGCCGATCGGCATCCTAATCAGTCAGATTTACCCCAATGGGCCCGCCGCGAAGGCTGGCCTGAAGGTTGGTGACGTGCTGATGAAGATCGATGGCTGGGAAATTTACGATCCGCAGAGCCTGCGCTACCGGATAGCGACAGGCAAAATCGGTGGCGAAGCTGCGGTGACGGTCTGGCGTGACGGAGGCGCAAGAGATCTTCTGGTGCCGTTGCTGTCGCCGCCCGAAGATCCGCCGCGTAATCTGACGCTGCTTGCTGGCAAACACCCGCTGACGGGGTTGACGATTGCAAATCTGTCCCCGGCTTTTTCGGAAGAACTGGGTATCGAGGGGGAAGACCGTGGTGTCATCATCGCCAAAATTCCGCCCGCGAGTCCGGCGCGGCGACTGGGCTTGCGGCAGGGCGATATCCTTGTGAAAATCGGTGATACGCCGATTGCGCGGGTCAGCGATGTCGTGAAGGCGACAGATACGCCGCGTAAGGTATGGGAATTGCAGATCAAGCGTGGCGACCGGATTATCGGTATGCGGATCAGCGCCTAGAGAAGCAGAGGTGCCAACATGACAAGTCTGTTTGAGGCGGCGGGGCTGGAGGCGGCGGCGCCGCGCCCGCTTGCCGATCGGCTGCGTCCGCGTCGGCTCGATCAGATTGTCGGGCAGGCGCATCTGCTTGGCGAAAAAGGGCCGCTCGCACGGATGGTTGCGGCCAACAAGCTGCAGTCGATCATCCTCTGGGGCCCGCCCGGCACAGGCAAGACAACGATTGCCCGGTTGCTTGCTGAGGGGTCGTCGCTACATTTCGAGCAGTTGTCCGCCGTGTTTTCCGGGGTTGCCGAATTGCGCAAGGTCGTTGCGGCCGCGCGGAAACGCCATGCCGACGGTATCGGCACATTACTGTTTGTGGATGAGATTCATCGCTTCAATCGCGCGCAGCAGGATGCCTTTTTGCCCTTTGTCGAGGATGGCACGATCCTGCTTGTCGGCGCGACCACGGAAAACCCGTCATTCGAACTCAATGCGGCCTTGCTGTCGCGGGCGCAGGTTCTGGTGCTCAACAGGCTTGATGACGAAAGTCTGGAGATATTGCTGCGCCGTGCGGAACAGTCTGTCGGTACGACAATGCCGTTGACCAACCAGGCGCGGGAAGTCTTGCGCCGGATGGCCGATGGCGATGGGCGCTTCTTGCTGAACCTGGCCGAAGAGTTGTTGTCGCTGGACATATCCACCCCGCTTGACCCGCAACAATTGGCCGATACGGTGCAGCGTCGTGCCCCGGTTTACGACAAGGCGCAGGATGGTCACTACAATCTGATCAGCGCTTTGCATAAAAGTTTGCGTGGCTCGGATACGGATGCTGCGCTCTATTACCTTGCTCGCATGCTTGGTGCGGGGGAGGAGCCGCTCTATATCCTGCGACGTCTGGTTCGTTTTGCGGTCGAGGATATCGGGCTTGCCGACCCCGCAGCGCTGACGCAGGCGCTTGCTGCGCAGCAGGCATACAGCTTCCTTGGCAGTCCGGAAGGCGAACTCGCGCTCGTTCAGGCGGTCATTTACCTTGCGACCGCCCCGAAATCGAATGCCGCCTATAATGCAGCGAAACATAGTGCGCGCGTTGCGCGGGAGACCGGCTCCCTGCCACCGCCCAAACATATCCTCAATGCCCCGACAGCGTTGATGCGTGAACAGGGATATGGCGACGGCTATGTCTATGATCATGACACTGCGGAAGGTTTTTCGGGGCAGGACTATTTTCCCGATGGCATGGCGCGGGTGCGTTTTTATCAACCAGGCGAGCGGGGTTTTGAGCGTGACATCGGGCAGCGGCTTGCCTATTGGGATAGATTGCGCGCCGCCGACAAGGCGCACAAGGACGACTAAATGGCTGTAAGGCGGCAATGAAGCAATGAAACTATATCTTGCGGTAGCCCTTGGTGGCGCGATCGGTTCGGCGGGGCGTTATTTTATTGCCGGTCAGATGATGCGTTGGCTTGGCGTGAATTTTCCCTGGGGGACTTTGACAGTCAATATCGTCGGCTCTTTCGCAATGGGCGTTCTGATCGAACTGCTTGCGCTGAAATATTCCATCAGCCCCGAATTGCGGGCCTTCTTTGTTGTTGGTGTTCTGGGCGGCTTTACCACCTTTTCGGCTTTCGCGCTTGATGTGTCGGTACTGGTTGAACGCCATGCGGGGCTGCTGGCGGCGACCTATGCCGCGGCATCGGTTTTTCTGTCTGTCGGTGCGCTTTTCCTTGGGCTTTTCATCGTCCGGCAATTGCTTAATTAAGTCATATGGCTGAGACACGCATATATCAAATCAGCGCCGAAGAGGCCGGGTTGCGGCTTGACCGCTGGTTCCATCGCCATTTTCCCGATGTCGGGCACGGGCCGCTCGAAAAGTTGTTGCGGACCGGGCAGATTCGCGTCGACGGCGGGCGGGTCAAATCCGGCTTCAGGCTGGATACGGGGCATCAGGTGCGTGTTCCCCCTGCTGTCGTGAACGCAATACCGTCAGAGCGTACGAACCGTCGACAAGAACACAAAGTGCGCGATGAGGATCGCGATATGCTCCGGCAGGCGGTGCTGCATATTGATGAAAGCCTCATCGTTGTGAACAAGCCGTTCGGGTTGGCGGTTCAGGGGGGCAGCAGGACCGAGCGGCATCTTGATGGCATGCTGGATGCGCTGCGCTTTGGCAAGCCCGAGCGCCCCCGCCTCGTGCACAGGCTTGATCGAGATACAAGCGGGGTGTTGCTGCTGGGGCGCACCGCGCGGGCGACAGCCAGCCTTGCGCGCAGTTTTCAGGGCCGCACGGCGAAAAAAACTTATTGGGCATTATGTCTGGGTGTACCGCGACCCCTGAACGGTCATATTCGCGCGCCGACAACATGATAAACCGT
>CALAQW010000013.1 GCA_937888955.1 uncultured Alphaproteobacteria bacterium | reverse complement strand
GCGGATCGGACGGCATGGCTGATCGCGGTGCTTGGACACAATGACGCGCCGCCCGTGCCCGGGCTTGGCAGCGCGATCTTCGCGCATGTGGCGCGCCGCAATTTCGCGCCGACCGAAGGCTGCATCGCCCTCCGGCGGGGCGATCTTTTATGGCTGCTCGCCCGTTGCGGCCCGACGAGCGCGTTTGTCATCGGGCCACGCGCGGGCGCCAATACACGTCCCGCGCGATAGCCCCGCCCCCAACAAACAGATGCCGTTGCTATTTCGCCTGCGCCGCCGCAAGTGCGGGACGACCCGCACAGCGGGCAAGCCAGCCGGCAAGATCGGGATAGCCGGACAGATCGATCCCGGCCATATTCGCCCACAGCAACACGGAAGCGACATTCAGATCGGCAATCGTGAAATCGCCGCCCAGCAGATAGTCGCGCCCGGCAAGCGCATTGTTGAGCACCGCGAGCGGCGCGTTGACTTCCTCGCGCGCGGCAGCAACCTCGGCTTCCGACGGGCCGCCTTGAGGCATGAATTTGTTCAGCAGGAGCGTCAGAATCGGTTTTTCAGCCTCCGTCATCGCCCAGAAGCTCCATTGCAGGGCCCGCCCTTCATCGGCAATATTGTCGGGCCACAAACCGCCACCATGCTTGCGCGCCAGATAAAGGTTACAGGCAAGCGATTCCCAGATCACCACCCCGTCATCGTCAATCGCGGGAATATGACCGTTGGGATTGATTTTCAGAAATTCCGGTTTGCGCGATCCGCCAGTGAAATCCACCGGCTCATGCTTATAGTCGAGGCCAAGTTCCTCGGCCGCCCACAGTGTCCGAATAGCGCGTGATGCCGACACCCCGTAAATCGTCAATGACATGCGTATCTCCCCGTAAATGTCGCGCCTTACAAATATTGCGCGAATATGCACGTTACTATAGCGCAGACACGCTTCGCCCGTGACAGTGCAATTTTATGTCACCCGCCCGATTATCGGTTAGACTCCCGCAAAAACCGCAGCAGGGGAGGCAGCCGGCATGGGCGCACGCACGGGTCAGCAATATATCGAAGGGTTGCGGGATGGCCGCCGCATCTATGTGAACGGGGATCTTGTCCGCGATGTGACCGACTATCATGGCTATCGCGGCGTGGTGCGCGAACTGGCGCGCCATTACGACCGGCACCATGACGCCGCATTTGCCGACAAGCTGACATTCGCGTCCCCCCGTGACGGCGCGCCGGTCAGCAATTCCTTCCTGTTCGCGCGTGACCGCGACAGTCTTGAGCGGCGGATCGTGGGGGAACGGCTGCGCTGCGAACAGACTTACGGGCTGATGGGGCGGCTGCCCGATTTTCTCAATGCCTGGGTCACCGACATGGCCGCCGTGCCGCATGTGTTGGGCGCGAAAGACAAGAAATTCGCCGAAAACGCCGCCAACTACTATGCCTATTGCCGCGACAATGATGTGTGCATGACCCATACCCTGCTTGACCCGCATGTCGATCGCGGCAAGGGCCCGGATGCGCAGCAGGGCCTGCATATCGTACGTGAAAGTGATGCCGGCATCATTGTGTCGGGTGCGCGCATGCTGTCGACGCTGGCACCGATCAGTGACGAATTGCTGGTCGGCCCGTTCCTGCCCCGCGCGGCCGGGGAGGAAGCCTATGCGGTTGCCTTCGCGACGCCGATGGCGGCGGAAGGCTTGAGCTTCATCGCACGCGAACCCTATGACCTCGAGCGCAGCCATTTCGACCGCCCCCTGTCGCGCCGGTTCGATGAGGGCGATGCGATCGCGGTATTCGACAATGTGCTGATCCCCTGGGAGCGGGTCTTTGTTGCCGGCGATATTCAGGCCTACAACACGATGATCGTCTCCTTTCCCGGGCATGTGGGGCTGCAGGCGGCTATTCGGGGCACCGAAAAGCTGCGCTTCATGACCGGGCTTGCCTGCAAGCTTGCCGCGGTCAACGGACGCGACAAGATGCCCCGCTATCAGGAAATGCTGGGCGAGCTTGTCGGCTATATCCAGATCGCCGAAGGGATCGTGGTCGCCACCGGCAATGAGCTTTTGCGCCGCGCGGCGGCGACCGCCGCGATCACCGGCGATGCGGTGGATGCCTCAACCAGCCTTGATATCAAACCCGGCGTGCATCCGTTTGAAAGTTTCGTCGGCGGCGCGGCGATGCGGCAATTCTTCCCCCACGTCAACACGCAGGTCTGCGATGTGATCCGCCGCATCGGCTCAAGCGGGATTGTCATGACCCCGACAGAAGCCGATTTCGCCCGGCCCGAACTCAAGGATACGCTCGAAGCTTACGTGCAAGGCCCCGACATAGCGGCGGAACAGAAGGTACAGATCCAGAAACTCGCCTGGGACGCTGTGGCGACACAGTTCGGCAGCCGCCAGGAACATTACGAGATCTTTTTCAGCGGCGATCCCTATATCGTGCGGATGATGCAGTTCATGGCCCCCGAACGCAGCCGCTGCGAGGCGCTGGTCGACCGGCTGCTTGCCGATCCGGGCGCGCCGGCAGGCTGAACTTTACGTGCCCGTGAAAGACGGGCCCAGGCGCCTGTTCAACGCCGCGCGGTCACCGCAAAGGGGTGATGGTAAACCGGTCCGCTGCCCGGTCCGGTTCACGCAGGATCCGGCGCGCATCCTCCGAATCACGGGCAATCTGCGCCTTCAGGCTGTCGAGCCCGTCAAATTTCTGCTCGGGCCGCAGGAAGTCGACAAAGCTGACGCGCATCAACCGCCCGTAAAGATCCCCCTTATAGTCGAACAGATTGACCTCAAGCATGACTTCCTGCTTGTCGAAGGTCGGCCGCAATCCCAGATTGGCAACCCCGTCATAAAGCCCCGCATCCTCGCCTTCCAGAATCTGTGCGCGCACGGCATAAACCCCGTGGCGCGGCTCGAGACAATCGTCAAGCCGCAGATTGGCGGTCGGAAAACCGATTGTGCGCCCGCGCTGATCACCGGTGATGACATGGCTTTCAACGCTCCACCAATGGCCAAGCAATTCCGCGGCCCGACCCGGTCGCCCCTCGCGCAGATGCGTGCGAATCAGGGTGGAGGAATAAGGCTCCCCGTCGGCGGTGGTATTGACCGCCGCCACCTCGCTGACGCCGAAACCGTGCTTTTTGCCAAATCTGCGCAAAAGCGCCGCATCGCCTGTTCGCCCCCGACCGAAGCGGAAATCGTAACCGACCACCACATGCGCGACCCGCAGCCCCTCGACAAGAACGGTGCGGATGTAATCCTCAGCCGGTTGCGCCGCCAGCGCGGCATCGAAGCGTTCGACATAAAGCAGATCGATATCAAGCGCCTCAAGCAGCCGGACCTTCGCGCGCAGCGGGGTCAGCCGGAAACGCGGCGCATCGGGCTGAAAAAATTCGCGCGGATGCGGCTCGAACACAAGCGCGCCGAGCTTGCGCCCCTCGGCATCGGCGATCGCCGCGCTTTGCCCCAGCACCGCCCGGTGCCCCAGATGCACCCCGTCGAAATTTCCGATGGCGATGACCGCACCACGGCAATCGTCAGGCAGTTCTGCAATATCGCGAATAAGGCGCATAGACGGACAGACAGCCCCTGACCCTGAATTGTGTGACGGCCACCGGCGGCTTTTGCCGCAATGTGGCGATGGCGAAGTTCATTTTAGCGCGTTGCAATCTAGACAACCTCGGCCCGCCGCTCAAGCATTGCCCGACCGCGCTGATTTCGCCACGGCATAAATCGCATCCCCGGTTAACATTTTTTTCAAAAAAACAGCGTTATTTTGACACGCGATGGCACCGGAAGCACGACCTATGGCACGCCGGGGCTTGTGAGATACAACGTCCTTAAGTTGAGGAACAGATATTATGGCCGTGGACATGACAATGCCGGTGCTTGTGGTCGACGACTACAAGACAATGATCCGAATCATACGCAATCTGCTCAAGCAGCTTGGCTTTCAGAACGTCGACGAGGCCGAAGACGGGGCGGCCGCGCTGTCGAAACTGCGGATGAAGCAGTATGGGCTGGTTATCTCCGACTGGAACATGGAACCGATGACCGGCTACGAGCTGCTCAAGGAAGTGCGCGCAGATGAAAAGCTGAAAAGCACGCCCTTCATCATGGTCACAGCGGAATCCAAAACCGAAAATGTGATTGCCGCCAAGAAAGCGGGCGTCAACAACTATATCGTCAAGCCCTTCAACGCAGCCACACTCAAGGGCAAGATGCAATCTGTGATAGGTGAGTTTTGACGCCAATCGCGACAGACGAAGAGGCGAAAATTATGAATACGGCGGAATTGCCAAGGCGCATCGACGAATTGGTGAATTTGCTGCGCACACGCGATGAGCGCAGCATTTCCCTGGTCGATGTGGCATCGGTAACAGGGATTCTGATTTCAACGATGCAGGCCTATTTCGGCTCGATCGATACCCGCATCTATTCGGAATTCACCGAACTGTCCGACTATATGGAAAAGGCGCGCAAGGATATTGCTGCCATCGCGCCTGACAATATCAATGAGGAACATATCCCCCGTGCCGGGGAGGAACTGGAAGCCATTGTCGAGGCGACCGAAGAGGCAACCAATACGATCATGACGGCCGCGGAAGAAATCATGGGCGCCGACCATGAGGATTCGGCGGCATTTCAGACGCTCGTCGACAGTGCCGTCATGCAGATATTCGAAGCCTGTTCTTTTCAGGATATTACCGGCCAGCGCATCAGCAAGGTGGTCGAGACCTTTACCTATATCGAAAACCGGCTGGCCGGCCTGTCGCAATTGATTTCAAAGATGGACGGCCCCGTGGAAATCGCCGAGCAGGAGGAGACGGAAGCGGAAAAACGCAAACGCGAATTGATGCTGAACGGACCGCAACTCAAGAAAGATGCCAAGGGTCAGGCCGAAATCGATGCGCTTCTCGATGGTACCGGTGACGATCAGGGCCACGGTCAGGCCAGCGCACCGAAACAGCCTGCCAGGACTGTGGCGGATACCGCCCCTGAGGATGACCCACCCGCAAAGAAGGCGGCAAGCGCCTCGGATGAGGCTGGCGATATGTCGGCTGATGGCGAGGTCAGTCAAGAAGACATCGACATGCTGTTCAACTGACGCCGGGCAAGCGGGCCACAAAATTCGAACAAGGGGGGAAGCGGCGACAGGTAAATCGCCGCTGACCAAAACGGACACACCATCACCAGATGGTTTTACCAGACAAAGCGGCCGATGATCGCATCGGGGATCGCACCCGCCCGGGCACAAACCTGACGCAGGGCCACCGGGTCGACAGCCGCCATATCCACCCCGTCGGCAAAGCCAAGCGCATCCGCATGGATGCCCCCCAACACCAGCACACTATCGATCGCGGCGCGTTGCGCACCGGTGATATCGGTATGCAGACCGTCGCCGATAACCAGCAGGCGCGGCGTTGGCGTCTGCTTATCCCCCGGCGCGGACATCAGTGTCCGGGCCAATGCGCGGCATTGCGCATAAACAGGCGGATGCGGTTTGCCGAAATACACCACCTCGCCCCCCAATTCCCGATAGCGTGCCGCCAGCGCCCCCGCGCAATAAATGGTTTTGCTGCCGCGCATGACCGTTATGTCGGGATTGGCGCACAACATGGTCAGCCCGCGCCCGGCCATGGCTTGCAGCCGGTCCTCATAATCGGTGACGGTTTCGCGCTCATCATCATAAAGACCGCTGCACAGCACGAATTCGCAATCATCGAGCGATCCTAAGCTGACCGGCAGCCCCTCAATCAGGGGCGCATCGCGTTCAGGCCCCAGATGCAACAGCTTTTGCCCGTAAGACCCGCCGGCAATCGCCGCGCGGGTGGCATCCCCCGATGTCAGGATCTGGTCATAATGCCCTTCCGGCCCCGCCTGATAGCCATAGCGCAGAAGCTGCTCTGCAACCGAGGCACCGGGCCGCGGCGCATTCGACAGCAGGATGACCCGCTTGCCCGCGGCGCGCCAGGCGCGCAACGCCTCCCCCGCGCCGCGATAGGCGACCGTGCCGTCATGCAGCACACCCCAGACGTCACAGATCAGCACATCATAGGGATCGGCAATTTCGGATATGCCGCCGATCCGACGAATGCGGTCCGGGTCGGCAGGTTGCGCTTCAGTGCGATCAGACATTTGCGGGGAATAGCGCGCCCGGCCCAGCGCCGTCAATCACGACATTGCCGAAACAAGAACCGCTCGTCCGCCCCTTCGGGCGCGCGGTTCAGCCGGCCAGGGCGTGCCGTGCGGTCTTGGCGCCCTCGCGCGACATTTCCTCCGGTCCCCGGCTGCGCCGCGGCTCGCCGAACAGGAAGCCCTGCCCGTAATCAAGCTCGAAATCCAGCAACTCGACCATCATCGCCTCATCCTCGATCTTTTCGGCGATCAGATCGATACCATGGGCGCGCAGAACGCGCTTGAGATCGCTTGATTGCAGTGTCGCCCCAAGCTCGTCGACCCGGCTCGACAGGCTGTCGGCCGACAGTTTGATAAATGTGAAGTTACGCGCCGCCAGCTCGTCGAACGACATGGTCAGATCCGCGACCCGGTCGATCGAGAAGCGATAATCGCGCGCCGCAAGCCGGGCAAGCTGCGCCCATTCCTGTTCGCCATTGCTGCGCACCGTTTCCTGCGAAAACTCGAAGATCAGCGAGCCGGCGAGATCGCTGTTCTGCTCCATGAAATCGACAAATTGCGGGAAGAAATCCTCATCCCGCAGCGAATGCGCGGAGATATTGCAGAAAATGACGGCACTGCGATTGCGGTGATGCAGCCGCCGGATAAGCTGCACGCAGCGCAGCAGCAGCAGATTGTCGATGGTCGAGATCAGCCCCGCCTGTTCGGCAATCGACAGATATTGCGCCGGTTCGATCACCTGCCCTTCCGCATCACGCAACCGCGAATATCCCTCAAAGAAACGTGTCTTGCGTTGCGGCAGGCTGACGATCGGCTGCAGGTAAAGATCGACGCGGTTCTCCTCCAGCGCGGCACTGACGGTCTGCAAGGGCACGGTGGAACTGATCGCGGCGGGCGCCGCTGCCGGCGGCGACAGGAACTGACCTGATGAGCGGGCAGGATTTTCCACCGCGCGTGTCTCGGCGTTCTGCCGGCGCCGCTCCATTTTAAGCAGCATGTCCTCAAGCACCCGCATTTCCGCCAGCACTTCGCGGTTGGTCACCACATCCAGTGCGCTCACCGATTTGGCCAGCATCCGCAGCCGCTCCGACGACGCCGCAAGCTCATCGCGCAATTGCTGCTCAAGCACGGACAATTCGACAACATCGTTTTGCAGCCGCAACAGCTCCCGACCGCGCAGCAATTGCCAGTGGGCCAGCCCAGCGACGACAAAAAAGCCGATCCCCACAAGCACCGCCGCGCCCCCGCCCAGCCCCAGACCTGCCGGCAGGACAATCGCCAATGCGCCCGCCACAATGGCATAGGATCCAACAGCAAGAATATTCGACAAAGGGTTCATGAAAGCCTTTCCCAGCCCGACCACAACGCAGTAAAGAACACAGGCTGGCCGTTTCCCCATCGCCCGCGCACGGGTCTCATTTTTTCCGCGCGGCCTTGATATATGGTTAACCGCAGGCAAATAAGATTGGCCCCTGACATCCACGGCAGGCCGCCCTTGACCGCCCGATCGTGACAAGGCGCGCCGTGAAGGAAGAAACATGCAACAGCCGCTGATCGCCGCCGCCATCCAGATGGCCTGCGGCCCCGACCGCCGCGACAATATCGCCACCGCCGAACGGCTGGTCCGCCAGGCCGCCGCGCAAGGCGCGCGGCTCATTCTGCTGCCCGAATTGTTCGAAACGCCCTATTTCTGCAAGGATATGGCGCCGGCACATCTTGGCCTGGCGACAAAGGCTGCGGACAGCCCCGCAATCAGCCATTTCCGCGCCATCGCCAAGGAGCTGTCGGTAATGCTGCCGATCAGCTTTTTCGAGCAGGCCGGCCAGGTCCGGTTCAACAGCCTCGCCCTGCTCGATACCGATGGCAGCCTGCTGACAATCTACCGCAAGGCGCATATTCCCGACGGGCCGGGCTATTGCGAGAAATATTACTTTTCGCCCGGCGATACCGGGTTTCAGGCGGTCCGCAGCGCGGTTGGTACGATCGGGGCGGCGATCTGCTGGGATCAGTGGTTTCCCGAAGCCGCCCGGGTCATGGCGCTCGAAGGGGCCGAACTGCTGTGCTACCCGACCGCGATCGGATCGGAACCGCATGATCCCGAGCTTGATTCCAGCGGCCACTGGCAGCGGGTGATGCAGGGCCATGCGGCGGCCAATATCATGCCGCTGATCGCCGCCAACCGGTTTGGCGAGGAGGTCGGCGAAACCGCCACCGTCACCTTCTATGGCAGCTCGTTTATCGCAGACCAGACCGGCGCGATCATCGCCCGGGCCGAACGGTCGGGGGAGGCCGTGCTGCTTGCCGAATTCGACCTCGGCGCGATCGCCGCACAACGGCGCGAATGGGGCGTCTTCCGTGACCGCAGACCCGATCTTTACGGCCGGCTGACACAGCTGTAATTCGGCCCGCCGGGGAACGGTGACACCGCATGCAGCAGCCGACCATCATGCAATTACATGACTGGATTTGTCGCGCGGGGGCTGATAAAACCGCGCCCATGCGGCATTTCACGATAGACAGTGCTATTCGCGGCGGGCGAATTATCGGCCCGGTCTCCTGCTTCTAGATCAGGCGGGCGGCCGGGAGACATGCTTATGCCGTCCTTCATCCACTGACACACCTCCGGACAGAAAGCCGCAGCGATATGCCCCCCAGCGATTCAGACGCGACCCGCGACTATAAAGACACCTTATTCCTGCCCAAGACCGACTTCCCGATGCGCGCCGGCCTGCCCAAGCGCGAGCCTGAATTCCTCGCCCGCTGGGAAGCGATGGGACTGCGCGCGCGGATGCTGGAGGACGCCAAGGACAGGCCCGATTTCATCCTGCATGACGGACCACCTTATGCGAATGGCGACATTCACATGGGGCACGCGCTGAACAAGATCCTCAAGGATATCATCAACCGCTCGCGCCATATGATGGGCGCGCGCGCCGTCTATGTACCGGGCTGGGACTGTCATGGCCTGCCGATCGAATGGATGATCGAGGAAAAATACCGCAAGGCCGGCAAGAACAAGGACGAGGTGCCGATCGTCGAATTTCGCCGCGAATGCCGCGAATTCGCCGCCCACTGGATCGATGTGCAGCGCGAGCAGTTCAAGCGGCTCGGCGTGCTGGGCGACTGGGACAATCCCTATACCACCATGGCTTTCGACGCGGAGGCCCAGATCGTCCGCGAATTCCTGAAATTCGTGATGAATGGGGGGCTTTACCGCGGCTCCAAACCGGTGATGTGGTCGGTCGTCGAACGCACCGCACTTGCCGAAGCGGAAGTTGAATATCACGATCATGTCTCCAACACGATCTGGGTGAAATTTCCGATCCGCAGCATTTCCGGCGACCCCGCTACCGATCAGTTGAAGGACGCCTTCATCGTCATCTGGACGACAACCCCCTGGACGATGCCGGGCAACCGCGCCATCGCCTATTCCGAAAAGATTTCCTATGGCCTCTACGAGGTCGCGGCCACCGGCGAGAAGCTTGTCATCGCCGACCCGCTTGCCGCGCAGGTCGAACGCGATGCCGGGATCACGGAATGGCGGCGGCTCGCTGATATCCCGATCGCCACACTTGCGCAGACCGTTTGCGACCATCCGCTGCATGATGCGGGGTATAGCCATGCAGTGCCGCTGCTGCCGGGGGATTTCGTGACCGATGAAACCGGTACCGGCTTTGTGCATATCGCGCCCGGCCACGGCACCGACGATTTCGAGCTGGGCATGCGCCACGGCATCGAACCCGCCTTCACCATCGATGAGGACAGTGTCTATCTGGACACGGTGCCGCTCTTTGCGGGCAAGCGGGTGCTCAAACCCAATGGCAAACGCGGCGATGCGGATGAGGCGGTCATGGCGGCCCTGCGCGCGGCGGGGCGGCTGCTCGCCAATGGCAAGCTGGAACATCAATATCCCTGCTCCTGGCGCTCAAAGGCACCGCTCATCTTCCGCAACACGCCGCAATGGTTCGTGTCGATGGAAACGAACGATCTGCGCGACAAGGCGCTGGCGGCGATCGACGAGGTGCAATGGGTGCCCGGGCGCGGCCGCGCCCGCATTCGCGGCATGATCGAGAACCGCCCCGACTGGGTGCTGTCGCGGCAGCGCGCCTGGGGCGTGCCGCTGACCTGTTTCGTGCACCGCAAAAGCGGCGAATTGCTGCGCGACGCGCAGGTTAATGAACGCATCGCCACAGCCATCGCCGAAGAAGGCTGCGATGCCTGGTTCACCCGCGACGCGGCCAGCTTTCTGGGTGACGCCTATGACGCCGACGATTACGAGATGGTCAGCGATATCCTGGATGTCTGGTTCGATTCGGGGTCGACCCACGCCTTTGTGCTTGAAAACCGGCCTGATCTGCATTCGCCCGCCGATCTCTATCTCGAAGGATCCGATCAGCATCGCGGCTGGTTCCATTCCTCGCTGCTCGAAAGCTGCGGCACCCGTGGCCACGCCCCTTACAAGGCGGTGCTGACCCATGGTTTCGTGCTGGCCGATGACGGGCGCAAGATGTCGAAATCACTTGGCAATGCGATCCTGCCGCAAAAGGTCATCGAACAGAGCGGCGCGGAAATCCTGCGGCTGATGACCGCCAGCATCGACTATGTCGACGATATGCGGATCAGTCAGGAACTTATCAAGACAAGCACCGATGCCTATCGCAAGCTGCGCAACACGATGCGCTTCCTGCTTGGCAATCTGTCGGATGTCACCGCCGATACGCCGCTGAATTATCACGACATGCCCGAGCTTGAACGCTGGGTCCTGCACCGGCTTCACAGCCTCGACCGGGTGGTGCGCGAGGCATATCACGATTACGATTTCAACCGTGCCTTCAATGCATTGTTTAATTTCTGCACGGTCGATCTGTCGGCATTCTATTTCGATATCCGCAAGGATGCGCTGTATTGCGACGCAGCGACCGCACCGCGCCGGCGCGCGACACGCGCCGTGCTTGACGAGCTGTTTTCGTGCCTGACCGCCTGGTTCGCCCCGGTGCTCAGCTTCACCATGGAAGAGGTATGGCTGACCCGTTTTCCAGGCGAGACCGAAAGCGTGCATCTGCGCCAGTTCCCTGAAATTCCTGCTGAATGGTGTGATGAAAAGCTGGCCGCGAAATGGGCGAAAATCCGCACGGTGCGGCGGGTCGTCACCGGCGCGCTGGAGCTTGAGCGACGCGAGAAGCGCATCGGGTCAAGCCTTGAGGCCGCGCCCCGGATACATATCAGCGATCCCGATCTCGCCGCCGCCATGGCAGGCGTCGATCTTGACGAAATCGCCATCACATCGGCAGCCAAGCTTGTCACCGAACCCGCACCGGACGCGGCTTTCAGACTTGAGGAGGTGGCCGGGGTCGCGGTGGTACCGCAACGGGCGGAAGGCCGGAAATGCGGCCGTTGCTGGATGGTCCTGCCCGATATCGGCAGCAATCCGGCGCATCCCGATATTTGCGGCCGCTGCGCGGATGCCGTTGACGGATGAGGCGCCCGGTAACCTTGGGGCTGCTGACCGCGCTCGGGATTTTTGTCGCCGACCGGCTCAGCAAATACGCCATTCTGGAGATTGTCGCGCTGCCCGCGCGGGGGCAGATTTCCCTGCTGCCTTTTCTCGATCTGACCATGGTGTGGAATCGCGGTGTCAGTTTCGGGATGCTGCAGGCGGACGATATGACCGGCCGTCTGCTACTGGCGGGATTCGCGGCGCTGGTGGTGTGCGGCCTGCTCATCTGGCTCTACCGCAACACGCAACTGCTTGTCAGTGTCGCGCTTGGCGGCATCATCGGCGGGGCGGTTGGCAATCTGTATGACCGGCTTGCCTGGGGGGCGGTTGCGGACTTTGTCGATCTTCATATATTGGATTATCATTGGTACGTGTTTAATCTCGCCGACGCGGCGATTACATTAGGTGTTGCGGCACTGATCATCGATAGTTTCAGGGGCTCCCCTGCAAAAGATTGATGGACGCAGCCGCAGACAGTTTCAGTTTTTGACTTAAATCTATCGGCGATGGCGGAATTCAGAATGAAGTTAGGCAAGGCGGCAATCCTTATTTCGGCAGGCGCTGCGATGGCTGTCGGCCTGTCGGCCTGTTCCAACGCCAAGCGCGCGCTTGGCGTTGAAAAAATATCGCCCGACGAATTTACTGTCGTGACGAAAGCGCCGCTTGTCGTGCCGCCTGACTATTCCCTGCGTCCACCGCAACCGGGCAAGAACAGCCCCGCCTATGTCGCCCCTGACGGGCGCGCGCAATTCGCGCTGTTCGGCCAGGATGGCAGCCGCGTCGACGGCTTCAGCCAAGGCGAAACGGCAATTCTGGAAATTACCGGCGGCGCCAAGGCAGACCCCAACATCCGCCAGATCGTCAATCTGGAAACCGCCAGCCTGATCGAGAAAAGCGATACCTTTACCGACCAGATCATTTTCTGGCAGGAGCAGCCGGTTGCGGGACAGGCTGTCGATGCGGCCGCCGAAGCCGAAAGGCTGCGTGAGAATGCAGCCGCCGGAAAGGCCCCGAATGAGGGGGAAGTCCCGGTCATCGAACAACGTAAGAAAGCGCCGCTTGAGGGGCTATTCTGAGCCGATATCGCCAGAAACTCTCCTTGAGGACGACGCCATTGATCCAGCATCATACCCGCCACACGGGCCTCGCGCGGCTTGCGATATTTATCGGACTGATGCTTTTCCTGTCATCGCATCCGGCATCCGCGCGCGCCTGGGTGGAGCCCGAGACGTTCACCCTTGATAACGGGTTGCAGGTGGTGGTGCTGCCCGATCACCGGGCACCGGTTGTCACCCACATGGTCTGGTACCGGGTGGGTGCGGCGGACGAACCGCCGGGCAAATCGGGGATCGCGCATTTTCTCGAACATCTGATGTTCAAGGGCACAGACAAGATCGCACCCGGCGAGTTTTCGAAAATCGTCGCCCGTATGGGCGGGCAGGATAATGCCTTCACCTCGCAGGACTATACCGCCTATTTCCAGCGGATCGCGCTTGCGCAACTGCCCAAGGTCATGGCGATGGAAGCCGACAGGATGGCCAATCTGAAGCTGAGCGAGGATGTCGTCGGGCCCGAGCGGGATGTGGTTCTGGAAGAACGCAGCGCGCGCACCGACAATGAACCGACCGCCCTGTTTAGCGAACAGATGCGCGCCGCTCAGTATCTCGCACATCCTTACGGAATTCCGGTCATCGGCTGGCGGCATGAAATCGAAAACCTCACAACCGCGGACGCGATCGCCCATTACCGCATCCATTACGGTCCTGATAACGCCATTCTGGTGGTCGCGGGCGATATCACCGCCGCCGAGCTACGCCCGCTGGCGGAAAAATATTACGGCCCGATCGCCGCGCGCGGTATTCCCGCGCGCATACGCCCCCAGGAGCCGCCACAACTTGCCGCGCGCCGTCTGGAAATGCGTGATGCCAGGCTGCGCCAGCCGATCTGGCAGCGCAGCTATCTCGCCCCGAGCTATGCCCGCCCCGAACAGGGCGATCCGCCGGCGCTTGAGGTGCTGGCCGAAATCGTCGGGGGCGGTGCGACCAGCCGGCTTTACCGCGCGCTCGTGGTCGAGCAAGGGCTCGCCAGTCAGGCAGGTGCCGGCTATCAGGGCGACAGCATGGATCTGTCGAGCTTTATTCTCTACGCCCTGCCGCGCGAGGGTGTCACGATGGCCGATTTGGAAGCCGCGCTCGATACCGTGCTGCGCGATATTCAGCAGCAGGGCATCACCGAGGAGGAACTGGCGCGCGCCAAGACGCAGCTTGTTGCCTCCGCCGTTTATGCACAGGACAGCCAGCAGACCATGGCGCGGATTTTCGGCGCAAACCTTGTGGTCGGCCGCGACATTGCCGACGTCATTGCCTGGCCCGACAATATCGAAGCGGTGACCGCCGAACGGGTGCAGGCCGCCGCCGGCCAATTGTTCACACCCGCGCGCTCGGTAACCGGGCTTTTGCTGCCCGCTGCTTCGCCGGATACGGCATCCGATGAACCGGTGGAGACTGCGCCGTGAATAACCGGACCCGCCTGGGCAAGCTGGCCCGCCTGCCGGCTTGCGCCGCCTTTGTCATTTTTGTCGGGCTTATCGGGGCATTGTCGTCGCGCGCCGCAATGGCTGTGGAGATTCAGCGGGTCGTCAGCCCCGGCGGGATCGAGGCCTGGCTTGTCGAACAGCATACCATTCCGCTTATCGCGATGGACTTCGCCTTCAAGGGCGGCACCCGGCTCGACCCGCGCGGCAAGGAAGGGCTTGGCAATCTTTTGTCGGGGCTGCTCGATGAAGGGGCGGGGGAACTTGATGCGCAGGCATTTCAGGAACAGCTTCAGGCACATGCGATCCAGCTTGGCTTCAGCATCGATCGCGACAGCTTTCGCGGCAGTCTGCAAACATTGAGCGAGCATCGCGACAAAGCATTTTCCCTGCTTACCCTGGCGCTGAACGAACCGCGTTTCGATGCCGAACCGATCGAACGCATTCGCGCACAGATTCTGGCAGGCCTCGCATTCGAGGCCGAAGATCCCAATCAGATCGCCAGCAAGGCCTTCTTCGCGGCAGCCTTCCCCGACCATCCCTATGGCCGGCCCAACCACGGGCAGCCTGCGACCGTGGCAATGCTGACGGCAGATGATTTGCGCGACTTCAAGGCGCGGCAATTCACCACTGACAGGCTGTTTATCGGGGTTGTTGGCGACATCACGGCAACAGAATTGGCGACCCGCCTCGATTCAGTTTTCGGCGGCTTGCCAGCGCACGCCGATACCGATCTTGCGGCGCTGCCCGTGCTTCAACCCGCGACCGGACAAACCGCGATCATCGCGCGCGACATACCACAGACCGTGATGATGTTCGGCATGCCGGGCCTGTTGCGCAAGGACCCCGATTTCATCCCCGCCTATGTCATGAATTATATGCTGGGCGGTGGCGGTTTTACCTCGCGCCTGACCGAGGAGATAAGGGAAAAGCGCGGCCTGGCCTATTCGGTCTATAGCTATCTGGTGCCGCTTGACGAGGCGGGGCTTTATCTCGGCGGGGTTGCAACCCAGAATGCGCGCGCCGGCGAAACGCTCGATCTGATCCGCGCCGAGCTGGAGCGGATGCGCGATCACGGGGTTGGCGAGGAAGAGCTCGACAATGCCAAGACCTACCTCATCGGTTCCTATCCGCTGCGCTTTGACAGCAATGCAAAAATCGCCGGGCAGCTTCTGGGCATCCAGCTGCAGGATCTCGGCATCGATTATTTTGACAAGCGCAACGATCTGATCGCCGCGGTTACCCAGGCCGATATCCGCCGCGTCGCGGAAAGGCTGCTTGATCCACGGCAGCTATCGCTTGTCGCGGTCGGCGAACCGGACGGGATCGCCGCGACGGACGCCCCCGCCCTGCCCTGAACCGCATGGCCGGTGCGCCGCCACCGCGCGCCCCGCCCCGATCCTGCAAGACCTGGCAAGACCCGAATCGCCGCCTTGTGCTAGGCTGTCTTTTTCGGGTTTCTGACAGGTGTGGTATGGCGTATCGGCAGGATATTTCGCATTGCTTCGGTGACGGGCTGCTTGCGCGCGCCGAATATGACAGGCTGCTCGCGCAGACGCAGCCCCGCCTCGCGCAGCTTGCTGCGGCGCGCCGCGACGGCAGCCTGCCGCTGTTGCAACTGCCCGATGCGCGCGATGATCTTGCCGCCTGCGAACAGCTCGCCGCGCATCTCATGCGCGATACAAGCGCGCTTGTATTCCTGGGCACCGGCGGCTCGAGCCTGGGCGCCCAGGCGCTCGCGCAGAGCGTCGATCTCTACCGTCCCATCGCGCCCGCAGCGCAAGGCAAGCCGCGCTTTCATTTCCTCGACAATCTCGACCCCTGGGCAATGGACAGCGTGTTGTCTGATCTCGATCTGCGCAGCACCCGGTTTCTCATCGTCTCGAAATCGGGGGGCACCGCCGAAACATTGATGCAGGCGCTCACCGCCATCGGCCGGATCGAGGCGGCGGGCGGCGGCAAATATATCAAGCATCATTTCGGGGTGATCACCGAACCCGGCGACAGGCCGCTGCGCCGGCTCGCCGCACAATATGATATCCCGGTGGTTGACCATCCGCCGCGCGTTGGCGGGCGCTACGCTGTGCTGACCGCGGTCGGCATGGTGCCCGCGATCTGCCTTGGCCTCGACCCGGTGGCGATCCGTACGGGAGCGGCAGCGGTGCTCGACCCCCTTGATCCCGAAGCCGGCGCTGTTGAACCGGCCGCGATCCCCGCCGCGGAAGGCGCTGCGCTGTCGGTTGCCGCGGCCCGGACGCTTGCGCAGCCGATGCAGGTGTTCATGCCCTATGGTGACCGGCTTGAGCGTTTTGCCATGTGGCACCGGCAGCTATGGGCCGAGAGTCTGGGCAAGCAGGGCAAGGGCACCACACCGGTAACGGCCCTGGGCCCGGTTGATCAGCATAGCCAGTTGCAGCTTTATCTCGGCGGCCCGCGCGACAAGCTTTATACCATCTTCACCCAGTCGCTGGCCGGCGCCGGTCCGCGCGCGGTGACCGATGACCCCGATCTTGCCTGGTTGTCGGGGCGCACCATCGGCGATCTGGCCGATGCGGAACAACGCGCCACCATCGACACGCTGATCGCCAATGGCCGGCCGCTGCGCACCATCGCCATCGACCGCCCCGATGCCCCGACCATCGGCGCGCTGATGATGCATTTCATGCTGGAAACGATCCTGGCGGCCGACCTGCTTGGCGTCGATCCATTCGACCAGCCGGCGGTGGAGGAAGGCAAGCAGCGCGCACGCGCCTATCTTGCGGAGCTTGGCGGATGACGATCCGGCGGCTGCCAGAAGCGACGGTCAACCGCATCGCGGCGGGCGAGGTTGTCGAACGGCCCGCCAATGTCGTCAAGGAACTGACCGAAAATGCGATCGATGCGGGCGCCCGGCAGATCGACATCACAATTGCCGAAGGCGGCCGCGCGCTTATTCTCGTAAGCGATGACGGCAAGGGGATGAGCCGCGACGAACTCAGCCTTGCCATCGAACGGCACGCCACCTCAAAACTTGCCGATGAGGATCTGTTCAATATTACCACCCTCGGTTTCCGGGGCGAGGCGCTGCCCTCGATCGGCGCGGTCGCGCGCATGCGCATCGCAAGCCGCCCGCCAGGTGCCGCCGAAGGATGGGAGATCGCGGTGACCGGCGGCACGGTGACCCCGCCCGCGCCCGCGGCGCTTGGCAAGGGGACACGGATCGAGGTGCGCGATCTGTTCTATGCCACGCCGGCGCGCCTCAAATTCCTCAAAAGCGAACGCGCCGAGCAGATGGCGATCAACGAGACGGTCAAGCGGCTGGCCATGGCGCATCCCGAAATCGGACTGAGCCTGAGCCATAACGGCCGCCGCAACCTCGATCTGCCTGCCGAACAGGGGGAGCTGTTCACCGCGCGCGCAGCCCGGCTTGCCGCGATCATGGGCCGCGAATTCACCGATAACAGCACCCCGGTCAATGCCAGCCGCGACGGTATCGCGCTCGACGGGCTGGCGGGATTGCCGACCTATCATCGCGGCACCGCGCAAATGCAGTTTCTGTTCGTCAACGGACGGCCTGTGCGCGACAAGCTTCTGACCGGCGCTGTGCGCGGCGCCTATCAGGATTTTCTGGCGCGCGACCGGCATCCGGCTGTCGTGTTGTTTCTGACGCTGCCGCCCGCAGAGGTCGATGTCAATGTGCACCCCGCCAAAGCCGAAGTACGGTTTCGCGACCCCGGCACCATCCGTGGACTGATTGTCGGCGGGCTGCGCCATGCACTGGCCGAGACCGGGCACCGCGCATCCACCACGATCGCAAGCGCCGCACTTGGTGCGATGCGCGCGCCGGGCGGTCTGCCCCCGCAGCGCGGCTATGGCGCACCGGTCACAAGTGCCGCGGCGCAATGCCATCCGCCGTCTGA
>CALAQW010000012.1 GCA_937888955.1 uncultured Alphaproteobacteria bacterium | reverse complement strand
CAAATCCGGTGAACGACATTTTTCAGACACTTGCGGACGCGTTTGGTGGATCATGGCGGGGCAAGATTGCTTATCTGATTGCGCGAAACGTTTTTGGTCTTCTAAAGGAGAAATTCGATCCAAGGGCCCATAATGGCGGCATTTTCCTTGGCCTGAACGGGCTTGTGATCAAAAGCCATGGCGGTACGGACGAGGTCGGCTTCGCCCACGCCATCGATGTCGGGCTTGAAATGGCGCGGCAGAAAATCATCAACCGGATCGATGCTGATTTGAAACAATATGCACAGGCGCGTGCGGGTGCCGTGAAGATTTCGCGAGAAGACGAAACAGGGCAACAGAAAAACACAAAGGTGGGTGTTTCGTGAGTATCATCAGATCGGTCGTGACCGGGATCGGAAGTTATCTGCCGGCCAAAACCCTGACGAATGCTGAACTGTCGCAGATGGTCGATACCAGCGACGACTGGATCGTCGAACGCTCCGGCATTCGTGAACGGCATATTGTCGCTGATGGCGAATTGACATCCGATATGGCCATTGCCGCCGCCAAACAGGCTTTGGAGGCTGGGGGCATCGCTGCCGAGGAGATCGATCTGATCGTTCTGGCGACAGCAACACCCGATCAGACATTTCCCGCAACCGCAACCCGTGTGCAGGCCGCGCTTGGCGTCACAAAAGGCGCGGCATTCGACATTCAGGCAGTGTGTTCGGGCTTCATCTATGCCTTGTCGGTCGCCGATAATTTCCTGAAAGCCGGGCAGTTTCGGAATGCGCTTGTGATCGGTGCGGAGAGTTTTTCGAAAATCCTGGATTGGGAAGACCGGACCACCTGCGTCCTGTTCGGGGACGGGGCAGGGGCCTTTGTGTTGTCTGCCCGCCCTGGAAATGGCACAGCCGATGATCGCGGTATTCTGTCATCCCATCTGCATGCGGATGGTCGGTACAATGACATGCTGTATGTGGATGGTGGGCCGTCTTCGACCGGAACGACCGGTCATGTCCGCATGAACGGGCGTGAGGTTTTCCGGCATGCGGTGACCAATATGGCAGCGGTCGTCCGCGAAACGCTTGAAGCAAATGGTCTGGGTGCCGACGATATCGACTGGGTCGTGCCGCATCAGGCCAATAAGCGGATCATCGATGCGACGGCAAAAAAGCTCGGGGTTCCTGAAGAGCGTGTCGTGCAAACCGTTGCTTTACATGGCAATACGTCGGCGGCATCTGTTCCGCTTGCGGTCGATTGCGCCCTGCGCGATGGCCGCATCAAGCAAGGCGATCTGGTGTTGATGGAAGCAATGGGCGGCGGCTTTACCTGGGGCGCCACGCTTGTACGCTGGTAGGTGCTTTGCTGTAGATGCCGAACGCCAGGCGACGTAATTTTGCGACACTTGCGGGAAAAATCATCATAAACATCATGAAACAAGGCGTGTATCGCTTTGACATTTCCGCCTTTTCTGACGCAAACTGTTAGTCATATTCAATCTATGGCGCCCTCTGGAAGAATAGCATGAACACAGTGACGCGGGCACATCTGTGCGAAGCCGTTTATCAGGAAGTCGGGCTTTCCCGGAATGAATCCTCGGCCTTGGTCGAATCCATTCTCGCTGAGATTTGCGATGAGCTGGTGGCGGGGAACACCGTCAAAATTTCCTCCTTCGGAACATTCTCGGTCCGCGAAAAGGGTGGACGCATCGGCCGTAATCCCAAGACCGGTGAGGAAGTGCCGATCGCGCCGCGGCGGGTATTATCCTTCCGCGCCTCGCATGTTTTGAAGGATCACATCAACAAGACGCCTGCATCAGGTGATGACGATGCGGACGGAACGCGCTGAGCAGGACGTGGCGAAATCTGCAGAAGCATTCCGGACGATCAGTGAGGTAGCAGCGGAACTTGATGTTCCGCAGCATGTCCTGCGTTTCTGGGAAAGCAAATTCAGTCAGATCAAACCGATGAAACGCGCGGGCGGCCGGCGTTATTACCGACCGGGCGATATCGATCTGCTGCGCGGCATTCGGATTCTGCTCTATAGCGATGGCTATACGATCAAGGGCGTCCAGAAGGTTCTGAAAGAAAAGGGGCAACGCTTTGTTGTCGATATCGGCCGATCGGCCAATTCCCCCGGGACGGCAGATACTTTCGAGGCGGAAGACACCCGGAACGCAAATGACGATCGTGCGCCGCTGTCTGAGCCTTCAGCTCTCACCTCGTCCGCAACAAATCCGCACGAAGGCGGCGGAACGGAAACAGATGGCGGCGATCAATTGCCGCTGATCGCGCCCGCGCCGGTGGGCGCTGCTGAACCATCTGCCATGGCTGCCGTGGCTGCCGCATCACAAGCCGGCATTTCGCCGGCTAACCGGGCGGCCATTGAAAATGCCCTGACCGATCTTGAAGCGATCGCAAGGGCGCTGCGCACACTTGGCGACTAGATCAGACGGGGCGCGTAATCACCTGATACGAAGGCTGTCAGCGGGGCTGCCTTGGGGGCTGACGACAAAACCGCAACTTATTCCTGATTGATGGAAGACTAGCGATTGCCGCGTCCGAATGCGGCGGCTATAGTGCGCGCCTTCGCGACTCGCGGCCCAATCGACGCGCGTCGCACAGAATGTCGGAGCGTAGCGCAGCCTGGTAGCGCACTTGTCTGGGGGACAAGGGGTCGTGGGTTCGAATCCCGCCGCTCCGACCATCTTCTCGCGGATCGCTCAGCCGCCCCGCATCCAGATGAAAAGCGGCCGCGCAGGGAATACCCACAGGATTCCGGCCAGGGGATAGAAAAGCAAACGCGCCCAATGATTGTCAGGTAGCCAGTGAACACCGATCAGCATGCAGCCCAGCGTATAGGCGGTCATCCAGACGATCAGCAGGAAGGTTCCCAGCAATTTACGTGTTCTGACCGGCATTATCTCCCGCTCGCTTTAATATCAGACGGCATTACGTCAGGGGCCGCGCGTCAATCCGGCTCGCCTGATCCCGGCAAGCACATGGCATATTTAACCCCCGAGCGTCCAGCACTGAGGCCCCGCCACCACCAGGGAAACCCGTGATGAGCCGCCGCCCCGATCGAATGTTCGCCCAGGAATTGCAGATAATCCCGCCAAAACGCGATATTGCGCGGTGGTTGTTCTGTTTATGCGGATTTATCGCATTGATCGTCGTGGTTGGCGGGACAACAAGGCTGACCGATTCAGGGCTGTCGATAACCGAGTGGCAGCCTGTGACCGGTGTCATACCTCCGCTGGATCAGCCGTCCTGGGAAGCGGAATTCGCGAAATACAAGCAGATCCCGGAATATACGCGGATCAACAAAGGCATGAGCCTTGCCGAATTCAAGCGTATCTATTGGTGGGAGTGGTTGCACCGGCTGCTGGGGCGGATGGCCGGCGTTTTGTTTCTGGTCCCGTTTTTATATTTCCTGTGGCGCAAACGATTCAGCGCAAGGGATATCCCCCACATGCTGACCATGTTCGCGCTTGGCGGTGCGCAGGGTGCATTGGGCTGGTACATGGTCAAAAGCGGGCTTGTCGACCGGGTCGATGTCAGTCAGTACCGGCTGGCCGCGCATCTGGGAATGGCGTTTTTCCTTTATGGCTATATTTTCTGGATCGCGCTTGGTTACCTGCATGGCAGCAAGGCGAACCGTACGCAGATCACAGTTGCGGGCAGCGGATCACTTATCTGGCTGTCGAAACTGCTTTGCCTGCTGGTTTTCTTGCAGGTTCTGCTGGGCGCGCTTGTCGCGGGGCTTGATGCCGGTCTGACCTATAATAGCTGGCCGCTGATGGATGGCCGTTGGATACCCAAGGGGCTGTGGCTCGAAACGCCTGCCTATCTCAATCTGTTCGAAAACATCACCATGGTGCAATTCAATCATCGGGTGATGGCGGCGATTATCGCGCTCGTCGCATTATGGAGCCTGCTGGCAGGTTTCCGGGCGCATGTACCGGGGCGGGTGAAAGCAAGCATCCTGCTGACAGCATGTGTTGTTGCAGGGCAGTTCGCACTGGGCATCTGGACATTGATTGCGGTTGTTCCGTTCAAGCTCGCCATCTTGCACCAGCTTGGCGCCTTGCTTTTGCTGAGCGTCACATTGATCCAGATGCGGGCAGTGCGGCAATGGCGTAGCGGACGTGCGCTTGAGCCAGGTACCGCGCCTGGCTGATGCATGGCTGCGGGGTGTGACGCGCGGCTACGTCAACGCCTCGGTCAGTTTCTGCGCCATATCCGCCCGGCGGAAGGGCTTTTGCAGCAGGATGACCCCTTCATCGAGCTTGCCATGATGAATCACCGCATTTTCGGTATAGCCGGACATGAACATCACCTTGATACCCGGTTGCAGCCGTTCAGCCTGACGCGCGATATCGACACCACTCAATCCGCCCGGCAGGACGACATCGGTCAGCAGCACATCGAACGGACCTGATTGCCCAAGCATAGCCAGGGCTTCCGCTCCGGAAGACGCCAACACAGGGTGGCAGGCAAGGCTCTTGAGCAAAGTCTCCGTCAGATCGCGCACATCGTCATCATCTTCGACAACAAGCAGTTTCGTTCCCGCGACGGCGGCCGATATATCGCCGGTTTCAGGCCGGGGAAGTTGCACCTCATGGGATGCCTTCGGCAGGTATAGCCGGACCGTTGTCCCATGGCCCTCTTCGCTATAAATCGCGACATGTCCTCCTGACTGTTTTGCAAACCCGTAGACCATGCTGAGCCCGAGCCCGGTCCCGCTATTGCCCTTTGTGGTGAAAAACGGATCGAATGCCCGTGCCGCCACATCGGGTGGCATGCCGATCCCTGTATCGCTCACCGCGAGCATGAGATAGGGGCCTGGCGTTACCTCGAACCGTGTGGCCGCATAATGTTCGTCGAGCCAGACTTCGGCCGTTTCGATCGTCAGCTTGCCATTTTGCGGCATGGCGTGCCGGGCATTGACCGCCAGATTGAGCAGGGCGCTTTCGAGCTGCGCGGGATCGGCCATACATTCGGCGCCGCCATCGCTGAATTTCGTGCCAATCTCGATATCCTCACCCAATGTCCGCTGCAGGATGCCGATCATGTCGAGGATGTTTTCCTGAAGCTTTATCGGCTGTGGCTGCAAGGGTTGCCGGCGCGAAAATGCCAGCAATTGCTGCACAAGTTCCGCACCCCGCTCGCTCGCCCGTATGGCGGGTTCAAGCAGCCGTGCAAGATCGGCATCGTCACGACGCTGATCCGCCGCCAGATCCAGATTGCCCAGAATGACCGCCAGAAGATTATTGAAATCATGTGCGATGCCGCCTGTAAGTTGCCCGAACGCTTCCATTTTCTGGGCTTGTTTGAGCTGTTCTTCTGCCTTTGCCCGTTCGGTTATATCCAGATGCATGACGACAATCTGGGTGATATCGCCACGCTCATTCCTGATGGAAAAAGCGCGCGGTGAAATCGTCCGGCTGATGCTGGGTTTTTGCTCGGGAAAGCTCATCTCGTAGGTGATCGTGGGAAAATCGATCAATTCCTGACCGGCAAAAAGCTTGTCGATATCATCCCCGTCAATGGCCCTGATTTGCGGGTCTTTCAGTATGTTATAGTCGCGAATTTCGTCGAACTTGATCCCCCAAAGCTGCTCGAACGCCGGGTTGACTGCCTCGATTTCCCCATCGGGCTTAAAGATCTGGATGCCGACGATCGATTGGTAGAACAAGGCGCTGAATTTGCCTTCACTGTCTTTCAGATCCGCTTCCGCCTGTTTCTCAGTCGAGACATCGATGATCGAACTCAGCATATGGTCCTGATTATCGATGGTAAGCTTTGTACCCGAACTGCGTGCGTGCAGGGTCTGGCCGGTAAGCGTTACATAGGTAACATCCTGATGTGCGTAGGACTCATGTTGTCTGGCAACTGTCAGACGCCCTTCAAATCCTTCTTGATCGGGAAAAAATCGCCCGATATCAGCGCCGAGCATCTGTTCGCGCGATGCGGCGAATAAGCGGCACGCCGCCGCGTTAACATAGACGATATGCGCATCAGCCAGACGCGTTATAACAAATGGAATTGGCGAGGCATCGAGAATCCCCGAAAGTTGCGTAAGCATATCCGCGGCAATGCCGCCCGCCCCGGCGTTAAGCTGTCTTAACTGAATAACGAGCGCAAAAACCCCAACGGAAACAACAAGGTATAGCGCGGCATAAAGTCCGGATAATGGACCGGAAAAAATTGGTGCGTCCCGGTCAATAGAAAGGATCACAAGAGTGGTCGTCGCCAAAGCCGCAGCGATAAGCGCCAACATCCACCAAAAAAACTGACGTCTATTTGTGAACCCGCTATACAGCGATAACGCCAACGCGCCAGCCTGAACGAGAAGAGAAGAAAAGAATGCCGGCAGCATCTATGAGCGATCACATGGTCAATTGCTATCAGTATGGGGTACGCAGTATGTAACTGGTCCTAACGAAAAGCAAAATTTACCTAGGTTTTTGTTGGTTAAGTTTTTGACTAGTTTCATTAATGAATTTTAACTGGAAAAAAGTCGCTGTCATCGGCGGCACCGGCAATACAGGGAAAGTCATCGCAGCGCAGCTGCGCGATGCCGGTTACATGACTATTGTCATTGCCCGTACGGCGGTGAATTCATCACCTGCTGGCATCATATTCCGCACGGCTGATGCAGGGGGTGACAAGGCACAGCTACAGGCCGCACTTGAGGATGTGGATTGCGTTATCAATGCGGCGCATGCGCGCTATACACGCAATATCATCGCGGCGCTGCCATCGTCAGGAACGCGGCTGATTACGCTTGGTTCAACACGGAAATTCACCCGCTTTCCCGATCAAAAGGCAGCCGATGTCAGCGATGCGGAAGACGCCCATCGGGATGCGCATGGAAACGGGCTGATCATTCATCCCACAATGATCTATGGCGGCCAGGACAATAATATCAGGCGGCTTGCCGGTCTCATCCGCAAACTGCCGGTGCTGCCACTGCCGCTTGGCGGACAGGCATTGATGCAGCCGGTTCACCGCGATGATGTCGCGCGCGCGGCCTGCACCGCCGCCTGCAAGGATGTGGGGGAAGGTCCGATAACCTTGCCGGGCGGACAAGCATTATCCTATCGCGAAATTGTCACTATTTGCGGAGAGGCGGTCGGCCGCCGACCGTGCATAATTGCCGTACCCGCCAGCTTGCTTGGGTTTGCGGCGCCATTGACAGCTATCTTGCCGTTTCTGCCGACAATCGGTCCTGACGAGGTCAGGCGGCTGACCGAAGATAAGGATTTTGACGTCACACCCGCTGCCAGGCGGCTTGGTTTTACACCGATCGGGTTTGCCGAGGGGATCGCCCGCATGCGCGCGGCAGGCGAGCTTGCGGTGTAATCGCCCTATATGCTGTTCAATTCCGAAATATTCATCCTGCTTTTCGTGCCCGCCACACTGCTTGTCTATTACCGGCTGGCTGCGCATAACCGGCCACGGCAATGGTGTCTGATTGCCGCGTCGCTGCTTTTTTATGGCTATTGGGATATCCGGTTTCTGCCATTGCTGTTTGGTTCGGCTGTCGGCAACTGGCTGCTGCTGCGCTGGTTCGCGCGCAGTGGCGGGGGTGCCGGGATGCACCGCTCCTTGCCGCTCATTGCAGTGCTGTTTAATCTGCTGCTTATCGGCATATTCAAATATGCCGATTTCATTGCCGGGACGCTGGCTGTTGTCGGACTTTGGTCCGATGAGCCGATTGGTATCATCCTGCCGCTCGGGATCAGCTTTTACACCTTTCAGCAAATTTCCTATGCCGTCGATTTACACCGTGCGGCACGGGACGGGAAATCCGTGTCTGTGCATGGCTTCCGTGAATATCTGCTGTTTGTCTCCTTTTTTCCGCAACTCGTCGCAGGCCCCATCGTCCGCCATAACGAGATTATTCCGCAATTCCGGCTTGATCCGCGCCGCCCGGGGCTGGAAGAACGACTGGCGCGTGGCGGCATGCTGTTTCTGGTGGGGCTGGGCAAAAAAGTGCTGATTGCCGATGTTGCGGCACGGATTGGCAGTCCGATGTTCAATCGCGTGCTTGAGGGCGGTACGCTGAATCTGGGGGAGGCATGGCTTGCCACCTATGCCTATTTTTTGCAGCTATACTTTGATTTTTCGGGCTATTCCGACATGGCGATCGGGCTTGGTCTGATGTTCGGCTTTCTATTGCCCATCAATTTCAATGCACCCTATCGTGCCACCTCGATCCAGGATTTCTGGCGCCGCTGGCATATGACATTGAGCCGGTTCCTGCGTGACTATCTCTATATCCCGTTTGGCGGCAATCGCGGCGGAATCCTTGTCCAGATGCGTAATTCTTTCCTGACGATGCTGCTTGGCGGGCTGTGGCACGGGGCAGCCTGGAGTTATGTCGTGTGGGGCGGCGCACATGGGCTTGCGGTGGGGATTAACGGGTTGTGGCGGCATCTTGGCCTGCGCATGCCGGCGCTGCTTGGCTGGGTTTGCACAATGGGGTTTGTTGCTGCCTCATGGATCCTGTTCCGGACGGAAGATTTCGCTGCAACCTGGTCGATTTATCAATCCTGGTTCGGATTGCACGGACGTGGCGGCACCACAATCGACAGTCCGCTGATTTTGTCGGCGCTGATTGCCGGCGGCATCGCCGCGTTTGCCGGACCGACCAGCCAGAAATTTATTCTCGATCAACTGCGGCCGTCGCGATGGGTCGGGCTGTTTGCCGCATTGGCGCTTGTCGGCATGATTTTACTGATTGGCGGGGGACTTCAGAGTGAGTTCATCTACTTCCAGTTCTGATCCATCATCCGATCAGGCTGGCGATCATCGTAAGTGGCGGCAGACCGCAGGCTGGTTTTTTTGCGGTGCGGCAGCGCTTGCCTTCGTGGTCATGGCGCTCATCATCATTGTGGATCCTTTCGATACATTGCCGGTCTCACCGCCGCTTGATCGGGTGCCAATTTCATCGAATGCGCGCTTTTCGTTCCCGGCGCTCGCACGGGCCGACCGCTTTGACAGCGCCATTATCGGCACCTCGACAAGCAGATTGCTGCGCCCTGACATGCTGGATGGGCTGCTTGATGGCAAGTTTGTCAATCTGGCGATGAACAGCGCCACGGCTTACGAGCAATACCGGATGCTTGCGCTGTTTGGCCGGCATCACCCGGAGATGCAATTTCTGATCATGGGCGTTGATCTTGTCTGGTGCGGCACGGGCGACAGCTTTGAAAAATACACCCCGCGCCCGTTTCCTGAATGGATGTATGATGAAAATCGCTGGAACGATTTTCTGCATCATTTCGATTTTTTCACGCTGGAGCAGACCGGGCGGCAACTCGCCACCATGCTGGGCCTGCGCGCGGTAAAATACGGGCGCGACGGTTACACTGATTTTCTGCCTGACCCGTCGGAATATGATCTTGGCAAGGTCCGTCAGTCACTTGTGAAAATGCGCGAATTGAATATACAGGCACCCAAGGCCGGTGGCGATTTCGCCCCCGACAGGCTGACTTTCCCGACGCATCCCATGCTGGCGGAGCTATTGCGCGGATTGCCCGCCGACACGCAAAAGCTGCTGTTCTTTGCCCCTTATCACCGGGCGCAGCACCCATTGGCCGATAGCATTCCGGGGCGTGAATGGTTTGAATGCAAACAACGGATTGCGCGTCTTGCGGCCGATATCCCCAACATGCGCGTCGCCGATTTCATGATCGCAAGCCCGTTTACGACCCGTGATGAAAATTACTGGGATCCGCTGCATTATTCGGTGGCGGCCGCCGATGAGCTGATGCGCGATCTGGCGGCTGCAATGACGGGTGAGGAGGTAGCGGGGAGCAATTTCGATCTGCTCGCGCCCGGCATGCAACCGCGCCCCTTTCCCGACACCGCCGATTGATCCGTATCGGCTGATGGCCGGGCGCTTTATCTTTATGCGATCAGCCGGCGGAATCGCCACACGGCAATCCCGAACATCACGCTGCCGACCGCGAAGATACCCAGAATATCGTGCCAGATTTCTGCGATGCCGTTGCCCTTGAACAGGACCTGATAACCGAAATCGAGATAATAGCGCATCGGCGAAATCAGGCTGGCATAGCGCATCCAGGTCGCCATGCTTTCGGGCGGGGTGAAGGCGCCCGATAAAAACATCATCGGAAACAGGAACAGCAGCAGGATCATCATCGCCTGCGCCACATTGCGCGCCACAACCGCAATCGCCAGCCCAAGGCTTGCTGCGGCGAACACATAGACAAGCGACACCAGATAGAACAACAGGATCGATCCCCGGATCGGGACATCAAACACCCCCTGCAGAATCGTGAATAACGATCCCAAAGCAAGCAGCGGGACGATGACAACCGTTGGTATGACCTTGGCGATAAACAATTCCGCGGGGCGCAGCGGGCTGACCAGCAACTGTTCAAGGGTGCCATATTCCTTCTCGCGCACCATGGCGGCGGCAGTCAGAAGCGCGGCCACCATGGTGGTGATATTGAACAGCTCCAGCATTGCGGAAAACCAGGCATTGACGAGATTGGCGTTATAGGCGACGCGGATCCGCGCATCGACCCGGGGCAGGGCCGTCGCCGCGCCCGCCTGCATGGCCGATGTGCGGCTCAGCAATTCCAGCCCGAACTCGCTGGCGATCGTTGCGATATGCCCGCCCGCGATGGTCGCCGACATCGACAGGGTACCGTCCGACAGAATCTGAAACTGCGCGGTTTCGCCCGCATTGACGCGGCGTTCGAATTCGGGCGGGATGATGATGGCGAGGCTCGCCTTGCCCTGATCGAGATAACGCACCACGGCGTCTTCATTGCGCAGATGCGCCACGATCTTGAAATAGGGTTTGTGCAGCCGGGAGATAAGCTCGCGGCTGGTGCGGCTCTGCGCCATGTCATAGACGACCACCGGATAGTCGCGGATCTCCATCGAGATCGCATGACCTGCGGAATAGATTATGCCGGTAAAACCCCAGATCAGGATCAGCAAAATCGGAATATCACGGCGCAGCTCGCCGAATTCCTTAACGATCATTGCGGAAAGACGTGACAGCATCAGCCGATCCTCTTGCGCAGCCCGGCCCAGGCAATCGCGTAAATCACCGCCGTGTAGCCCGCCATTGCCAGCAAATCACTCCAGTAGGACGCAAAGCCCAGACCTTTGAGGAAGCTGCCGCGCACGATTTCCATGAAGTAGGTGGCCGGGATCAGCTGGGCGATGAACTGGCCCACCGCATCCTGGCTTGCGACAGGTGCAAGAAAGCCCGAGAAATTAACCGCCGGGGTCACGGTGACAAGAAATGTCAGCAGCATCGCCGCAAGCTGGCTGCGGGTGAAGATCGAAATCAGAAGCCCGACCCCGATCGTGCAGGCGGAATAGAGCAGGGCACCACCCGTTACGACAAGGAAACTGCCGATAAAGCGCACCTGGAACAGATAAACGCTCATGAAGAAAAGGATCAGGTAATCCAGAAAGGCGACCCCGATATAGGGCAGCGCCTTGCCCGCGATAATTTCCCACCGGCGCACGGGTGCCGCAAACAGGTTGAAGATCGTGCCGATTTCGCGCTCCCGCACGATCAGCAATGCGCCAAGCAAGGCCGGAAACAGCATCAGAATGATGACCATCTCTCCCGGCACGATGAAATTCTTGCTTTCAAGCGACGGATTGTACCAGACCGACAACGCCATCTGCACCGGCACGATCGTTGTATCGCGCAGCCCCCGCGTGGCTAAAAAATCCGTGATAAGCTGTTGATTATAAAGCGCATTAACTGCACTGACATACCCCACAGCGACGCTGCCGCGCGTCGGAAAGGAACCATCCACGGTCACCCCGAGCGCCACCTGCTCGCCCGCCAACAACTTGCGGCTGAAGTCGGGCGGGATTTCGATAATGGTGCGCGCGGTGCCCCGCCGCAGTAACAATTCCGCGCTACGCGGCTCGCTTGTCACCCCGACCAGATCGAAATATTCGGAATGAATATAGCCGTCGATATAGCCTCGGCTGATCGGTGTCCGGTCCTGATCGACAAATACGATCGGCAGATGTTTGACATCCATGCTGAGCCCGTAGCCGAGCAGCAGCATCAAGGTGATCGGCACCACGAAGGCAAGCCCGAGATAGATCGGATCGCGCAGCAGTTCGCGCACTTCCTTGCGGGCAATGGCGATCGTGCGGCTAAACATCGGATTGCCTGTCGAATGTGAGGAAGCTGACAAAAGTTTCTTCCATGGACAGGGGCTGGCTGGCGATGTCAGCATGCGGTGCGATACCGGCAAGCAGACGGCGTGCTTGCGCCATATCATCTTCCGGCTTTGCCGATTGCCACTGGATGCGTCGCCCATGCAGCATCGCTGTGGGGAATCTTGGCCGCAGTTCCGCGAAGCAGCGGGCAAAATCGTCGCTGCGCACCGTGACGAGCGGGCCTGCGCGCTGTTCAGCCTGTTGCGCGAGCGCCTGCGGCGTATCAAGCGCGATCAGCCGTCCTTGCTGCATGAAGCCAAGCCGGTCGCAATGTTCAGCCTCATCCATGTAATGGGTCGAGACGATAACGGTGACACCTTCACGGCGTGCCAGCAGGTGCACAATATTCCAGAAGCGCCGCCGCGCAATCGGATCGACCCCGGAAGTCGGCTCATCAAGGAACAGGATCGACGGGCTGTGCAGCAGGGCATTGGCCAGCGCCAGCCTTTGCCGGATCCCGAGCGGCAGGGATTTTGTCAGACGGTCGCGATAGGCCGACAGTTCGAGTTCAGACAAAAGCCTGTCGATCCGCGCCGTGCGCTGCGCGGGCGCAAGCCCATAGAGGCCAGCGCAGAGTTTCAGGTTACTGTCGACCGGCAAATCCCGGTAAAGCGAGAAGCGCTGCGACATATAGCCGATCTCGAAGCGGAGCGGGTGGGCCGCGCGTGTCACCTCATACCCGGCCACCTCGGCGCGCCCTTCGCTCGGCGGCAACAAACCGCACAGCATTTTGATCAATGTCGTCTTGCCGGCACCGTTCGGGCCGAGCAATCCCACAATCTCACCGCGCCTGACAGACAGGCTTACCGCATCGACAGCAGTGAAGTCGCCAAACCGGCAAGTCAGCCCTTCGGTCACCACCGCATGTTCGCCATCGCTTCCCGCGCGGGCGGATTTGCTCAGGCTCAGTCCATTCTCATCCGCGTCGGTATCGGTCAGGCCGGACTGTGGCACAGTCCCGTCCGGCCCGCTGCCAACGCCATTTTCCGGCTGGCGCAGGGCATGCACGAACACTTCCTCAAGCCCCGCCGGATTCCGCCTTTGGGTGAAGTCGGTGATGTCGGCCGCGTGCAATGCAGCGTCAAGATCAAATGCCGGGTCGGTCACCATCAAGCGGACTTCACTGCCAAACAGCGCGGCATTCTCGACCTCGGGCCATCGGCGCACGAGGTTGAGCAGCCGCTCGGGTTCCGCGCAGCGCAGCGCGATATTGACAGCCCCCATTTCCGCGATCAGCTGCTCGGGTTCGCCGCTTGCGATTTCACGCCCCGCATGCATCAGTGCAACCTCATGGCATCGCTCTGCCTCATCCATATAGGAGGTGGTCAGCAATACGGTGACGGCGCGCTCGGCCACCAGATCATGGATAATTGTCCAGAAGTCGCGCCGCGAGATTGGATCGACACCGGTTGTCGGCTCATCAAGCAGCAGAATATCAGGCAGATGGACAAGCGTGCAGATCAGCGCCAGCTTCTGCCGCATGCCGCCCGATAATTTGCCCGCCGGCCGATCCAGAAAAGGCGATAGCCGGGTCATGTCGAGCAGGCGGTCGCGGTTTTCGTAAAACTGGCTGGCCGGCACCTGCCGCAACTGGCGGAAGAATTCGATATTCTCGGCAACCGACAGGCTGTCATACAGGTTAAGGCCAAGCCCTTGCGGCATATAGCCGATAAGCCGCTTCACCCGTTCAGGCGCGCGCAAGCAATTGATGCCGGCCACCTGGGCTGCGCCGCGATTTGCGCTCAATACACCCGCAAGTATTTGAATAACGCTTGTCTTGCCCGCGCCATCGGGACCGAGCAGCCCGAAAATCTCTCCCTTTTCGACGCGGAATGACAGGCCATCGACCGCCTTCACCCGCTTTCGGCCATAGCTTTTGTGCAAATCATCGACCGCTATGACAGGCAGCGCCTTGTCTGTCCCTTTGGCCGGGTCAAGGCTTTGTTCCGACACCTCCGTCATGGACAAGTTAGCAACCCTTCCAACAGTGCAGGATCATATCCTGCGGGTCTTGCGCAGCCGTGGGTGGCAAGTAAGCTCAATCTGGACTGTTTTGCGCGTCAGCGGACGCCAGATCAATAATCCCGTCGGCCGGCATGCCGGGCTTTAAAATACCACCCGGATTCTCGGTCAGTGACAGTTCAACGGCGAATACAAGCTTCACCCGCTCTTCCCGCGTCTCGACATTTTTTGGCGTAAATTCAGCCTGTTGCGCAATCTTGCTCACTTTTGCGCTAAAAAACCGATCAGGATGAGAATCCACCTGAATCCGGGCTGGCTGGCCTAAGGTGATTTTGCCAATATCGGGTTCGGGGATATAGACTTTCACATACAGCTTATCGAGATCGACAAGCGTGAAAAGCGGCGTGCCCGCATTCACCCGTTCGCCGATTTCGATCATTCTGGCCAATACTGTACCGCTGAGCGGGCTCTCGATACTGAAGGCGTCGACATAGGATTTCTGTTCGGTCAATGCGGCTTCGGCGCGTCCGATCTCGCGGGTCAATGATTCAAGTTCCGCGCGTTTGGCGGCAATGAAATCAATTTGCAATTGCGCAAGCTGGAGCGTCTTCTGCGCGCGGTTATGAACGGCCTCGGCCTCCTTCAACCCCTCGAAGCTCATCGTTTCACGCAACCGCACTTCCTCCATCCGCTGCTGCGAGATAACATTGCTTTGCGCCAGCTTCTGATAGCGTTCGAAATCGCGCTTGGCCTGTGCGTAATCCGCCTCCGCCCGCGTGACACGGGAGGTTGCCTCGCTCAGCGCGACCTTCGCCTGTGCGATCTGCAGATCGGTCTGCCGCTCAAGCGCCTGAAGCTCGATCGTCAGCCCCTCCTGCTTCTTGCGCAAGGCGGCAAGCTGCTCGCGCGCGGCTGCGACCCGGGCGCGCTGTGTGGGGTCCTCAAGACGGGCAAGCGGCTGCGCACGCTCGACAAACATCCCCTCATCGACAAAGATCTCGTCGATTTCGGCAGGTGATTTGGCACTTAGCGTCGTCAGCCGCCCCTCAATGCGGCCGCTGGCGATTAGCTGCGTCTCATCGCCGTTGCCCGTAATGATCAGAACAAATATGGCCAGTGCGGCAACGCCAAGGACAACGCCCCCCGCAATCCAGATAACGCGTTTATTCAACGATCACCTCTCTATGGGAAGATAGTGTGGAAGCGGGGCGACGATATGCATGACTAGCTGCCCGACAAGGCCTGCGCGAGATCGGCGATGATGTCCTTGGGGTCCTCGATACCGATTGAAAGCCGCACGACCTCGGGCCCCGCGCCGGCCGCAATCGCCTCTTTCTCTTCGAGTTGACGATGGGTCGTCGACGCCGGATGAATGATCAGGCTCCGGGTATCGCCGACATTTGCAAGATGGCTCAAAAGCTTGACCCGACCGACAAGTTTGGTTCCCGCAGCATAGCCGCCTTTGACGCCGAATGTGAAAACAGCGCCGGCACCTTGCGGCAGGTATTTTTCCGCAAGCGCGCGATAGGGGCTGTCGGGTAGTCCGGCATAGGACACCCATTCTACGTCCTCATGCGCGGAAAGAAAGCGCGCCACCTGCAGCGCATTGTCGCAGTGCCGGCGCATCCGCAACGGCAATGTCTCGATACCGGTCAGCAGAAGAAATGCATTCATCGGCGCAAGGGCAGGGCCAAGATCCCGCAGCCCCAACGTGCGGCAGGCAATCGCGAATGCGATATCGCCGAACGTCTCATGCAGCTTCATACCGTGATAGCTGTCATTGGGTTCGGACAGGGTGGGGAATTTGCCGTTCGACCAGTCGAAGCGGCCGCCATCGACGATCAGCCCGCCCACCGAATTGCCGTGCCCGCCCAGAAATTTCGTCGCGCTGTGGACCACGATATGCGCGCCATGATCGAATGGGCGGCACAGATAGGGGGTCGCAAGGGTATTATCGACGATCAGGGGAATGCCGGCCTCGTCGGCGATCTTCGCGATCGCGGCAATATCACAAACAACGCCGCCCGGATTTGCCAGGCTTTCGATAAAGATCGCCTTGGTTTTCGGTGTGATTGCGGCGCGGAAACTTTCGGGTTCGGCCGCATCGGCCCAATTGACATGCCAGCCCATCTTGGCAAAGGCATGGGCAAACTGGTTCATCGAGCCGCCATACAGCTTGTTGGCGGCGACGAATTCATCGCCCGCCGACAGCAATGTGTGGAAAACAATCAACTGCGCAGCATGGCCCGATGCCACGGCAAGCGCCGCGGTGCCACCTTCAAGCGCGGCAATCCGGTCTTCAAGAACCGCATTGGTCGGATTGCCGATCCGCGAATAAATATTCCCGAATTGTTCCAGATTGAACAAAGCGGCGGCATGATCGACATCCTGGAATACATAGGAGGTCGTCTGATAGATCGGCGTCGCCCGCGCACCGGTCGTGGGATCGGGCGCCGCGCCCGCATGTATCGACAATGTATCGAATCCGTAGTCAGAGTCAGTCATGGGCGTAATCCTTGAGCATCTTGAGCATCTATTGTCTTTTCGGTTGATTGTGCCTTCGGACGGGCATTGATTGCGGGGATGATCCTATCGCAATCGCCCGGCAGTTTAACAGGATTGTTAGTTTGCCTTGCGGTGCAGCAGATGCGCGACCCGCGGCAGATCGATTTTGGGGCAGCGGTCCATCACGACTTTCAGCCCGGCCGCTTCCGCCTGCCTTGCGGCCTGAACATTGATGACGCCCAGTTGCATCCAGACGAATTTGGCGCCGATCGCGATACTTTCTTCAACGATCGGCCCGACCGCATCCGATTGCCGGAAGATATCCACCATATCGATCTGCGCCGGTATATCGCTGAGCGTGGCGTAAACAGGCCTGTCGAGGATCTTCTGGCCCGCGACGCCCGGATTGACCGGATAGACCTCATACCCCCGGTCCAGCAGAAAGCGCATCACCCCGAAACTGGGGCGGTTTGCCTTGGGGCTCGCCCCGACAACCGCAATATGGCGGGTTGCCGCGAAGATGTCGGCAAGAAACGCATCTGAATAGTCGGTCATATTCATACTCCAACCGTTGCAGTGCAAAGCGTAAACAGGAGCATAGGGCAATCCGGGCGGCGATCATATCAGCGTTTTTGGATACAAACTGGACGAGAACAGGCATGCGGCCTGCGCCCGGCAATCGAGGTATTATAGTACCGTATTTGTAACTGATTGTTTTTGCGCTGTTATTTCAGAATAATTCGGTTGACATCGGCTTTTTTTTGACCATACTCCGCCGCCATTCCCCATGGGATCGAGGGTCTTGGAGAAACGTAATGACAACCTATTCCGCCAAAGCTTCCGATATCGAGAAGAAATGGCTGCTCATCGACGCGGAAGATGTTGTGCTGGGCCGGCTGGCGGCGTTCATCGCCACGCGGCTTCGGGGCAAACATAAGCCGATGTATACACCGCATCTTGACTGCGGTGACAATGTGATCGTGATCAATGCGGACAAGGTCAAGCTGACCGGGCGCAAGCGTGACGATAAAACCTATTTCTGGCATACCGGCTATCCCGGTGGCATCAAGGAGCGCAAGGCGCATCAGATCCTTGATGGCGCGCACCCGGAGCGGGTGCTGACCAAGGCGGTGCAGCGGATGCTGCCGCGCGGCCCGCTCGGTCGGCAGCAGCTCAGCAATTTACGGGTTTATGCAGGAGCCGAGCATCCGCACGCGGCGCAATCGCCCGAACAAGTCGATTTCCGCGCATTGAACGCCAAGAACGCAAGGGGTCAGTAAATCATGGCGGAAGAAAAGAAAGGTCTTGAAGACCTGAAAGAGGCATTGGCCGAAAAGCAGGAAGAAAACGCTGCCGACATTGCAGTTGAAACCCCTGACGAAAGCCAGACAATCACTGCCGAGCCGCAAATCGACGCGCAGGGGCGTGCTTACGCCACCGGTAAACGAAAAAATGCTGTCGCGCGGGTCTGGATCAAGCCGGGTAATGGCCGGGTAACGGTGAATGGCCGTGATATCGATATCTATTTCGCGCGGCCCGTGCTGCGGATGATCCTGCGCCAGCCTTTCGAGGTGACCCAGCGCACCGATCAGTTCGATGTGGATTGCACCGTGACGGGCGGCGGTCTGTCGGGGCAGGCCGGTGCCGTGCGGCATGGCATCTCCAAAGCGCTGACCAATTACGAGCCGGGGCTGCGCCCGAGCTTGCGCCAGGGTGGCTTCCTGACCCGCGATTCGCGTGTTGTGGAACGGAAGAAATACGGCCGCGCCAAAGCCCGCCGCAGCTTCCAGTTCTCGAAACGCTGATCTGGAAACAACATACGCTTCAGCAAAAGGGCTGCCGGTTTCGGCGGCCCTTTTTGTTGTGAAAGCAGTGTTGCTCCTTGACCTGAAGCCGGCCGGATTTAAACTCGGTGACGTAGGGAGTTATATTCTGGGTAGCAGGCATAATTCTCTACCGCTTTGAGCTGACTTGAATAATTTGGGGGTGTTTTCATGGAAGAAGTCGAAATCGACTGGAAGATGGTGGTATCAATCTGGTGGTCAATGTTTTGGCGGCTGAATTGTGTTTTGTTTTTCTTCGGTTTTCTCTTGTCTCTTTTGTTGACTGTGGTGTTTGCGCGTTTTGGGTATGATGCCAGCAATGTCGGGAGTGCCAATTCCATCGCGCTCATATTAATTACTATACCTGCCGGCATCTGGGCTATTCGGAAGGCATTAGAGAAAACCCATGGCGGATGCCGTGTTGTGCTGGTGAAACAGGTGCCGGAGGAACAACCAGCGCAGCCCTGACGGGTTTGCTTGCAAGGCCAAAAAACAATTGCGGCATAGCGCAATATTTTTCAGCAGCGAATTTTTCTGTATAGAAAAGGGGGCGTCCGGGTGGGCGCCCTTTTGTTATGTGAGGATCGAGAGCATGGTTGAGCAGGTCAATATCGCGATTTTGGGTGCAAGTGGCTATACGGGCGCTGAACTTGTGCGCCTGCTGACACATCATCCCAAGGCGCGTATCGGCGCGATCACCGCCGACCGTAAGGCGGGGGAAAGCTATGGCGCGGTCTATCCGCATCTGGCCGGGCTTGATCTGCCGCCGCTGACCACGATCGATGCGCTCAATTGGGATGATTTCGATGTGATTTTCTGCGGCCTGCCGCACGGTACGACGCAGGAAGTGATTGCGGCGATCCCCACCCATAAGAAAGTGATCGATCTGTCGGCGGACTTCCGGCTCACTGATCTGGATGCCTATGCGCAGTGGTATGGCCATCCCCATCGCGCACCGCAATTGCAGGATGCGGCGGTTTACGGCCTGACCGAGCTTTATCGCGATCAGATCGCGCAGGCACGGCTTGTTGCCTGTCCGGGTTGCTATCCCACAAGCGCGCTGCTGCCGCTTGTGCCGCTATTTGCGCAAAAGCTCATCCAGCCCGGCGATGTGGTGATCGATTCCAAATCAGGGGTGACCGGCGCGGGGCGCGGGCTCAAGGAAGGCAGCCTGTTTGCCGAGGTGAGCGAGGCAATCCATGCCTATGGCGTCGCCAGCCATCGCCATTCCGCGGAGCTTGATCAGGAATTGAGCCTGGCCGCCGGAAGCGCGGTGATGCCCGCCTTCACGCCGCATCTGATCCCGATGAACCGCGGTATCCTGTCGACGATCTATGTCACCCTTGCCGACGGGGTATCGGCCATGGATGCGCATGCCGCCTTGCAGGAACGCTATGCCGGGGAATATTTCGTGCGCGTGCTGCCATTTGGCGCGGTGCCCGCAACCCGGCATGTGCGCGGATCGAACCATGTGCTGATCGGCGCGGTTGAAGACCGGCGGCCGGGACGGCTGATCCTTGTGTCGGTGATCGACAATCTGGTGAAAGGCGCGTCAGGACAGGCGGTGCAGAACATGAACCTGATGTTTGGCTGGCCCGAGCAGACAGGGCTTGCCCAGGAAGCCCTGTTCCCCTGATCAGGGTGCGCCCGTAATTTATAGCCTTAGCTGCCCTTCACCTTGACATAACGGCCCGGCGCATCCTCGATCACCGGCAGCTTGCCGTCGCCGGGCTGCCGCGCGGGTATTTTCTTGCCGGATTTGCGCGATTGCCATTTGTGCCAGTCCTCCCACCAGGAGCCGGGATGCTGCGTCGCGTCATTGAACCATTGCTCGACATCGTCGGGCAGCGCGTCATTCGTCCAGTGGCAATATTTGTTGGCCGAGGGGGGATTGATCACCCCTGCAATATGCCCTGACCCCGCGATAATGAACCGGTTCTTGCCGCCGAAAAGCTTCGTCGCCTTATAGACCGAGCGGTAGGGCGCGATATGGTCATCCTGCGAGGATTGCAGATAGATCGGGATCTTCACCTTCCCCAGATCGAGCGTTTCGCCGCCCAGTTTCATCTTTCCCTTGGCGAGATTGTTCTTGAGATAACATTCACGCAGATAGAACAGATGCATCTGCTTGGGCATATTGGTCTGATCGCTGTTCCAATAGAGCAGGTCGAAAGGGGCAGGATCCTTGCCAAGCAGATAATTATTGATCACGAAGGACCAGATCAGATCGTTCGAGCGCAAGGTGTTGAACATATGCGCCATTTCATTGGCGGCGAGATAACCGCCGGCGCTGTCCATCTTGCGTTCAAGATCCTGAAGCTGCGGTTCGTCGATAAAGACATCAAGCTCGCCCGCCTCGCTGAAATCCATCTGTGCCGCAAAGAAGGTGGCGCTGCGGATGCGGTCATCGCCATGCGCCGCCATATGGGCAAGCGACGAACCGAGCAGGGTGCCCCCGATGCAATAGCCGATGGCATTCACCTCGCGCATGCCGGTTGCCTGCTCGATCGCATCGAGCGCCGCATAAACCCCTTCGGTCATGTAGGATTCAAAGGTTTTCTGGGCCAGCTTTTCATTTGGGTTCACCCAGGAGACGACAAATACGGTATAGCCTTTGGAGACCGCCCAGCGGATAAAAGACTTCTCCTGCGTCAGATCGAGAATGTAGAATTTGTTGATCCAGGGCGGGAAAATCACCAGCGGCCGCTCATAGACAGTATCGGTCGTGGGCGTATATTGAATGAGCTGCATCAGCGCATTCTCATACACGACCTTTCCCGGCGTAATGGCAATATTCTTGCCGATCTCGAACGCGTCCATATCCGTCATGCGGATCGCCAGCTTGCCGCGCCCGCGTTCCAGATCGCTCAGCAGATTTTCCAGCCCGCGCACCAGATTTTCGCCATTCTGCTCCAAGGTGCTGCGCAGAATTTCGGGGTTTGTGAGAACGAAATTGGAAGGTGAGATCGCGTCGACGAACTGGCGGGTATGAAATTCGACAAGCCGGGCCTGATGCGGGTCCAGCCCCTCGACATCGCGGACCGTATCCAGAAGCCAGTTGGCGGTCAGCAGATAGGATTGCTTGATATAGTCAAAGACGACATTGCTGGTCCATTCCTCACCGCGAAAGCGCTTGTCGGTTCGCGCCGGTTCGATGACAGGTGTCGCGTCTTCACCAAGCAGCCGCTTCGTCATGCTTTGCCACAGATCGAAATAGGAGGAGAGCAAGGCATGCTGCGCCTGCATCATCCGCCTCTGGTTACCTGCCAAATTCGTCAATAAAGCTATAAAGGCATCCGCAACCGAGCGGGCACGCCCCGTCTCCGCCAGTTCCGGATGCATTCCGGCCTGGCCGCCATTCATCTGACTACGTGCGAATTCGCTGATTAATTTTTGGCTTCGCTCTGCGACTTTGACCATATTTCGGGCAAATTCCGCAGTAGCATTACCGGGATTATCTGGTGCTTGTTGATCCATTTGATTACCAGTCATAAGGTGCGTTCGTTAGTAACATTCTGTTGGTGATGCAATACTGCAAGGTTATGCAAACTCCATGCTAACAATATAGGTCAGTAGCCCAACATTGTTACAAGACTGCATTTTCGAATTGTCCGGAAAGGGATCCGCGGTTGGAAAAAGGGGTGAACGGGCCCTCAAAAGCCCTTGCTAACATTATGAATAAAAACGGAAAAAGCAGTATTCCCATGCAAGTTTCCCATCGTTCGAATGAGGCAAAATGGCGCACTGAATTTGCGTGGCGGGATATCGGCCTCGGCGTGGCCGCATGCTGTTTGCTGTTGCTCGCCGCTTGCTCGAACCCCACCGGATGGGTGCAGAATATTGGCGGAAGCGACGAATCGGACAGCCCGCTGCCACCGCCACTGATCGCTGATGAAAATGGTGTTGTGCCAGATCCAAGCGAGCGTAAGAAGGCTGCACAGGTACCGACCGGCCTGCGCGCGGCAACCCCGCCTGCGGAACAGGATCAGGAAGATGGCGATCCGGGCGGCCCGCAATATACCGACGATAATTTGCGTGGCGGACAGGTTGCGGCGGCGGCGCCGCCGCGTGTTGTGGCTCCCGCGCCCGCAACAAATCGTGAAGCAAACAAAGTGCCTGCTGTGCCGCAGCCGGCAGTTCGACAGGAACCGATTGCGCCGCCTGCAGCCAAAACGCAGGCTGCTGCGCCACCACCACCGGCGCCACCAACAGCGCTGCCATCTGCGCCAACCGCAACGGCACCGCCCGCGCGCGCCATTCAACCGCCGCCGCCACCAATTGCGACAGCAAAGCAACCGGTTGCGCCTGCGCCCGCCATTCCGCCTGTACAGAATGCGCGACCCGCACCCGTTGACCAGAATGTTATTGCCAGAAATACCCCGCAACCGGCACCGGTGCCGCCGGCACAAATAACCCCGCCGCCACCGGTACAACGCTTGCCAGGCTATCCGCCCGCGCCGGATTACGGTGCAACAACGCCTCCGCAAGGGGCAGCGACCCCGGCGCAAGCCATGCCTTTACCCCCTTCGGCACCGATTGCGCGGTCCGGGCTCGCGCCGCAACCGCCACGGCCGATGCAGATGCCGCCGCCGGTCACCGCCATGCAGGTACCGCCGCTTGGCACACCGGAGGCACAGACCTTGCCGCCTGCATTGGCACCCGCGCCACCATATGCCGCGCAACAACAGGTTGCACCGCCACAGCAAACGACCATGACCGCTCCGAACCAATGGCAGCAACCCGCCGCCGCGCCGCAAGCCGCGCAGCAGGAATGGCAAATGGCGGAACAGCGACCATTATCGCAATTTATCGGTGTTCCGTCCGGGTTGATCGAAACGATTTACTTCAAGTCCGGCTCCGCCAATCTTGACAATCGGGACCGGGAGAAAATCCGTGCCGCCGCCGCCAAGTATAATCAGCGGGGCAGGGGCATTATTCGTGTTCTCGGGCACGCATCGAGCCGGACGCAGAACATGCCCGAAGTTCAGCAAATGATGACGAACTGGCGGATATCGCAGAAACGCGCCGCCGCGGTTGCTGATGAACTCATCCGGGCCGGCGTCGCCCCTGACTCAATTGTGGTCGAAGCGGTCAGCGATAGCGAACCGATTTACGTGGAATCACTTCCGGCGGGGGAAGCGGGTAACCGGCGGGCTGAAATCTATCTGGAATGAGGGGGCGCGACACCAACCGTCCGTTTTTCGCGCGATGAGCCAATGCAGGCAAGCGCGTCGGGGCAATGAAATTGGCAAATTTCGGGTCGCGCCGCAGGTGGATTTAGGCCTATATAGGCCGAGTGTCGCCTTTTCACCTGAGTCATCTCCGTGCAAAGCGGGCGGAATGGGAAATCCGGTTCGCCCGCGTTTCACGATGTGCTTTGTTGCAGCAGAAATGTGCTCGGATGTGGCGAAAGCCGCGAAACTGTTTAAACTAGTTTGTCAGTAACTTTGATCTGACGACGACCGACGTAAGACGAAACAAGATGGATTTCGAATTTCACCGTATAAAACGCCTGCCACCCTATGTCTTTGAAGAGGTAAATCGGCTGAAGGCGCAGGCGCGGGCAAACGGACGGGATATCATCGATTTCGGTATGGGTAATCCTGACATGCCCACACCCCCCCATATCGTCGACAAGCTGATCGAGACTGTCAGAAAGCCCCGCACCCATCGTTATTCGGCCTCCCGGGGCATACCGGGCTTGCGGCGCGCGCAGGCCGCCTATTACGAGCGCAGATTCAATGTCAGCCTCAATCCGGAAACCGAAGTGATTGCCACTTTGGGCTCGAAAGAAGGGCTGGCCAATCTGGCCATGGCGATCACGACGCCGGGCGATGGCATTCTGGTGCCCAACCCGTCCTATCCAATTCATCCGTATGGCTTCATCATTGCAGGCGCGGTGGTTCGGCATGTGCAGGTTGGCGAAACGGCCGAGGAATTTATCGCCGGGCTTGAACGCGCTGTACGGCACAGCGTGCCGCCGCCAACGGCAATGGTTATCAATTTTCCCTCGAATCCGACCGCGAAAGTCGTCGATCTGGCATTTTACGAACAGATCGTCGATTTCGCCCGCAAACATGACATCATCGTTTTATCGGATCTGGCCTATGCGGAAATCTATTTCGACGATAATCCGCCGCCTTCCATTTTGCAGGTGCCGCATGCGAAAGAAGTCGCTGTTGAATTCACCTCGCTCAGCAAGACTTATGCGATGCCGGGCTGGCGGATCGGGTTTGCGGCAGGCAACGCCAAGCTGATCGGTGCGTTGACGCGAATCAAATCCTATCTCGATTATGGCGCCTTTACGCCTATTCAAGTGGCCGCCACGGCTGCATTGAACGGTCCTCAGGATTGTGTCGATGAAATCCGCACAATTTACAAGACGCGCCGCGATACCCTTGTCGACAGCATGTCCCGCGCGGGTTGGGAGATTCCGTCGCCGCCGGCCACCATGTTCGCCTGGGCCCCGATCCCCGAGCCGTTTCGCGCACTCGGCTCGTTACAGTTTTCCAAATTGCTGTTGCAACATGCCGATGTCGCGGTCGCGCCGGGATTGGGGTTTGGCGAATATGGCGATGGCCATGTCCGGATCGGGCTGGTCGAGAATGAGCAGCGCATCCGCCAGGCGGCCCGTAATGTCCGCCGCTTCCTGTCCAATGCCGAGGCGATTCTCGCCGAATGCGACGCGGGCATCGATTCACCGATATTACAGCAAAGAGTGGGTTCCTCTTGAGCGACGCATTACGTATTGGAATCGCCGGGTTGGGCACTGTTGGCAGTGGCGTTATCCGGCTTTTGAGCGAACAGGAAAAGCTGCTGGCCCAACGGTGCGGGCGCGAACTGGTGGTTACGGCAGTGTCCGCGCGCGATCGCGACAAGCCGCGTGATTTCGACATGCCGGACACCGCGGCATGGTATGATGATCCTTGCGCGCTTGCACAGGCTGATGATGTTGATGTTGTGGTGGAACTGGTCGGCGGCGCCGAAGGTCCTGCACGCGAGATCGTCGAAACCGCACTGCGGTGCGGCAAGCAGGTCGTGACCGCTAACAAGGCACTACTGGCTATTCACGGCAGCAGTCTGGCGGCGCTTGCCGAGAAAGTGGATCGCGCCTTGTGTTATGAGGCGGCGGTCTGTGGCGGCATCCCGGTCATCAAGGCAATACGCGAAGGGTTGGCGGCCAACCGGTTTGAGCGGATTTACGGCATTCTGAACGGCACCTGTAATTACATCCTCACGCAGATGGAGGAACATGGCGCCGAATTTGCGGCTGTGCTCGCTGAAGCGCAGCAGCTTGGCTATGCCGAATCCGATCCAAGCTTTGATATTGGCGGCATTGATGCGGCCCACAAGCTGAGCATACTCACAAGCCTTGCCTATGGCTGTCAGGTGCGGTTCGACGCGGTGTTCATCGAGGGTATCGAGGATCTGACGGCCAGCGACATCCGGTTCGCCCGCGAATTGGGTTACCGCATCAAATTGCTGGGATTGGCGCGCCGGACCGAAGCGGGCATTGAACAGCGGGTGCATCCCTGCCTTGTGCCGCTGCAAACACCAATTGCGGAGGTAAGCGGGGTCACGAATGCCGTTGTGGCAGTCGGAAATTACGCCGGCCAAACCATGTTCGTCGGACCCGGCGCAGGGGCGGAGCCCACGGCGTCTTCCGTGATTGCAGACATCGTCGATATTGCGCGCGGGCTTGCCATGCCGCCATTCGCAACCCCGTCCAGTACGCTAGAAGATGCGCCAATCAGCCCGATGGACAGGTGGCAGGGCGCCTATTATGTGCGGCTGACACTGCTTGACCAGCCCGGCTCGATGGCTGGTATCACCGCTGTGATGGCCAAGCATTCCGTTTCCATCGATAGTATCATACAAAGAGGCCGCTCGCCCGGTGCCGCGGTTCCCGTCGTCATGCTGACGCACAAGACCGAAGAAGCACGCATGGCCCGGGTGCTGCATGAAATTGCAGCGCTTGAACCCGTAACGGAATCGCCGCGGGTTATTCGAATCGAACGTTTTTAACAAATCCGGTTTTGGCGCAGTCATCGCCTGGTCGCGCCGCAGCCACAACAGGGGAAGAAGATTATGTCAGGGCAGGAACCAGTGCTCAGCCGGGTATTCAGCATGGAAATCGCGCGCGTTACCGAAGCCGCTGCGGTCGCAGCATCGCGGCTGACCGGGCGCGGCGACGAAAAAGCTGCCGACCAGGCCGCCGTCGATGCCATGCGGACAGCGCTGAACAAGCTCGACATTCAGGGCACCATCGTCATCGGTGAAGGCGAACGCGACGAGGCGCCGATGCTGTATATCGGCGAAAAGGTCGGGACGGGGAAGGGGCCTGCGCTCGATATCGCGCTTGACCCGCTGGAAGGCACAACCATTACCGCGAAATCGATGCCCAATGCGCTGGCGGTCATCGCCTTTGCGGAGAAGGGCAACCTGCTCAACGCACCCGACGTCTATATGGAAAAAATCGCGATCGGTGGCGGATTTGAACCCGGGCTCGTCGATCTTGATCGCGAACCTGAGGAAAATATTCGTCTGCTTGCGGCCGCCAAGGGCGTTGCGGTGGAAGACATTACCGCCTGCGTGCTCGACAGGCCGCGCCATGCCGACATTATCGCGAGCATCCGCAAGGCCGGCGCGCGGATTCAGCTTATTCCCGATGGCGATGTCGCCGGCGTGATCGCGACCACCGAAAAGGGCACAGGCATCGATATCTATATCGGCACAGGCGGTGCGCCGGAAGGAGTGCTGGCGGCTGCCGCGCTGCGCTCGATCGGCGGGCAGATGCAGGGCCGGCTTGTATTCGCCAATGACGAGCAGCGCCAGCGCGCCCGCGAAATGGGGGTCGCCAATCCGGATCATAAATATACGCTGGAAGAAATGGCTTCGGGCGATGTGATTTTTGCCGCGACCGGCGTCACGGACGGATCGATGCTGGACGGCATCCATCGCGCGGCGGACGGGTCGGTCACGACCCACACCGTCGTCATGCGCTCGCGGACCGGCACGGTGCGCTGGGTGAAAGCGCGTCATGTCAGCGAGAGTAAATTCGGCACCTGATCCGTCTGGCGACATCCGGGCGATCATGTCGCCAGTGACGCGGTGTCGCGCAACAGTTTGCACCATGATGCAACAGTTGACGCACCACTGTTGCGCGGCGAATGCAACATGGTGCGTCGACCTGATCGAGGGCTGAGATCGAAGCGATGCGCGCAACCGATGACACGGCCGTTCTGGGCGTTGCGCAGTCGGCGCTGGCACAGCGTTGGGAAGCACGGGGCAGCGATCTGCGCCGGGCGATTGCCATTGCGCAGCGATGCGGTCTGCCCGACATTGTCGGGCAGGTGCTCAGCAATCGCGGCATCACGCCTGAAAATGCGGATGCCTATCTCAATCCGACAATTCAGGCCGATTTGCCCGACCCTTCCCTGTTTGCCGATATGGACCGCGCCGCAGCACGGCTTGCCGATGCGATCAGCGCAAATGAGACGGTCGCGCTATTCGGAGATTATGATGTTGATGGCGCAACTTCCGCTGCATTGTTAAACCGGTTTATGCGCGCGCTTGGCCATGCGCCGATACTCTATATTCCGGATCGGCTGACAGAAGGATACGGCCCAAACAGCGCCGCGATGGCGCAACTTGCCGGGCAGGGTGCATCGCTTGTCATCACGCTGGATTGCGGTATCTCCGCCTTTGCCGCGCTCGCGGACGGCCGCAAGGCCGGGCTTGATGTCATCGTGCTTGATCATCATCAGGCGGAGCCGGCTTTGCCCGAAGCATACGCCATCGTCAATCCAAACCGTCTGGACGACCGGTCGGGCCAGGGCCAGCTTGCGGCAATCGGTGTCGTGTTTTTGTTTGCTGTCGCCGTCAACCGGTTGCTTCGGGAGCGCGGGTATTATAATGCGCCGGGCCGTGACGAGCCCAATCTCATGCGCTGGCTTGACCTTGTGGCGCTTGGCACGGTTTGCGATGTGGTGCCGCTGACCGGTGTTAATCGTGCGTTTGTCAGACAGGGGCTCGCGGTGATGGCGCGGCGGGGCAATGCGGGGCTGAGCGCGCTTGCGCATGTTGCCGACATCGACGAGCCCCCCACCACCTATCATGCCGGGTTTGTTTTCGGGCCGCGTATCAATGCGGGCGGCCGGGTCGGGCGATCCGAACTTGGCGCGCTATTGCTCAGCACTGAAGATCCCGCACATGCCCAGACCCTCGCGCAGGAGCTTGACCTTTATAACAGCGAACGCCGTGCGATTGAGACACAAGTGCTTGACGAGGCGCAGGAAATGGCCGCGCGGCAAGTGGCCGAGCGGCCGCAGGCAGCAGCCATCATTGTTGCCGCCAAGGGCTGGCATCCAGGGGTCATCGGCATCGTTGCCAGCCGGTTGAAGGACCGCTTTCATCTGCCGGCCATCGTCATTGCCCTGGAATCCGAAGGGGAAGGGGGCGGCACCGGAAAGGGATCAGGCCGATCGGTCGCGGGGCTTGATCTCGGGGCGGCGGTGACAGCGGCCAAACAGGCAGGGCTTCTGATCAATGGTGGCGGCCACAAGATGGCGGCCGGGCTGACGGTGGCAACCGACAAGTTGCCGGACCTGGTCTCGTTTCTGGAGAGCCGGATTACAGAACAGTCGCGCGACAGGCCGATAGCACGCGGCATCGGTATCGACGCTGTACTGGGTCTTGGTGCGGCGGATAGCGAGTTGGTCGAGCTGTTGGCGGGTGCCGGACCTTTCGGGGCGGGCAATCCGGAGCCGCGCTTTGCTTTCGGGAATGTCAGAATTATTGATTCGGCAATTGTGGGGGAAAAACATGTTCGCTGCATTTTTGCCGATGACGCCGGCAGCAAATTACAGGGTATTTCATTCAACAGCGCGGATACGGCATTAGGTGCGGTTTTGCTGAAAGGCATGCGTGCGGGAAAGCTTCATATCGCGGGTAAATTGCGCCCCAATAACTGGCGCGGCATGCGCAAGGTGCAATTGCATATCGACGATGTGGCCAATTGCCTTTGAGATACAAAAAAGGCGCCGGTTTTTCACCGACGCCTCTTGCCAAGCGGGCGCGCTAACCCTATAAACCAGCGCCATGCAATGAGTCACCTGCGCCCTTCGTCTATCGGTTAGGACGCCAGGTTTTCAACCTGGAAAGAGGGGTTCGATTCCCCTAGGGCGTGCCATTGCTTTGCGAACCCGCCTTTGCTTTTGTGACTTCACATTTCCCGATTTAGCTGTCTTCCTTCAGCAAATGCACAGTCCGTTGCGGGAAGGGAATTTCAATGCCTTCCGCATCGAGCCGTTCCTTGATGGTTTTGGTGAGATCGAATTTCACCGGCCAGTAATCGGCCTTGTCGCACCAAACCCGCAGGATAAGATTAACACTGCTGTCGCCAAGATCGGTGACAGCCACGAATGGTTCGGGATCATCCAGGGTACGGGCGTCTGAAACCATGACATCGCGCGCGGCATTCATCGCCTGGTCGATATTCGCGTCATAGGCAATGCCGACAACAATATCCACGCGCCGGGTGGCGTTGTGGCTGTAATTTTTCACAGCCGAGCCCCAGACATCGCTGTTTGGCGCGATAATATGCACATTGTCGGGGGTGTTGAATTTCGTCACAAACAGCGAAATGGAGTGGATTGTCCCTGCCTGTCCGCCCGCTTCCACATAGTCGCCGATTTTAAAGGGCCGAAAGATCAGCAACATTACCCCTGATGCCAGATCGCTCAAGGTTCCCTGCATGGCAAGGCCAACTGCCAGTCCCGCCGCGCCGAATACGGCAATCAAGCTTGCCGTTTGAACACCGAACTGATTCAAGACAGCGATAATGACAAACGCCAGAATGGTATAACGCGTCAGATCAGCCGCAAATTCGGCAATCGTCGAGTCAACGGACTCGCGCGCCTTCACTTTCGTGCGAACAAAGTTGGAAATCAGGCGAGCGGCAATCCACCCGACAATCAGAATGATCAGAGCGCCAACAATCGAGGCGCCATAGGTTACTGCTTGTTCGATATAGTATTGATAGGAATCGTCCATGAAATGCTTTCCTTTGAAATTACCCCCATCCCCATGAGGAAATTAGCATAAATCGCTGTAAGGGAAAGCATGCCTGGCCTGCAAATGCAGCCCATAGCCGAAGAATATCTAATTTCTTGTCAGTTTGCGTGACGGGTGCAACTTTGCCCGATGGAAGGGCGTGAAACGCAGACACGTGACAGGCCCGGCAGCAACGCAGACAGTTCGCTCCACAGCCAGTCTGTCAGCCGCTCCAATGTCGGGGTTTCAAGTCCCGCGATATCGTTCAGCATCCGATGATCGAGCCGGTCGCGGACCACGGCGATCTGGCGGTCGATCTCATCGAAATCGATAATCCAGCCGGTTTCCGCTGCCGGTTCGCCGATCAATGTAATTTCCGCCTCGAATGAATGGCCATGCACCTGCCGATAAGGGTGCCCATCTGGCGCATGCGGCATAAAATGAGCCGCATCGAATTGAAAACGCTTACTAATTTCCATCAGACCAGTTTCTGTCAGGGGATTCCGATAAACTTATGTGTTTGCAGACTTAACCGCCATTGCGGATGGTCACGGCAATAGGCCGCCGCTTTCGCGGTATTTTCCTGCTGCCGGGCATTATCCATTGGCTGTAGTTGAAAATGCGTGAAATCAAGCTTTTCAAACGTCGCCGGGTCAATGCCCTGCTGCGGATAGACAAGCTTTAACTCATCACCACAGGTTAAAGTCAATGCTGCACCGGCCTTTGGGCTGACACAGATCCAGTCTATGCCCTCAGGCGGCAGCAAGGTGCCGTTTGTCTCAATCGCGATTTCAAAGCCCGCCTCATGCAGCGCCGCGATTAATGGCGCATCAAGCTGCAGCAAAGGTTCGCCACCCGTGCAGACAATGAATGGTCGTATATGCGCGGCGTTTTCGGGCCATAAAGCGCGGGCTGCGGAAACAAGCGTCTCGGCTGTTGCGAATTTCCCGCCGCCCGGGCCATCTGTGCCGACAAAGTCGGTGTCGCAAAATTGGCAAATGGCGCTCTTTCTGTCCGCCTCGCGTCCGGTCCATAAGTTACACCCCGAAAAGCGGCAGAAAATAGCGGGGCGGCCTGCATTGATGCCTTCCCCCTGCAGGGTATAGAAAATTTCTTTTACTGAATAAGTCATCAACAGATCACAATCTTGCAGACCGGGTCTTTCAGCAGCGCAACCGGCGGTTCAAAGCCGCTCCTCCTGCCATTGTGCGTATCCGCGCGCGCGCAATTCACAAGCAGGGCAGTCGCCGCAGCCATAGCCCCAGGCATGACGCCGGTCACGGCTGCCCAGATAGCAGGTATGGGTATGTTCGCACAGCAAACTGATAAACGCATCTCCGCCAAGCGCCGCCGCAAGCCGCCAACTGCCGGCCTTGTCGATAAACATCAATGGCGTCGCAAATTCAAAGTCGCGCTCCATACCAAGATTGGTCGCCTTTTCCAAGGCCTTGATGGTTTCATCGCGGCAATCGGGATAACCTGAAAAGTCGGTTTCGCACATGCCGCCAACCAGAACACTCAATCCGCGGCGATAGGCAATCGCTGCGGCAAGCGTCAAAAACAGCAGATTACGACCGGGCACAAAGGTGTTTGGCAACCCGTCATCACGCATCGCGATTTCTGCATCGCTTGTCAGCGCGGTCGCGCTGATTTCCCCAAGCAGCCCGAGATCGATCAGATGATCCGGTCCCAGATGCGCGGCCCAGGGAAAGTTTGCCATGAGTTCGCTGCGCAGCTTCAGCCGGCAATCCAGTTCCACGCGGTGGCGTTGCCCATAATCGAACCCGATCGTTTCGACTTCGGCATAGCGCTGCAAGGCCCAGGCAAGACAGATCGTGGAATCCTGCCCGCCGGAAAATAGAACCAGGGCCTTTCTGGTCAATCGTGACAAAACCTGCATTATCCTTTGCTGAACAGGTAAAAAACAGGCTGAACCCGCGCGATCACATCGGTGCGAAAAATTCAGGGCATGTTCAGCATTTATATGCAAATTGATAAAATGCTGCCGCCGGCCTGTTTGACTGCCTATATAGCATATAAGGTGATCACGCCTGCGAAGCGATTCATTTTCGGGCACATGATCAGGGTGGCAATCCTGAATATGTGCGCTTGTTGGTGAAAGATTTTACATGCCCGCTATAAACGACGATCCGGCAGCCGCCGCCCGCGCGGCGAAGCCAGCGGTGGAACGGCATCCGGAGAAGGCGCATCGGCCTGACCAGCCGGTAAAACGGGGCAAGCCTGCCTGGCTGCGCGTAAAGGCGCCGACCTCGCGCGAATATATGGCCACGCGGCAGATCATGCGTGACAATCAGCTTGTCACGGTTTGCGAGGAAGCCGCCTGTCCCAATGTCGGTGAATGCTGGGCAAAGGGCCATGCCACCATGATGATCATGGGCGATACCTGCACCCGGGCCTGCGCCTTCTGCAATGTGAAAACCGGGATGCCCGGCCCGCTCGACCCGCTTGAGCCCTTCAATGTGGCGGCGGCGGTTGAAAAGCTGGGGCTTGCGCATGTGGTGATCACCTCCGTCGACCGGGACGATCTGGCCGATGGGGGGGCTGCGCATTTCGCGGCCGTTATCGAAGCGGTGCGCGACCGTGCGCCCACCACCACGATCGAGGTTCTGACACCCGACTTTCTGCGAAAAAAACACGCGCTTGAAAAAGTGGTGGCGGCCCGGCCGGATGTTTTCAATCATAATCTTGAGACGGTTCCACGGCTTTATCCGCGGGTTCGGCCCGGTGCGCGCTTTTTCCACTCTTTACGGCTATTGCAGCAGGTGAAGGAAATTGACCCGCAAATGTTCACCAAATCGGGAATCATGGTCGGACTGGGTGAAGAACGCGAGGAAGTTGGTCAGGTAATGGACGATATGCGGTCCGCCGATATCGACTTTTTGACAATCGGGCAATATCTGCAACCCACAAGGAAGCATCATCCGATCGACCGCTTTGTGACGCCGGAAGAATTCGCCTCCTATCGCGATATGGCCTATGCAAAAGGATTCTTGATGGTTTCCGCAACACCGCTGACGCGTTCGTCACACCATGCCGGTGATGATTTCGTCAAATTGCGCGCCGCACGGCAAAAGGCGCTGCAAAAAACCGCCGGCAAGAGCTGAGCCTATGCCTGAACATGCGCAGGAACGGCAGGTGCCGTTCACACCCGCAGAAATGTATGCTCTTGTCGCCGACATCGAAAATTATCCCGCCTTCCTGCCCTGGTGCGCCGGTGCGCGTATTCGCAGCCGCGAAGCAGGGGAAGGGGATACCGAAATCGTGATGGCCGATCTGATTATCGCCTACAAGATGTTTCGCGGCACCTATACAAGCCGCGTGACCCTTGATCGGAATAATATGCGGATCGATGTGGCGCATGCACGCGGACCGTTCCGGCGGCTGAAAAATCAGTGGCGGTTCGAGGATGCGGATGAGGGCGGGTGCCGCATCAGCTTTTACATCGATTTCGAATTCAGCAGCAAAATCATCCAGAAAATGATGGATGCGGTCTTCATGGAAGCCATGCAGCGCATCATACAGGCATTCGAAGAACGCGCGGTGTCCCTGTATGGCGCGCGGGATTCACGCGCTGCGCAGGCCAACACCGCATAAATCAGTTTGATTAGCGCGCGACGTGACGGTAGAGCAGATCCAGAGCCGCATAGACCGCTTCGAGGCGGATTTCTTCCCGGCCAATGTCACCGAAATGATGTTCTTCATGTAAAATCGGCATGCGTTCGCGCGCGGCCGCGATATGTACGGTGCCCACCGGCTTCATCGGGGTGCCACCGCCCGGACCGGCAATGCCTGTCACAGAAACGGCCAGATGCGCATTGGAATTTTCGACCGCCCCTTCGGCCATCATGCGTGCGACCGGCTCACTGACCGCCCCCATATCGGCAATAAGATCACCAGGCACGCCCAGCAGATCCCGTTTTGCATCGTTGCTATAGGTAATAAACCCGCGATCGACGACGGATGACGAGCCCGCCACAGCCGTCAGGCAGCCCATCACCAGCCCGCCTGTACAGGATTCGGCGGTTGCAATCCGCAACCCGTCTGCCTTGCAATCGGCAAGCAGCAGTTCGGCAAGCTTAAGCGTACGTGTGGGAAACATCTGCGATCACTCCGCTTAGAACATGGTTATAGCATATAGTATGATATGGATCACCAACAGCGCATAACCACCCGCAATCATATCATCGAGCATTACACCAACGCCGCCGCCAAGTTTGCGGTCCGCCCAGCTCGCGGGCCACGGTTTGGCGATGTCGCATAGCCGGAACAGACCAAAGGCAGCAAGATAGGCGAACGGGTCGAGAGGAACCGCGACAAGCGCAAGCCATTGCCCGGCCACCTCATCGACCACGATCTGCCCCGGATCCTTGGCGTCACTCGCCTGCGCGTAGCGACCTGCAGCCCAGATACCGATAAAAAAGATCAGTATCGCCGCAGCAAGCAGGGCAAGCGGCCCGAAACAGAACGCAATTGCCCAGGCAAAGGGCAGGGCCGCGATAGAGCCCCAGGTGCCCGGGGCATAAGGCGCAAGCCCCGCGCCGAACCAGGTGGCAATCAGCGTGGCAGGATGCCGAAACCCGAGCGATGGCGGTGGTGCGCTAAATTTCATTCGCACAACTCGCGCGATTTTCCGGGCACATAAATTTTCATTTCCGCAATCTTTCCATTCTTATGCGATCGGTCGCTGTACCGTAACGATCGCCTGCGCGGCGATGCCTTCCTTGCGGCCGGTGAAACCAAGCCCTTCCGTCGTCGTCGCCTTGACGCTGACAGCATGGTGGGGCAGGGCGAGCAGCCGCGCCAGATTATCGCGCATCGCCTGCCGGTGGGGTGCGATTTTCGGGATTTCACAGATCAGGGTCAGATCGACATGCTGCAGGACCGCTTCCTGCTGCGTGGCAAGCGCTACTGCATGGCGCAGAAAGATATCCGAGGCCGCGCCGCGCCATTGCGGGTCAGACGGTGGGAAATGATCGCCGATATCGCCTGCACCCAATGCCCCCAACAGCGCGTCAGTCACCGCATGCAGGGCGACATCTGCATCGGAATGGCCGATAAGCCCATAGGCGCAAGGAACCGAGACACCGCATAAGGTCACCGCATCGCCGGGGCCGAAACGATGGACGTCAAAGCCCAACCCGGTCCTGGGCGCGAATGTCACCGCCATTGTTGATGCGATGGAAGCAGCCGAACCAGGCACACAGATTTGTCTGGCGCGTTCAAGCTCGTCCATTGTTGTGATCTTGAAATTCGCCGCACTGTCGGGAACGATCCCGATTTTCAGGCCCGCGGCTTCGGCAACCGCCGCATCGTCGGTAAATTGCGCGCCAACCGCCGCGCGATGCGCAGCGACAATCGCACCGAACCGGAACAGTTGCGGTGTCTGCGCGCGCCAGAGATCGGCGCGCGGCACAGTTTCGCTGATCAGCCCGTCTTCAACGCGTTTCAGCGTGTCGGTGAGGGGAATTGCGGCAACCACCCCGTCCAGCGCCGGCTGATCGCGCAAGGCAGCCAATGCGGCGCTGATCGTCGCCGGGCTGACGAAGGGACGCGCCGCATCGTGGATCATCACCAGATCCGCGGCCTCTGCATTCAAGTTCATCAGCCCGTTGAAGACTGATTCCTGCCTGCTGTCGCCGCCAAACACAGCTGCCCGCAATGACAGCCCGGCAACCGCCTGACGATAGTCCGCCGCGTCATCGGGATGAATGACAAGCTGAACATGATCGATTTCAGGATGTCGGGTGAAGACCTCAACAGTCCGGCGCAATATCGGCATGCCCCCGACAGACAGATACTGTTTTGGCTGCGGCTGCCCCAATCTGCTACCGCGACCGGCCGCCAATATGACTGCATAGCTACTCATAAGCTGTTGCGACCTGTTGTGCGCGGGCTGGCCTGCGAATAGTAAGCTTCAGCGCACATTTTCTACCTGTGATTGTTTAGCTCCTGCCAGCGTCATCTTATGACATTCATTTTTCAGGCGAACAATTCATCGATATCAAAAGATGATGCAGTTTCCGGAAAATTCACCCGATATGACAAACCGGCGCCAACCGACACACCCCGACCAATAGCCTCAAACTGCAAAAAAATGCGGCACTGGACAATTGCAGCCATCCCGGGATTGGTTTAGTCTGCCTATTCGTTAGTCAATAAGCGGATTGCGTAAAAATTGTTCAAATTCGGTCAGGAAATTCCCGTCTTGCTTGCCCCCATGGCAGGCATAACCGATGCGCCCATGCGGATGATTGTCCGTGGCCTGGGGGTTGACCAGACCTTTTCAGAGATGATCGCAAGCCGTGAAATATTCATGCGCCCCATAGACTTGCAAAGGCGTCTTCATATTGATGGTGAGGAAAACGAGCTCGCGATACAGATCGCGGGCTGCGACCCTTACTGGATGGGGGAGGCGGCGCGTTTTTGTGCAGATCTGGGCGCGACATTGATCGATATCAATATGGGGTGCCCCGCAAAAAAGGTCGTGAAAGGTGCAACAGCCGGATCGGCATTGATGCGCGATCCAGACTTTGCCGAGCAGTTGATCGCCGCAACAGTCGCGGCCGTCAATATCCCGGTCAGCGTCAAGATGCGCACCGGCTGGGATGCGGCAAACCGGAATGCCCCGGAATTGGCCCGCCGCGCCGAAGCGGTTGGCGCCAGCCGGGTAACGGTGCATGGCCGGACACGCTGCCAGTTCTATAATGGGCGCGCGGACTGGGCATTCGTTGCCGCGGTCAAGCAAGCGGTCACCATTCCGGTCGTCGTGAATGGCGACATCACGTGTGAGGAAGATGCCGTTGCCGCCCTGCAATCATCACAGGCAGATGCAATCATGGTGGGGCGTGGTGCACAGGGACGCCCCTGGTTTCCCAATCAAATACGGCACTATCTTGCAACCGGCCAGAAGCTTGCAGCCCCCGATCGTGCCGCGCGCGGCCGAATCATCCTGCGCCATTACCGGCTGATGCTTGATCATTACGGGACGGCCATCGGGGTCAGGACGGCGCGCAAGCATCTTTGTGCCTATCTGGCGGCGGAAGCAGGATTTCATGACGGCATCGGGGAAGCGGAGCATTTGCGCAGGGCAATTGTGCGCATGACCGAACCAATGCAGGTCAGCGATGCATTGGAACAATCTTTTTTTGATGAGCGTGTAAGGGTTGCGGCGTAATGGAAACAATTTTTTCTGGCGGCGAAAAGCCTGAAAATGAACAGAAACCGGGACGTCTGCGGTTGCTGAAAAGACGGCAGGGCAGCCGTTCAACCCCGAAGGCCAGCTGGGTTCTCGACGCCATTCCCGATCCGGTCATCGTAGTCGATGAGAATGATCAGATTTGCTATGCCAATGCGCAGGCGCAGCAGTTTTTTCAATCGAGTGCCGCGCATCTGGGGGTCCAGTCACTGACAGATATTCTGCCCTTTGGCAGCCCGGTTTTCGGGCTGGTCGGGCAGGTGCGCACAGCCGGCGCGTCGGTCAAGGAATATAGCGTTGATTTGAGCACCCCCCATATCGGGCGACGGGTCGCCGATGTGCATGTTTCAGCCATTGCCGAGCAACCCGATCTGGTGCTGATCGTGCTCAAGGAGGGCAGTATCGCCCGGCAGATGGATCAGCAGCTGACCCATCGCAGCGCCGCGCGTTCGGTCACCGGCATGGCCTGCATGCTGGCTCATGAAATCAAAAATCCGCTTTCGGGTATTCGCGGCGCCGCGCAGCTTGTCGAGCAGAATGCGAGCGAAACCGACAAGGTTCTGACGCAATTGATCTGCGCGGAAGCGGACAGAATTTGCAAACTGGTGGACAGGGTCGAGGCATTCAGCGATCAGCGGCCGCTGAAGCGCAAACCCTTGAATATCCATCAGGTGCTTGAACATGTCAGGCGCGTTGCGGATGCAGGCTTTGCCCGGAATTTACGAATTACAGAAGCGTATGATCCCTCGTTGCCCGACGTCATGGGCGACCGCGATCAGCTCATTCAGGTATTTCTCAACCTGGTGAAGAACGCAGCCGAAGCGCTGGACGGCATGAACGGGGCGGAAATCACCATTTCCACCGCCTACCGTCACGGCGTGCGGCTTGCGGTACCTGGGGGGCGTGACCGGCTGTCTCTGCCGCTTGAGGTTTGCATCAAGGATAACGGCCCCGGCATTCCCGAGGATATCAAGGCGCATATGTTTGATCCATTCGTCAGCACCAAACCGAATGGCACTGGCCTTGGCCTGTCGCTTGTCGCGAAAATCATCGGCGATCATGGCGGGGTTATCACCTGCGAATCCGAACCGCGACATACGGTTTTCCGTATTCTGCTTCCCATTCGCACCAAAACAAGCGCAAGGCTGCAGGAAGATCATGTCCCCAACTGAAACGATTCTGGTCGCCGATGACGATAATGCAATCCGCACGGTGCTCAATCAGGCACTGGTCAGGGTTGGATATCAGGTTCGTTCGGCAGGAAATCTCGCCAATTTATGGCGCTGGGTCGCGGAAGGGGAAGGTGATCTGCTGATTACCGATGTGGTCTTGCCCGACGGCAACGTCTTTGACCTGCTGCCACGGATCAAAAAGCATCGCCCTGACTTGCCAATTATCGTCATGAGTGCGCAAAACACACTCATGACCGCCGTGAAGGCGGCGGAGAAAGGGGCCTATGACTATCTTCCCAAACCGTTTGACCTGAATGAGCTCACCAAGCTCGTTCAACGCGCGCTCAGCGTCCGCGAGGCTGCTCCCGCCGCGGTCAATTTACCCGATGAGGAAGAAAAACTCCCGCTGATCGGCCGCTCACCCGCGATGCAGGAAATATATCGGGTTTTGGCCCGGCTCATGGGAACCGACCTGACGGTCATGATTACCGGTGAATCGGGTACGGGTAAGGAGCTGATCGCGCGCGCGCTGCACGAATATGGCAAGCGCGCCAATGGCGCCTTTGTTGCCGTCAATATGGCGGCGATCCCGCGCGAGTTGATCGAAAGCGAACTTTTCGGTCATGAGAAAGGCGCCTTCACAGGGGCCGCCAACAAGAATATCGGCCGGTTCGAGCAGGCCGAGGGCGGCACGCTGTTCCTCGATGAAATCGGGGACATGCCAATCGAGGCGCAAACCCGGTTGCTGCGCGTACTGCAGGAAGGTGAATATACTTCAGTCGGCGGGCGCACGACGATCCATACCGATGTGCGGATTGTCGCCGCGACCAACCGCGACCTGCGGCAACTTATCAATCAGGGAACATTCCGCGAGGATTTGTTCTATCGGCTGAATGTCGTGCCGATCCGCCTGCCACCTTTACGCGAGCGCGCGCAGGATATTCCAGACCTCATCCAGCATTTTCTGACCCAGGTTGAATCGGAAGGATTGCCCGCAAAGACAATCGACCGGCACGCGATGGAACGGCTTAAAAGATATCGCTGGCCCGGCAATGTGCGCGAGCTCGAAAATCTGGTCCGGCGGCTGGCCGCGCTATATTCCGATGACGTCATCACGGCGGAAATTATCGAGGCGGAACTGTCGGAAACAGAGAATCATATCCCCGACACCGAAACGAGTGAGGATGAACGACTGGGAGAAGCGGTCGAGCGTTACCTGACCCGCTATTTCGCGCAATATGGGGATGCGTTGCCCGCACCTGGCCTTTATTCGCGTATTCTGCGCGAAATCGAACGCCCCCTGATTGCGATCAGCCTTGCCTCTACACATGGTAATCAGATCAAGGCAGCCGAGCTTTTGGGGTTGAACAGAAACACCCTGCGCAAGAAGATCCGCGAGCTGGATATTCCGGTCACACGCGGCGCACATTAACGACAGGCTGCGCATATTACGCAGCAAGTCCAAAATCCTCTATTAGCGTGCAGATAAAGCCCTGATTTTGTCACCCAGCCCGGCTGAGATCTGCTGTATGTTGTCTATCTTTGTTGTCTTATTGCAACATCATGCCGTATTCGCAAAAATGTAGCGCTGAACTCATCCAAATCCGCGTCCAAACCGTATCAATTGAGTAACAGTGTCCGCATGCCGAAGACCGCAGGTAAACGGGAGCGCATGGCAAACCAGATGGCCATGGAACAAGCAGAGCAAGACGCAGCAACCGGCAAATTCCGCCAAATCGTCAATCGCTACGGGCCAGTAGTCGCCGGCGGCAAGATGACGATCGGGCTTGGCATTGCCGCCGTGCTGTCCGGCGTTGCAACTTATCTGGCCATTACCGAAGCTTATCCCTTTCCCATCACACCGCAGGTCGTGCTGGGTTTTCTGCTTCTTGATCTTGTCCTGCTGCTGGCTTTGACGGCGCTGATTGCCTGGCGGCTTGTCGCGCTCTGGATTGCGCGCCGCAGCGGCACGGCGGGTGCGCGTCTGCATGTCCGGCTTGTCGCCATGTTTGCGCTGGTTGCAATTACACCCACCATTATCATGGCCGTTTATTCCACTTTGACGATCAATCTTGGCTTTCAGGCCTGGTTCGGTGAGCGGATTTCGCGTGTCATTTCATCGTCTGTTTCGGTCGCTGAAAGCTATGTCGAAGAACATAAGCGCGTCATTCGTGGCGATATTCTTGCGATGGCCAATGATATTACCCGCGCCCGGGCACTCTATTACCAAAGCCCCACGCGTTTTTCCGAGATCATGACACAGCAGGCACGACTGCGATCGCTGTCTGATGCTTATCTGATTACAAGCCAGGGTGAAATTCTGGCACAGTCGCGGATGAGCTTTACCCTCAACTTTATCGAACCACCTGCCGCGGCTATTCGTCAGGCGCAGGAGGGCGACGTCATCCTGTTGACGAGTGAACGCGACAGTCAGGTCTGGGCGCTGTTCAAGATCGACCAGTTTCTCGACGGCTTTTTGTATGTCAGCCGTTATGTCGATCCACAGGTGTTGAACACGGCGATGCAGGCGCGGCGCGCGGCCCGTGATTATGCCGCGATGGAAGGGGAGCGTGGCAGTATCCAGATCGCCTTTGCATTGATCTATCTGGTTCTTGCACTGCTCGTCCTGCTGGCGGCGATCGCGCTTGGATTTTGGCTTGCGAACCGGTTGGTCGAACCGATCGGCCGGCTTGTCGTTGCAGCCGAAAAAGTCAGCGCGGGAGATCTGACAGCGCGCGTAACCGAGATTGGCAATGCGGACGAGGTGGGCGCATTGAGCCGCGCGTTTAACCGCATGACCAGTCAGCTCGAAGGGCAACGGCAGGAACTTGTCGGCGCAAACCAGTTGCTTGATCGCCGGCGGCGCTTTACCGAAGCGATCCTGCAGGGGGTGACATCAGGCGTTATCGGGCTTGACGATACCGGCAATGTGAATCTGGCGAACAATGCTGCGCTGAACATGCTGGGCACGCGCGGCGAAGAACTTTCCGGGATGAAGCTTGTCGATATCGTGCCGCAAATGCAGCCGCTTGTCCGTGATGCCGCCAACCGTCCCGGGCGCATGGTCGAGGATGAGCTTGAAATTCCCGTTCTGGGCGAAAAGCGGATGCTGCTTGTCAAAGTCGTTAAAATCAAGGGAGCGGGATCGGAACAACCCCTGCTTGATGCGCCGATACCTGCTGAAAATATCGTCACGGATCATGTTCAGCCGGAGATCACCACACCGCAGGAACGATCGGGTTTTGTCGTTACGCTGGAAGATATTACCGAGCTTGTGTCAGCACAGCGCATGGCGGCCTGGGCTGATGTCGCGCGGCGGATCGCTCATGAAATCAAGAACCCGCTAACCCCGATCCAGCTATCGGCTGAACGATTGCGTCGAAAATACCGCCCGCAAATCCAAACCGATCCGGAAACATTTGACCGCTGCACCGATACAATCATCCGGCAGGTGCGGGATATCGGCCATCTGGTCGGCGAATTTTCCGCTTTCGCGCGCATGCCCGCCCCGGTCCTGAAGCCCGAAAACCTGGTCGAAATCGTTCGCCAAACAGTATTCCAGCAACAACTTACCGATACCGAAATCGATATCGTATTGCAGCAGACCACAGGTAATATTCCGATTTTATGCGATCGTGCCCAGATCACTCAGGCTTTTACAAACATTATAAAAAATGCGAGAGAAGCGATTGAGAGTAAAAGGGAAAATGAAATGTTTAGGGGGCGCATCGAAATTTCTTTCAGCGCCATTCAGGATGGTCGGGTCCGGGTTGCGGTTGCCGATAACGGCTGTGGCTTGCCCAATGAAATCCGCGCCAGATTGACCGAGCCCTATGTCACGACGCGTGACCGGGGCACCGGGCTGGGGCTCGCCATTGTTCGCAAGATCGCCGATGACCATGGGGTGCGGATCAGACTGGCCGATTTGCCTGAAGACGGCAACGACATTGCCCCCGACACCATCAGCGGCGCGTTGATCGAACTTGAGTTTCCCGTCATGACCGATACAGAACGTGGCCGCCATCACAATGAAATTGCAGCGGAATCTGATATGAGTGCCCAAAATACAACAGATAAAACAAGTGAGCAGGAAGCCGATGTCGCGTGATATTCTGGTCGTCGATGATGAAGCTGATATTCGGGAACTGATTTCCGGAATCCTTGAGGATGAAGGGTTTCAGCCGCGCGCCGCTGCGGGCTCCGACAGTGCGTTGCAGGAAATCGGGACCCGTCGGCCATCCTTGGTCTTGCTCGATATCTGGCTTGAAGGGTCACGCCTTGACGGCCTGCAATTGCTTGAGCAGTTAAAGGGACAGCATCCAAATCTACCCGTTATCGTCATCAGCGGACATGGCAATGTGGAATTGGCCGTTTCCGCGATGAAAAAAGGGGCCTATGATTTCATCGAAAAGCCGTTTCAGGCGGATCATCTGCTGGTGACCATCGACCGGGCCATCGAAACCGACCGGTTGCGGCGCGAAAATGAGGAAATGCGGACAGCGCTTGGCGGTGAGACAGAGCTGATCGGCAAGTCCAGCGCAATCAATCAGTTGCGGCAGACCATCAACAAGGTTGCGGCGACCGGCAGCCGGGTGCTGATTACCGGACCTGCAGGCAGCGGCAAGGAAGTCACCGCCCGGCTGCTGCATTCGAAATCGACCCGTTCGCACGGGCCATTCATCGTGATCAATTCTGCAAATATGTCGCCCGAGAGGATGGAAATCGAGCTGTTCGGCTTGGAGCCCGCATCCGATGGCGGCGCGCCGACAATCGGGCTGTTCGAACAGGCACATGGTGGGACGCTGTATCTCGATGAAGTCGCCGATATGCCGCTCGAAACGCAGGGAAAGATTCTTCGCGTACTCGTCGATCAGAAATTTTACCGGGTTGGTGGCAGCAAACCGGTGCAGGTCGACGTGCGGGTTGTCTCCTCGACCAGCACGAATTTACGCGAAAAGATCGATCACGGGCAATTTCGCGAGGATCTGTTTCACCGGTTGAATGTGGTGCCCGTACAGGTGCCCTCGCTTTGTGAACGGCGCGACGACATCCCGATTCTGATCGAACATTTCATGACGCGGCTTGCCGCTGCGTTGCGCAGCAAGCCGCGTGTCATATCGGACGATGCCCTTGCGACACTGCAAACCTACGATTGGCCCGGCAATGTCCGTCAGCTTCGCAATATCGTGGAGCGGCTGTTGATCCTTGTTGGCGACATGCCTGACCAGCCTATCACCGCCGAACTGCTGCCGGTCGAGCTGGGGGCATCGACCCCTCCCTTGCTGCGCGGCGGCGCGGGCGGCGCGAGTGAAATCGCCATGTCCATCCCGCTGCGTGAGGCGCGCGAAATGTTCGAGCGCGACTATCTGATCGCGCAGATCGACAGGTTCGGCGGTAACATATCACGCACAGCCGCCTTCATCGGGATGGAGCGGTCCGCCTTGCACCGGAAGTTGAAATCTCTCGGTGTTTATCCCAATAACCGTGGCGACCAGGCCGGCGCCTGAGATTTTCCCGTCCGGTGATTTCTCTGTCGGGATTTTTTCTTCGGATTGTCAGGACGCGGCAGCATCTGCTAGGAGATGCGGCCAGGCCCGGAGTATGACGCGCCGCCTGAACGGCGTATCGTCGTGCGGCGAGGGAGATGTCGATCTGTGAAAGTCATTGTCTGTGGGGCCGGCCAGGTCGGCTTTAATATCGCCAAGCAGCTCGCGGCGGAACAAAATGATGTCACGGTGATTGACCAGTCACCGCAACTCATACGCCGCATCAGCGACTCTCTCGATGTGCAGGGGATCGTCGGCTATGCCTCCTACCCGGATGTATTGGACAGGGCAGGGGCCAATGATGCCGATATGATCATCGCTGTGACCCAGAATGACGAAGTCAACATGGTCGCCTGCCAGGTCGCCCATTCGCTGTTCAGCCTGCCCACCAAGGTCGCGCGGGTTCGCAATCAAAGCTATCTGCAATCACAGTGGCGTAATCTGTTCAGCCGCGATCATATGCCGATCGATGTGATTATCTCACCCGAAATCGAGGTCGGGCGGGCCGTCTTGCGGCGGCTTGACTTGCCCGGTTCAGTTGAATCGGTGCCATTTGTGGATGAGCGGGTACAGCTTGTCGGGGTCGATCTCGATGACCGGTGCCCGGTGGTCAATACGCCGCTCAGGCAACTGACCGAGCTGTTTCCCGACCTTGGCATCGTCATCGTCGGACTGGTCCGCAATGGCAAGCTGATCGTCCCCCATGGTGATGATCAGATGCTGATCGGCGACCAGGTCTATTTCACCGCAGCAACCGAATATGTATCGCGGGCCTTGCAGCTTTTTGGCCATGAGGAACAGAAGGCGCGCCGCATCATCCTGTTGGGCGCGGGCAATATCGGGCTGTTTGTCGCGCGCGAGCTTGAAAACTCGCACCGGTCGGTACGGGTCAAGCTGATTGAATATAACAAGGACAAGGCAGAAGCAGCCGCCGATCAGCTGTCGCGCACGGCAGTTTTGCATGGCGACGGGCTGGATCAGGACATCCTGCGCGAGGCGAATGTCGCGGAAACAGAAGCCGTCGTCGCCCTGACCGACGATGACGAAGTCAATATTCTGTCATCTGTGCTTGCCAAGCAAAGCGGCTGCCAACGCACGATTACCCTGATCAACAACTCCGACTACAGCACCCTGATGCGCACTTTGGGTATCGATACCTTTATCGACCCGCGCGCCACGACGGTGTCCAAGATTTTGCAACATGTGCGAAAAGGCCGCATCAAGGCGCTGCACAGTCTGCTGGATGGCGCGGCCGAGGTGATTGAGGCGGAAGCACTTGAAACCGCGACGCTTGTCGGCAAACCCTTGCGCGAAGCGGATATTCCGTCCGGCATAATAATTGGCGCCGTCGCGCGCGAGGACAGGATCATCATCCCCCGCGGTGATACCGTAATCCGGCCCGGCGACAGGGTGGTAATTTTCGCAATCGCGGCGCAAGTCAAGACTGTGGAGCAGATGTTCCGCGTAAGCCTCGAATATTTCTGAATATTTTTCTGAAATGCTTCTGATAGAAGAGATGAATTCTTGAAGGTTAGACCGGTCTTCTACGTCCTGGGATGGTTACTTGTCGGGCTGTCGCTTGCGATGTTCCTGCCGGGTTTCGTGGCACTGTCGGAAGGCGATAGCGAAAATGCCTATGTCTTTTTCAGCTCTGCGGTACTGACAACGTTTTTTGCAGGCGGCTTGATCATCAGCCTGCGTGGCTATGAGGCAAGGCTCGACAAGCGCAGCAGCTTGTTGCTGATTGTTCTGATCTGGACGGTGTTGCCGCTATTTGCCGCGCTGCCGATTTTCTTCTCTGAGGTAACGGAGCGGAGTGGGGTGGCAGCCCTGTTCGAAGCAGTTTCCGGGTTTACGACATCCGGCGTGACGTTGCTTACCAACCTGGAATCCCAGCCAAAGGCAATTCTGGTCTGGAGAGCGGTGTTACAATGGCTTGGCGGATTTTACACGATCGTGGCGGCGACAGGTATTTTCGTCGCATTGGGAATTGGCGGCATGCAACTACAATTCACTGCCATGCCCCATGGGGAGGGGGAAACATTGTTCAAGCGGATTCGCCAGACCGGCCACGCCCTGCTGCGCGTTTACGCTCTGCTGACATTACTATGTTTTGTTGCCTTGATCGCGGCGGGCATGACGAGTTTCGACGCCTTTTGCCATGCCTTATCCACCATATCGACGGGCGGCTTCAGCACCCGCGACGGTTCGATCGGCGCATTCGATAATGTTCTGATCGAATTGATTATCATGATCTTTATGATCCTCGGTGCAATCAATCTTGCACTGCACTGGGCAGCGATAAACGGTCGCTGGCGCAGCTATGCGGCAGATCCGGAAGTGCGGTATTTCCTGGGGTGTCTGGCCGTTTTGATCATACTGTCGGGCGCATCAATCTGGGTGGTTGGGGATCTAAGGCTGAACTGGCAAACTACACGCGATACGGTTTTCAATTCCGTCTCAATGCTTACGACCACAGGCTATTGGCGCGGCGACATCGCAAATCTGCCGCTTGTGACCGCACTGATGTTGCTTGCCGCCATGCTGGTGGGCGGCGGCACGGGCTCGACGACCGGCGGGTTCAAGCAGATGCGCCTGTTTCTGCTGTTCAAGCAGGCACTCAACGAATTATCCAATCTGACCCAACCAAGCGGTGTTTTTCGCCTGCGTTACGCGGGCATGACGGTAAAACCTGAACAGTCCAATGCAATTTGGTCGGTGTTTGTGCTATTTGCCTTTGTTCTGGCCTTGCTGACGGTTGGGCTGAGCATCAGCGGCGTGAGTTTCGAGCAATCAGTAGCCATGGCGATCTCGTCACTGACCAATGCGGGCCCGACCGCGACCATGTTTTTTGGGGATGCGCAGGCATTTTCTGACGCACCGGACTTGACGAAGTTCATCGCGATGGCCGGCATGATCACCGGTCGAATGGAAGTGCTGACATTGGTTACCTTGCTCAACCCGGAATTCTGGCGCGGATAGAAATGCAGCCAGAATCGGTCGGGCAGGGCACACAGCAACAGGAAAGTTTCACTGCATATGTCGCGGATAATCTATGTCAACGGACGTTACCTTCCACATCGTGCGGCAGTGATACACGTCGAAGATCGCGGGCTGCAATTTGCCGATGGGGTCTATGAAGTATTTCCTGTCTTCGGCGGCCGAATTCAGAACTTGTCACAGCATCTGGCGCGGTTGAGCAACTCGCTCGCGGCCTTACGGATCGCCTGGCCTGTGACACGCGCCGTATTGCCATTGCTGCTGGAACAGATCAGGCAGCGCAACCGGATCGCCGATGGCCTGATCTACCTGCAGATAACACGCGGCGTCGCCCCGCGCGATCATGCGTTCCCGCGTAATCCGGTTTCTCCGACACTGATCATTTCAGGTCGGCATATCGATATGGGGCGCCGGGCCGAGCAGGCGGCCCGGGGGGTGCATCTTGTTTCAATGCTCGATCAGCGCTGGTCGCGGCGCGATATCAAGTCGGTATCGTTGCTTGCCAATATGCTGGCCAAACAGACAGCCGTCGAATCTGGCGCGTTTGAAGCGTTAATGCTGGATCAAGACGGATATATCACGGAAGGCGCTGCCTCGACCTTCTGGATCGTAGATCGGGACGGCACACTGGTTACACGGCCACTCAGCGAGGATATTCTGCCCGGCGTGACAAGACAGCGTGTTCTTAATCTGGCCCGCGAGAAGGGAATTCGCGTTACAGAGCGGAAGATCCATCTGGACGAGCTTGCGCAAGCACGGGAAGCCTTTTTGACAAGCGCCACCTTATTCGTCATGCCGGTCAGTCAAATTGATGCGGTTGTGATCGGAAATGGTGGTCCCGGGGTTGTTACCGACACCCTGCGCACCCATTATATTGAGAATCTTGGGTCTGTTGGAGGAGGGGGTTAGCGGAGACAGAAATAAAATCACTGAAACTGGATATGCAATCCAACATACAGCACTGTACATTCAGTGCGAATTGGGCCAGTGTATCCTGTTCTAATGCCGTAATTTGCAATTTGACCGACAGGGGCGAAAGGGGGCCGTGCGCAGGCGCGTTTCATGCCGGTTATAATGACAATCTTTGCGGAAAACTTTGTGTGTGTGTTTAGAAAGGTGGAGGCCGATTGCTATGGCTTCGGAAAAGTCACAGAATTTGCAGGATGTGTTCCTTAATACCGTTCGCAAGAACAAAACCCCGTTAACCATTTTTCTGGTCAATGGCGTAAAATTGCAGGGATATATCACATGGTTCGATAATTTTTGTGTGTTGCTGCGGCGGGATGCGCAGTCCCAGCTCGTTTACAAGCATGCGATATCGACCATAATGCCATCCAGCCCCGTGCAACTTTTTGACGCGGCTGAAGATGCAGGTTAGCGCGCTAACATAATCTGAACAGGTAACCGTTTGCGGATTGACGATAAGTCTGACTTCTTGTTGGAAGAGGCTGGACAAGCGGAAAAGTTGGAAATGCAGCCTGACCAGCATGACAGTGCTGGAACAGCCATCATTTTTTATCCCGATCTGCATCGGCAGGATAAAACCGATATCGGTAGCGGTCATGACCGCTACCGATCACCTGCTGCGCGCCTTGAAGAGGCGGTGCGCCTTGCCGAGGCGATAAATCTGCAGATTATTCACGCCGATGTCGTACCAGTTCCCAAAATCAGGCCAGCGACACTGTTCGGCAGTGGCAAGGTTGAGGAGCTGGCGCGTCTGATCGCGGATTTCTGCCCCAGCATCGTCATCATCGACGGTACCCTGACCCCCGGTCAGCAGCGCAATCTGGAGCGCGCCTGGTCAGCGAAGGTCATCGACCGCACCGGGCTTATCCTTGAAATCTTTGGCGCGCGGGCGCGGACCCGTGAAGGCAGCTTGCAGGTCGAACTGGCGCATCTGACCTATCAGCGCAGCAGATCGGAAGAGCACACGCTGCGCTGATAGGTCAGA
>CALAQW010000011.1 GCA_937888955.1 uncultured Alphaproteobacteria bacterium | reverse complement strand
TTCCCTACACGACGCTCTTCCGATCTGACAAGCGTAATGCCACACGGCTGAGCCGCGGCAAGATCGAGATCGAGGCACGGCTCGATCTGCATGGCCAGACCCAGGAAGGGGCGCATCGTGCCTTGCGGCATTTCATTACCGCGCAATTCAGCGCGGGCCGCCGCTGCGTGCTCGTCATTACCGGCAAGGGCAGCAAGAAGATGCGTGGCGCAGGATCGCATGCCGGCGACGGGGCTGGTTTCATGCCCGACAGGCGGCGCGGCGTGCTGCACCGGCTGGTGCCGCTATGGCTCCGCGAACCCGAACTTGCGGGTTTCGTCGTGGCCTTTCACCCTGCCCGCCCGCGCCATGGCGGTGATGGCGCGCTTTATGTCTATCTGCGGCGGCAACGGCCGCGCGACTGAGTTGCGCCGTTGCGTGGCACCCGTCCGACGCGCCATCGCGGCTGGCTAGAGAATGAATTTCGACAGATCGGTATTGCGGGCCAGATCGCCGATATGGCGTTCGACGAAATCGGCATCGATGGTGATCGTCTCGCCGCCCCGGTCGGTGGCGGCGAAGCTGATCTCGTCAAGCACCCGTTCCATCACCGTATGCAACCGCCGCGCGCCGATATTCTCCACATTGGTGTTGATCTCGACCGCGATATCGGCCAGCGCGTCAATCCCGTCATCGGTGAAATCGAGCGTTACCTGTTCGGTCCCCAGCAGCGCGACATATTGCTTGATCAGGCTGTTTTCGGGTTCGGTCAGAATGCAGCGAAAATCCTCCCGCGTGAGGGGTTGAAGCTCGACCCGGATCGGCAGCCGCCCCTGCAGTTCGGGCAGCAGGTCCGAGGGCTTCGCAACATGGAAGGCGCCCGAGGCGATGAACAGAATATGATCGGTCTGGATCTGCCCATGCTTGGTGCTGACCGTCGTACCCTCGATCAGCGGCAGCAGATCGCGCTGCACCCCCTCGCGGGAGACGTCGGCGCCCTGCCGGTCGCTGCGCGCGCAGATCTTGTCGACCTCGTCAAGAAAGACGATGCCGTGATTTTGCACCATATGCACCGCTTCGGCGACGAGCTGATCCTCATCAAGCAGCTTGTCCGATTCCTCGGCAATCAGCAGCTCATAGCTGTCGACCACGCGCACCTTCTTCTTGCGTGTGCGCCCGCCCATCGCCTTGCCCAGCATATCGCCCAGATTGATCATGCCCATATTGGCGCCGGGCATGCCGGGGATCTCGAATGTCTGCATGCCGCCGCCTTGATCGGCGATTTCGATGTCGATCTCTTTCTCGTCGAGTTCGCCGTCGCGCAATTTGCGGCGGAAGGCGTCGCGGGTGCCGCTGCTTGCGGTTTCGCCGACCAGCGCGTCAAGCACCCGTTCCTCGGCGGCAAGATGGGCGCGGGATTCGACCTCGCGGCGTTTGCGCGTGCGGGTCATGGTGATCGCGATTTCCACCAGATCGCGGACGATCTGTTCCACATCGCGGCCGACATAGCCGACTTCGGTGAATTTTGTCGCCTCCACCTTGATGAAGGGCGACTGGGCGAGCTTTGCCAGCCGGCGCGAGATCTCCGTCTTGCCGACGCCGGTCGGCCCGATCATCAGAATATTCTTGGGCAGGACCTCGTCGCGCATCTCCTCGGGCAGTTGCTGGCGGCGCCAGCGATTGCGCAGGGCGATGGCAACCGCGCGTTTGGCGTCATTCTGGCCGACGATATAGCGGTCGAGTTCGGAAACGATCTCGCGCGGGGAAAAGGCGGACACCGTTTCTGTGGCTGATGCTGTCATAACTTGGTTCGTTTATCCGTTTGGCTGTGCGTTGTCTATCGCTTGAGCGGCGGGTCGATCGACAGTTTCTCAAGCGTGATATTCTGGTTCGTGTAAACGCAGATATCAGCGGCGATTGCCATGGCGCGGCGGGCGATCTCTTCCGCCGGAAGGTCCATATCGATCAGCGCGAGCGCGGCTGCCTGGGCGTAATTGCCGCCCGAGCCGATGCCGATCACCCCGCGCTCGGGCTCCAGCACATCGCCGGTGCCCGTCAGCACGAGGCTCACCTGGGCGTCAGCGACCGCCATCATCGCTTCCAGACGGCGCAGATAGCGATCGGTGCGCCAGTCTTTCGCCATCTCGACCGCGGCGCGGGTCAGCTGCCCGGGAAATTGCTCAAGTTTTGCCTCCAGCCGCTCGAACAGGGTGAAGGCATCGGCTGTCGCGCCGGCAAAACCCGCGATCACCGAGCCATTGCCGAGCGGCCGCACCTTGCGCGCACTCGCCTTGATGACCGTATCGCCGAGCGTGACCTGGCCGTCGCCGGCGATCACCACCATATCGCCCTTGCGGATGGAAAGAATTGTGGTGCCGTGCCAACCGGTCGGGTCGGCGGCGTGGGAAGAAGACATGAAATACCGGATTCTGGTTGGACATTTTCGCGTCGGAACGCGCCTTACAATGTGGAGCTTTTGCCGCCGCGGTCAAGCCCGCAGCGCACCGCCCGCGCGATGGCTGGCGTCTGGCGGCGCTTCCTGATACAAGGGCGCGGCATTTTTCCACAAGTTGAGCGGGGGCCGTGCCTCCCGGGGAGATTGGCATGCGCAGCGCCAATATACGCCGTACCACCAAGGAAACCGAGATCGAGGCGACGGTCGCGCTCGACGGGCAGGGCCGTTACGATGTCGCCACCGGCATCGGCTTTCTCGATCACATGCTCGAGCAATTGTCGCGTCATTCGCTGATCGATCTGACGGTGCGCGCGACAGGCGATCTGCATATCGATTTTCACCACACGACCGAGGATACCGGCATCGTCATCGGCGAGGCGGTGGCCAAGGCGCTTGGCGACCGGGTCGGCATCCGCCGTTACGGGGCCGCCGAAATCCCGATGGACGAGACCTGCACCCGGGTGGCGCTCGATATCTCCAACCGGCCCTATCTGGTCTGGAAGGTCGCTTTCAGCAAGCCCAAGCTCGGCGATATGGATACCGAACTGTTCAAGGAATGGTTTCAGGCCTTCGCACAGGCCGCGGGGGTGACCTTGCATGTGGAAACCCTATATGGGGAGAATAACCACCATATCGTGGAATCCTGTTTCAAGGCGCTGGCGCGGGCATTGCGGCAGGCGGTGGAGATTGATCCGCGCGCGGGCGACAGCACGCCCTCGACCAAGGGTACCCTGAGCGGCAGCCTGTAAGGCGCGCGCGCCGCGACGCTGGGCGCAGGAATGATATACGGCATGCGGATTTATACGGTTTTTGATCATGCGGACGGTTCGTCCGATCCGACCGACCCGGGAAAGGGCGTGATCTTCGTGAAGGAGGGCTTTTGCTGGCCCGCCCTGTTCTTTCCGATCATCTGGATGATCTATCACCGGATGTGGCTTGTGACGGGGGGCTATTTGCTGGCCTCCTTCCTGGTGACGCTGGGCAGTCAGGCGCTGCTGGCGGAGCCGGTCTATGGGCAACTTGTCGTGCTGGGTTTCTCGCTGCTTGTGGCGTGTGAAGCAAACGAACTGCGCCGCTGGCATCTGCGCGAAAAGGGTTTCGTGCATCGCGCAACCATCGCGGCGGAAAATCTGGCACGGGCCGAGCAGCGCTATTTCGCCACGGGTATCGGCGCTGCTGACACAAGCTGCGCACCCGAAGCAGACGGTATATCGGGCACCGGCGGTACGCCGGATAAATCGCCGCCCCCTAACGGACCCGGCATAATGCCGGTCGTGGCGGTGAGCCGTCCGCCCAAACCGCATTCGGGCCATACATCCTGGGGATTTTCGATGCCGGAGGGACGGGGGTGAGCGTTGCGATCATCAATTACGGCTCGGGCAATCTGCGTTCGGTGGCCAAGGCGTTCGAGCGCGCGGCCCGCGAATCGGGGCTTGATCTGCCGGTTGTGGTGACCAGCGATCCCGAGCAGTTGCGCGCGGCGGACCGGATCGTGCTGCCCGGGGTTGGCGCGTTCGGCGATTGCGCTGCCGGGCTGTCGGCGATTGCCGGCATGCGGCAGGTGCTGGAAGAGGTGGTGATCGGGGCGGGCCGGCCGTTTCTGGGCATTTGCGTCGGTATGCAGCTTCTGGCCGAACGCGGGCTGGAGCATGGCGCGTTTGCCGGTCTTGGCTGGATCGCGGGGGAGGTTGTTCCAATCCCGCGAACCGATCCGGCGCTGAAAATCCCGCATATGGGCTGGAACGTGATCAATCAGGCGGCCAATGGCAATCATCCGCTGATGCGGCGGCTTGACGGGGACGGGCATGCCTATTTCGTGCATTCCTATTATTTTGAACCGGCCGCGCCGGGCTGTGTGCTGGCCACCGTCGATTACGGGATTCCGATCACTGCCGCGGTGGGGCGCGACAATATTGTCGGCGTGCAGTTTCACCCGGAAAAAAGCCAGAAGCTTGGGCTGAAACTGCTTGCCAATTTTCTGAACTGGCGACCCTGAGGGGCAAAACCGGTCCATTGGGGGCGATTGGGCCTTGGGCCATTGGGAGAGAGAGGCTAGAGACAGCAGGCATGGCGCAAACCGATTCTTCGGCTCCGGCCAGAAAACCGCGCAGGGCAAATGTGCAGATCGACCGGCTTGACGAATTGGCTGGCACCGATCTGGCGGATCTGTGCGAAATCACCGCCGAAGCCATTATCGATGGTGAAGGGTTCTTGTGGATCAAGGTGCCGCCCTTGCGCGTTCTGGAGAATTACTGGAAAGGGGTGCTGCTCGTCCCTGAACGCAGCCTTTATGTCGGCCGGCTCGATGGCCGGATCGTCGGCACCGCACAGCTTTATCACCCTTCCCCCAATAATGAGGCGGGGGCTTTCGCGGTGGAGCTGACGACCTTTTTCATCGCGCCCTGGGCGCGCGGGCACGGGGTGGCGCGCGGTATCCTGAAACGGCTGTTCAGGGAGGCCCGGCAACGCGGATACAAGAATATCGATCTGCATGTCCGTGCCGACCGCAGTGCCGCCATCGCCCTGTTCGAGGCGCATGGATTTGAATGCTGGGGCGAAAAACCCCGCTATGCACGGCTCAAGGGGCGTTATATCGGCGGGCGTTATTATACAAAACAGCTTGGCTGAACCGGTGAGGTTTTGCCGGCATTCGCACCTGTCATTCAGGACGTACCGTGTGTTTCTGCAAGTTAAAGGTTTGAGTTTATGATCCTGTTTCCCGCCATTGATTTGAAGGACGGTGTCTGTGTGCGGTTGCTGCGCGGCGATATGGATAATTCGACCATATTCAACACCGACCCGGCAGCGCAGGCAAAAAGCTTCGTCGAACAGGGATTTTCCTGGCTGCATCTTGTCGATCTGAACGGGGCGTTTGAAGGCCGGCCGGTCAATGGGGACTCGGTGTCCGCCATTCTTGCGGCCGTTTCCGTGCCGGTGCAGCTTGGCGGTGGTATCCGGGATATGGCCACGATAGAGGACTGGCTCGGGCGTGGGGTGCGGCGCGTTATCCTGGGCACCGTTGCCGTGCGTGATCCCGCGCTTGTGCGCGCGGCCTGCCGCCGTTTCCCCGGCCGCATCGCAGTCGGGATCGATGCCCGGGGCGGCAAGGTGGCGGTCGAAGGCTGGGCCGAGGAAACCGAGATAGAGGTGCTTGCCCTCGCCCGCCAGTTCGAGGATGCGGGGGTGGCGGCCGTCATCTATACCGATATTGACCGCGATGGCGCATTGCAGGGGCTGAATGTGGCGGCGACCGTTGCGCTGGCGAATGCGATATCGATCCCTGTGATCGCGAGCGGCGGTGTGACCGCGATCGACGATCTGGTTGCGCTCAAGGCGGCCAACTGTCCGGGTATCGAGGGGGTGATCTCGGGACGTGCGCTATATGACGGGCGTATCGATCCGGCAGAAGCCCTGCGGGTGCTGGCATGCTGAAGACGCGCATTATCCCCTGTCTCGACGTCGATAATGGCCGCGTCGTCAAGGGCATCTCTTTCGTCAATCTGGTCGATGCGGGCGATCCGGTGGAACAGGCGCGCCGCTATGACGCAGAAGGCGCGGACGAGCTTTGTTTCCTCGATATCACCGCATCAAGCGATGCGCGCGACACGATTTACGATGTGGTCGCAAAAACCGCCGAACAATGTTTCATGCCGGTGACCGTGGGGGGTGGTGTGCGCAAGGTGGAGGATGTCCGCCGACTATTGCATGCCGGCGCGGACAAGGTCGCGATCAACACCGCTGCGGTCAATCGCCCCGAATTTGTGCGCGAGGCCGCGGAAAAATTCGGCTGTCAATGTATTGTCGTGGCAATCGACGCAAAACAGTCCGCACCCGGAAAATGGGAAATCTGGACCCATGGCGGCCGGACCCCGACCGGCATCGACGCGGTCGCGTATGCGCGGCAGGTCACAGCACTTGGCGCGGGGGAGATTTTGCTGACCTCGATGGATCGGGACGGCACGCGCGCGGGTTTCGATCTGGCGCTGACCCGCGCGGTATCGGATGCGGTCACCGTACCGGTTATCGCGAGCGGCGGTGTCGGCACCCTGCAGCATCTGGCGGATGGCATTACGCAGGGCGGGGCAAGCGCGGTGCTTGCCGCCTCGATCTTTCATTTCGGCGAATTCTCGATATCCGAGGCGAAGCATTTCATGGCGGCGGCGGGGGTGCCCGTGCGTCTGCCTGAACCCGAACAGGCGGAGGAATAGTCATGGCTGATCCGCAGACGGATATTCTTGCTAAATTATGCGAAACGATTGCCGCGCGCGTCGGTGCGGACCCGGCTTCTTCCTATACCGCGAAGCTGCTTGCCGGCGCGCCGCTTCTGCCTGCCAAGAAGCTTGGCGAGGAAGCGGTTGAAACAGCACTTGCCGCAATGACGGGAGATGCGCAAGCAATATGCGCGGAAGCGGCAGACTTGCTTTATCATCTGCTGGTGCTGTTGCAGGCAAGCAATGTATCGCTTGCCGATGTCTGCACAGAGCTTGCGCGTCGCGAAGGCATTTCGGGGATCGAGGAAAAGAACAGCCGCGCTGATTAATCTGATAACGGATAAAGCCATGCCCTATGATGACAGCAATATTTTCGCCCGTATTCTGCGTGGGGAAATTCCGTGCAACAAAATTGCTGAAGATGACCATGCGTTGGCGTTTCACGATATCGCGCCACAGGCGCCGGTGCATGCACTTGTCATCCCGAAAGGTGCGTATACGGACTTCGACGATTTTTCCGCCAATGCCCCGGATGCCGAACTTGCCGGTTTCTGGCGCATGGTGGGCCAGGTCGGGCGCATGCTTGGTGTGGCGCAATCGCAGTCAGGCGGCGGCTATCGATTGATCAGCAATGCAGGCGCGGATGCACATCAGGAAGTGCCGCATTTCCATGTTCATCTGGTGGGCGGGCACCCGGTCGGGCGCATGCTGCCCGGCGCGGGTTGACAATCATCCGTATCAGGATCGAATGATAGCTTTGTTTCGGGTGCCGGATCTGAACGCTGCGGCTAAAGCAGGGTTTTAAGATCGATTTCGGGGCGCGCGCCCATATGTGAAATCACCTCCGCCGCCGCGCGGCCGCCGATCCCGGCACTTTCCGCCGGACCCAGCCCGTTGGTGATCCCGTAAAGAAAACCCGCCGCGAACAGATCGCCCGCCCCTGTCGTATCGACAACCTTTGCAACCGGTGCGGCGTCGATCACATGCACCTCGTCGCCGGTCAGGATGACACTGCCTTTTTCCGAACGGGTCAGCGCGACGATATCGCATTTGCCGCGTACAGCTTGCAAGGCATCGTCGAAATCATCGACTTCGTAAAGCGATTTGATCTCGTCCTCATTGGCAAACAGAATATCGATCTGATGGTCGACCAGCTCGCGAAATTCCTGCCGGTAACGATCGACGCAGAACGAATCCGACAATGTCATCGCCACCTGCCGTCCCGCGCCATGGGCGATATCCATCGCCTTGCGGAACGCCGCCTTGGCATGCACGGGATCCCATAAATAACCTTCAAGATAGGTGATCGTGGCCGCCGCGACGAGCGCCGCGTCCACATCGTCGGGACCCAGTTCCTGGCTTGCGCCAAGGAAGGTATTCATGCTGCGCTGCGCATCGGGGGTGACAAGGATCAGGCAGCGCGCGGTGGGCGGCCCCGTTTCGGCAAGCGGGGTATCGTAATGCACGCCGATCGCGCGGATATCATGGGCAAACACCTCGCCGAGCTGATCGTTCCGGACCTTGCCGATATAGGCCGCGCGCGCGCCCAGTGAGGCAGCGCCCGCAATCGTATTGGCCGCCGAACCGCCCGACATCTCGATACCGGGTGCCATATCGCCATAAAGGCTTGTCGCGCCGTCCGCGTCGATCAGCGTCATGCCGCCCTTGGTGATACCGCGATCAGTGAGAAACCGGTCATCCGCATGGGCGATGACATCGACAATGGCATTGCCTATTCCCAGAATATCGAATGTTGCGCCATTGCCGCCCGGATTTGCCATGCTGTTCTCCTTCATATCGCTGTGCGCGGCGCAGTATAGGGGCTTCCCGTCGCTGTGCAAGCGGGGCGGGCGAACCTTGCGGTCGGCCGGGCAAGTCTGCATATATGCAGCCAGGCGCTGATGGCCCGAACCGCTGATACCAGACGCTGGCGGGCTCTGCCGGCTTGAAAGGCCAGATGCCGGCAGGCCCTGCCGGCTTGAAAGGAGGGACCCGATGATTCAATCCGCCCTGAAGGCGATCCGGCAATTGCCCGATCCGGCATTCCGCAAGTTGCTGCTGCAATCGCTGGGGCTGACGGTGTTGTTGCTGCTCGGCATCGGGGCGGCGGCGTTCTACGGGATCGGGTTTATTCCCGAATTCGAGACGGGCTGGCTCAATGATGTGATTGGCTGGCTGGCGGGGCTTGGGGTGGTGATCGGCTCGATCTGGCTGTTGATACCGGTCACCGCGATCTTTATCGGCATTTTCCTTGATCAGATTGCCGATGCGGTTGAGGCGCAGCATTATCCCGCCGATCCGCCATCGCGCGATCCGCCCTTGTCCGAAACCCTGATCATGGCCTTGCGCTTTACCGCGATCATGGTCGTCGCCAATATTCTTGTCCTGCCGCTTTATCTGCTGCCGGTCGCCAATCTCGCGATTTTCTACGGGCTGAACGGTTATCTGCTCGGCCGTGAATATTTCGAGATGGTGGCGATCCGTCATCATGATGCGGCAACCGTCAAGGCGTTGCGGCAGCAACACAGCCTGCGGATCACCCTTGCAGGCATATTGATCGCCCTGCCGCTTGTCATTCCGGTCTTCAACCTGATCGTGCCATTGTTCGGGGCGGCCTTCATGGTGCATGTCTATAAAGGGCTGGCCAGCCGTCAGGCGGTGTAGTGCGCGCCCTCGCACACCTTCTTGGCCTATTTGGCATTCTGCCTGCCTGCCTGCTGCTGGGTGGCTGTCTTGCGCCGCTCGCCTACCGGCCCGGTGAAGCGGGCGCTATCGGATCGCCAGCACCCGCCGCCGCCATGACCGACCCTGCGCCGCAACAGCCCCTGGCGGCGCCAGTGCCGCAATATGCACTTGATGATCTGCTGCAGATGAGCCCGCAGGGGTTGCGTGAGCTGCTTGGCGAACCGGGTCTGTTACGGCGGGAGGGAAACGGGCAGATGTGGCGCTATGTGGGGGGTGAATGCGTGCTTTTCCTGTTCCTTTATCCTGTGGGTAGTGAGGAAACAGGGCCCGCACAGGTGACCCATGCGGAATTCGGTGCGCGTGAAAACGGTGCTGAACCTGAAACGGCGGGATGCATCGATGCGCTGGTGATGCGGCGGCGCGGTTAGGCCGCAACGGTCTTGCCCTTGAATTTGCACAGATCGGCGACGACGCAATTGGGACAGTCAGGCTTGCGCGCCTTGCAGACATAGCGCCCATGCAGGATGAGCCAGTGATGCGCATGGCGCATGAATTCGGCGGGGATGCGCTTGACCAGTTTCTTTTCCACCTCAAGCGGGGTTTTGCCCGGTGCAAGCCCGGTCCGGTTGCCCAGCCGGAAGATGTGGGTATCGACCGCCATGGTCGGCTCCCCGAACGCCACATTGAGCACGACATTGGCGGTCTTGCGACCGACCCCGGGCAGGCTTTCAAGGGCTGCGCGCTCGCGCGGGACCGCGCCGCCAAATTCGGCAATCAGCTTTTCGGACAGGGCGATGACATTCTTCGCCTTGTTCCGGAACAGCCCGATTGATTTGATATAATCGCGCACCTTGTCCTCACCGAGCGCGACCATCTGCGCGGGCGTGTCCGCCACCGCAAATAGCGGCCCGGTCGCCTTGTTCACCCCCTTGTCGGTGGCCTGCGCCGACAGCACGACGGCCACCAGCAGCGTATAGGCGTTGCGATATTCAAGCTCGCTTTGCGGTTCGGGATCGCGCGCGCGCAACCGGCTGAAAAATTCTGCAATTTCCTGACGTGTCATGGCCGCGACATTATCGCGCGGCCCCCTCGACGCAAAGCCTTTCAGCGTTTATTTTGCCTGCATGGACCGAACCGACCGGAAAAAGCTTTATTTCGACGCGGTGCTGCATCCGCATGCCTCGCTGGGGCGGCGCGGATTTCTGGCGCTGATGCTGTTTGTATCGGGCGTGAGCTTCACCGCGGGGCTTGCCTTCTTCCTGATGGGGGCATGGCCGGTTGTGGGATTTTTCGGGCTCGATGTCCTGCTTATCTATATTGCCTTCCGGGTCAGTTTCCGCCGCGCGCGGCTTTACGAGACGGTCGAGCTCAGCGACAGCGAGCTGGCGATCCGGCGGCATTTACCCAACGGGCAGGTCGTGAAATGGACGTTTCAGCCCTATTGGGCGCGGGTCGAGCTGATCGGCAAGGCGATCGGCGGGCCGCTGCTGGCGATCCGCTCGCATGGCAAATATCTGGTGTTCGGCAGTTTCCTGACCGCCGATGAACGCAGTGACTTCGCCGATGCCCTGCGCGAAGCGCTCGATCTGCATCGCGGCGGCCACCGGTTTACCGCCGCCGCTCAGCTGCCGGACGCCGGCTAGGACCCGTCAATCGGTTCTGCCGGTCCGGCAAGACAATCGGCAATCACGCGGCAATCGCGCGCAAGAATCGGGTGGCCGCGCGCGTAGCAGACTGCGTAAATTATGCGCATGACAACAGATACCGACCCCCGCGCCGCCACCGCTTATGCGCAAATCGCCGAGGCGATCGCCTATGTCGTTGCGCGCTATCCCGCACAGCCGCCACTTGCCGAGATCGCCGCCCATATCGGGTTGAGCCCGACGCATTGTCAGCGGCTGTTCACCCGCTGGGCGGGGATCAGCCCCAAACGCCTGCTCGGGGCGATGGCGGCCGATCATGCGCGAACGCTGCTGCGACAGTCCCGCAGCGTGCTCGATACCGCCTATGAAGTGGGGCTGTCGGGGCCGGGGCGGTTGCATGATCTGCTGATCACCCATGAAGCGATGAGCCCGGGCGCCTTCAAAGCTTATGGCCGCGATGTGGAGATCGGCTGGGGCTGGCACCCGTCCCCGTTCGGCGCCTGTCTGGTGCTGGAGACCGGGCGCGGCATTTGCGGGCTGGCCTTTGCCGAGGACGGCGCGAAGCCCGCGGTCGCCGCCGATATGTTCGCCCGCTGGCCTGATGCGCATTTTGTTCACAGGCCCGAGCGCGCGGCGCAGCGGGTGCAGCAGATCTTTGCCCCGCCCGGCAGCCCGAGCGTGGCCACGCCCCTGCCGCTTCTGCTGATCGGCAGCAATTTTCAGATCAAGGTGTGGGAGGCGCTGATGCGGATCCCGCCAGGCCATACCGTATCCTATCAGGATCTGGCGCGTTTCATCGGCAAGCCGGGTGCGGTGCGTGCGGTCGGCAGCGCGAATGGCCGCAATCCGATCTCCTATCTCATCCCGTGCCATCGGGTGCTGCGCAAATCAGGCGCGCTTGGCGGGTATCACTGGGGGGTGGCGCGCAAGCAGGCCATGCTGGCTGTCGAGCGCGCCCGCTATCGCGATCAGCCGTCCGAAAAGCCCAGCACATCGGCCATCGAATAAAGCCCCGGCGCATGTCCCTGCCCCCATTTCGCCGCATGCACCGCGCCGCGCGCGAAGATCGAGCGGTCGAAGGCGCGATGCGATAATTCGACGATTTCATCCTCGGCGGCAAACAGCACGCTATGTTCGCCGACCACGCCGCCGCCGCGCAGCGCGGCAAAGCCGATATGGCCAGGCTGGCGCGCGCCGGTGATCCCGTCGCGGCCGCGATCGGCCACCTTGTCGAGATCCACCCCGCGCCCTTCGGCGGCCGCCTGACCGAGCAGCAAAGCGGTGCCCGAGGGGGCGTCGACCTTGTGCCGGTGATGCATCTCGACGATTTCGATATCGAAACTGGGATCGAGCAGCTTGGCCACCTGCCGTGTCAGCTGCGCGATCAGATTAACCCCGAGCGACATATTGCCCGCCTTGATGATGGTGGCATGCCGCGCGGCGGCCCGGATCCGGTCTTCTTCCTCAGCGCTGAAGCCGGTCGTGCCGATCACATGCACGATCCGCGCCTGGGCGCACAGTCCCGCATGCGCAACCGCCGCCGCCGGGGCGGTAAAATCAAGCACCGCCTGCGCCTGCGCGATCAGCGGCAAGGGGTCGTGGGTAATGGTTACGCCAAGCTCCCCCACCCCGGCCACCAGCCCGGCATCGCGACCGAGCATCGGCGCGCCTTCAGGTTCGGTCGCCCCGGACAGGATGCAGCCTTCGGTTTCGCTCACCTGCGCAATCAGGGTCTTTCCCATGCGTCCGGCCGCGCCCACCACGACAATCTTCAAATCGCTCATTTCGCCGTTATCTCTCTTTCGCTTTCGTCCACCCTATAGCAAGCCGGGGGGCGGCGGTAAATCGGCAGCGCGATTCAGGCGGCCGGCGATTCGCAGCGCACACTGGACAGAACCGCCGCGCGCGGGTAAGAGTGCCCGCTTGAATGCGCGGCAAGACGGGTCCTTGCGCCCGTGTCGCGTCAGACAGGCTAAGATGAGCAGCGCGAAATCATGGAAACCGTAGTCATCGTCATCCACCTCATACTGGCTGTCGCCCTTGTGGTGACCGTATTGCTGCAGCAATCGGAAGGCGGCGCGTTGGGGATCGGCGGACCGAGCGGCTTCATGACCGGACGTGCGGCGGCCAATGCGTTGACGCGTACGACAGCCATCCTCGCGGCGGCGTTTTTCGTGACGAGCATCATCCTCACCATCCTCGCGCGGCAGCAGGTGGCGCAGCCCTCGATCCTTGATTCGGTACCCGAAGCGGTCGAGGAAAGCCCCGTACCGGCATTGCCCGCGGTTCCCCTGTCCGAATAGCCGGCAAGTTTTCGCCCGGTTTTCGGGGAGTTTTTAATTTTTATCCAAAGGTGGCTTTGTCCGGCCGCCAAACTTGATTAATCTGCAGGTCCATGGCGCGGTTCATCTTCATCACTGGCGGCGTGGTTTCCTCACTCGGCAAGGGGCTGGCGTCCGCGGCCCTTGGGGCGCTGCTTCAGGCACGCGGTTATCGTGTGCGTTTGCGCAAGCTTGATCCCTATCTCAATGTCGATCCGGGAACCATGAGCCCCTATCAGCATGGCGAGGTTTTCGTGACCGATGACGGGGCGGAAACCGATCTCGATCTTGGTCATTACGAACGCTTTACCGGGGTACCGAGCGGCAAGGGGGACAATATCACCACCGGCCGCATCTATCAGGAGATCCTGCGCAAGGAACGGCGCGGCGACTATCTGGGGGCGACGGTTCAGGTCATTCCCCACGTCACCGACGAGATCAAATCCTTCATTACCGCGGATGTCGATGATGTGGATTTCGTGCTGTGCGAGATCGGCGGCACGATCGGCGATATTGAAAGCCTGCCCTTTGTCGAGGCGATCCGGCAGCTCGGCAACGAGCTTGAGCGCGGCCAAACCGCTTTCGTGCATCTGACGCTCGTCCCCTATATCGCCAGTGCCGGCGAACTCAAGACCAAGCCGACGCAGCATTCGGTCAAGGAGCTGCGCGGGATCGGTATCCAGCCCGATGTGCTGCTGTGCCGTTGCGAACGCGAAATCCCCGCCGATGAACGCCGCAAGATCGCGCTGTTCTGCAATGTGCGGTCCGAAAGTGTGATCCAGGCCACCGACGTCGACACGATCTATGATGTGCCGATCCGTTATCACGAGGAAGGCTTTGATGTGGAGGTGCTGCGCGCCTTCGGGATCGAGGCGGCGCCGGCGCCCAATCTCGAAAAATGGCGCGAGATCGTCACCCGCGTGCGGCAACCCGAAGGCGAGGTAACGATTGCGGTGGTCGGTAAATATACCGGCCTGCTCGATGCCTATAAATCGCTGGCCGAGGCCTTGACCCATGGCGGCATCGCCAACCGTGTGCGGGTGCGCATGAAATGGCTTGAGGCGGAGATTTTCGAGAAAGAGGATTGCGTTGCCCATCTTGAGGGCGTGAACGGCATTCTGGTGCCTGGCGGGTTCGGCGAACGCGGCGCGGAAGGCAAGATCGCGGCGGTGACGTTCGCGCGCGAGCGGGAGGTGCCCTATTTCGGGATCTGCTTTGGCATGCAGATGGCGGTGGTCGAGGCGGCGCGGAATCTCGCCGGTATCGCGCAGGCAAGTTCCAGCGAGTTCGGCGGCTGCCGCGAGATGCTTGTCGGGTTGATGACCGAATGGATGAACAAGGGCGAGCTTGAAACCCGTTCCGATCAGGGCGATCTTGGCGGCACCATGCGGCTTGGCGCCTATCCCGCGCGGCTGATCGCCGGCTCGCGGGTCGCGGAAATTTACGGCACCGACGAGATCAGCGAACGGCATCGCCATCGCTATGAGGTCAATATGTCCTATCGCGACCGGCTTGAGGGGACGGGGCTGAAATTTTCCGGCATCTCACCCGACGGCTTGCTGCCCGAGGTTGTCGAGCTGCCCGGTCATCCCTGGTTCATCGGGGTGCAGTTCCATCCCGAGCTTAAATCCAAGCCGTTCGAACCGCATCCGCTGTTCGCATCCTTCATCAAGGCGGCGGTCGAACAATCGCGGCTGGTCTGACAAGGTTGACTGAAATGGGCGAACAAAAAATCGTGAGGGTTGGCGATATCCGCATCGGCAATGATCTGCCGCTGGTGCTGATTGCCGGGCCCTGTCAGCTTGAAAGTCGCGCCCATGGGCTCGAGGTCGCCGCGGCCCTGAAGCAGATTGCGGACCGCGCGGGCATCCCGCTGATCTATAAAAGCTCGTTTGACAAGGCGAACCGGACAAGTGCCGCGACCCCGCGCGGGCTCGGGCTTGAGGCCTCGCTGCCGATCCTGGCCGAAATCGGCGCGAGCGTCGGCGTGCCGGTGCTGACCGATGTGCATCTGCCCGAACATTGCGCCGCGGCGGCGCAGGCGGTCGATGTGCTGCAAATCCCCGCATTTCTTTGCCGGCAGACCGATCTGCTGCTCGCGGCCGCCGCCACCGGCAAACCGGTCAATGTCAAAAAGGGGCAGTTCCTTGCCCCCTGGGACATGAAAAATGTCGCGCAGAAAATCATCGGCGCGGGCAATGATCAGGTGATGTTGTGCGAAAGGGGGGCGAGCTTTGGCTATAATACGCTCGTGTCCGATATGCGCGGCTTGCCGATCATGGCGCAAACCGGATGTCCGGTGATCTTCGATGCCACCCATTCGGTGCAGCAGCCAGGCGGCCAGGGGACAACCAGCGGCGGCCAGCGCGAATTCGTGCCGGTGCTGGCGCGCGCGGCGGTGGCGGTCGGGGTGGCGGGGCTGTTCATGGAAACCCATCCCGACCCCGATAATGCGCCATCGGACGGGCCGAATATGGTACCGCTATCGGATATGCCCGCCCTGCTTGCGCGGCTTCAGGCATTCGACCGGCTGGCCAAGGGGCTCTAGACATATTGTGCGGCCGTCCGGATTGGCCGGTTCCGCTCAGCTTTGCGGCGGCGGGTTTTTCTGCTCCCTGATCTCGGCCAGCAGGCGCGTTTCCATCGCCTTGATTTCCTTGCTCAGCACATCGCGGATTTCATTTCGGCTGGCCTGCGCCTGTTCATCCTCGCCCTGATGCATGGCGGTCACGATGATCGCGATGAACAGGTTCAGCATGGTGAAAGTCGTGACCAGAATATAGGTGATGAAAAACATCCAGGCACCCGGATGCTGCGCCATCACCGGCCGCACGATACCCATCGACCAGCTTTCAAGGGTCATGATCTGGAACAGGGTGTACATGGTTTTGCCCAGGCTGCCGAACCAGTCGGGGAAGCTGTCGGCATAAAGATGCGTGCCGATGACGGCAAAGACATAGAAGAACAGCAGCATGATGGCCGCAACCGATGCGATGCCGGGGATCGCGGATAGCAGGCCCTCGATCACCCGGCGCATGGTCGGGATGACCGAAATCAGACGCAGCACCCGCAAGACCCGCAGCGCGCGCAAGGCGGCGAACGGCCCGCCAGCGGGAATAAGCGCGATGGCGACGATGGCAAAATCAAAAATGCTCCAAGGCTGGGTGAAGAAGCGCAGCCGGTGCACAAAGAGCCTGAGCCCGATCTCTGCCACGAACATATAAAGGATCAGGGCATCGACCCATTTCAGCCACACCCCGTGGGTTGCCATGATGCTGTCCGAGGTCTCCAGCCCCAGAATGACCGCATTGATCACAATCAGTGTGACGATGGCATTCTGGAATGCCGCCCCTTCGACAAGCTGACGTATTTTTTCTCTCATCGCACGCTTTTTTGGATTGCTGAACCGGCGCTGATTTGACGCCTGTTTGATATCGACCGCGCCGCATCGTCAATCAAGATGCAACCGGATTTGACAAGTGATGCATGTAGCGGGATTGGACGTCCTAAGAAAGAAAATTCTAAGAAATGCACCGCAAAAGCCTGTGCCGCCCGGCGGTTGAAGCCCGCTGTCACTACTGCCAACAATGCGTGCCGGTGCCAACAACGTGTGCCGGTGCCTCAGGATTGTCTGGCGGCTTCGTGAAAGCGGCGGCGGATCTCGTTGAGATCGACGCGTGGTGACGGGGTTTTGAGATCCATCTGGGCAAGCCTGTCGGCGATGATCCGGCCCACCGTCAGGTTGCGCACCCATTTCCTGTCGGCGGGAATGACATACCAGGGGGCATGGGCGTGCGACGTTCTGGCGATCGCTTCCTCATAGGCGGTCTGATAGGCGTCCCAGACTTTACGCTCGCTATAATCGCTTTCGCTGATTTTCCATTGCCGTGTCGGGTCTTCAAGCCGCTTCCGGAACCGCGCAAGCTGTTCCTCGGGACTGAGATGCAGGAAGAATTTCAGGATCACCGTGCCGTTTTCGGCGAGCAGGGCCTCGAATTCATTGATGCGTTGAAAGCGTCTTGCCCACACCGCTTCGGGCACCAGCGCGCGGACGCGTGCGATCAGCACATCCTCATAATGGGAGCGGTTGAAGATCGCCACCTGCCCCTTTGCGGGGGCAGCCTTGTGGATGCGCCACAGAAAATCATGGGCGGCTTCTTCCGCGCTGGGCTGCTTGAAGGACGTGACCGTCACCCCTTGCGGGTCCATGCCGGTGAAAACCTTGCGGATCGTGCCATCCTTGCCCGAGGCATCGGGGCCCTGCAGGATAATCAGAAGCGATGCGCGCTGATCGGCAAACAGCAGATATTGCAGTTGGTTGAGATCGTCCATGATCCGCGCGTTTAGCGGCTTGGCGGCGGATTTGTTGCCGATGGCATCAGGGCGGGCCGCCGGATCGCGCCGCGTCAATCGGGGGGCTGTCTCGGGCATCACCCGCAGGCTCTGCACGAAGGCGTGCAGGCTGCGCTGCTGTTCATCGGCGGTTGGCGTCACGGTTCCTCTTGTCCGGGTTATCTGGATTGCCCGTGCCCGGGTCGCCCGGGTTACGGTGAAAAGGCCCGCATCCTGTCATGAGATCGGTATGGCGGATCAGGGTGGCGGACCTTTGCTGTTTGCATGCCGGCTGGCGGCGTCGCGCGCCGCTCAGGACGCGGCGGCGGCGATTTTCGTGATCCGGTCAAGCGTCGCGCTGGCCTCTGTCATCAGATCCTCGATCAGCTGCGCGACCGGCTTCACCTCATGGATCAGCGCCGAGCTCTGCCCCGCCGCCAATGCGCCGATATCGGTTTCCCCGTCACGCCGGCCCGCCATATAGGGATCCTTGCCAAGCCACTCGGTGACATTGGCCATCTGCCGCGGGAATGGCCGGATCGATGCCTCAAGCTCGGGGGATTCCCAGGCCTTGGTCGTATCGTTCTGGATCATGCGGCACGGCTTGCCCGAGAAGCAGCGGGTGCGGGTCGTGCCCTCATCGTCGATTTCGGTGATGCGCCGCTTGTAATTGTCATGCCCCCAGGCTTCTGGCGTCGCGATGAAGCGGGTGCCGAGCCAGACGCCGATCGCGCCCAAAGTGATCGCCGCCGCGATGCCGCGCCCGTCGCCGATGCCGCCAGCCGCCAGCACCGGCACATCGACCGCATCGATCACCGCGGGCAGCAGGGTCATCGCCCCGACCCGGCCGGTATGACCGCCGCCGTCATAGCCTTGCGCGATGACCGCATCGACGCCGCTATCGGCAAGCCGCTTTGCGTTCTTGGTATTGCCGGTGAGGCTCAGCACCTTCATGCCGGCCGCGTGGCATTCATCGATGATCGGTCCGGGATTGCCAAGCCCGCTGGCCAGCACCGGTACCTTTTCATCGAAGATCACGTCGATATGGTCCTGCACATCGCTTGTGAAAACAGGGGTTTGCTTGCCGCCGGTGGTCGCAAACAGGATATCGACCGCGAAAGGTTTGTCGGTAATCTCGCGCACGATGCGGATTTCCTCGCGCAGCTCTTCGCCGGTCATCGAGGCGGCGCCGATGCAGCCAAGCCCGCCGGCCGCCGAGACCGCACCCGCCAGCGGGCCCCGCGCCACGAAACCCATGCCCGCCTGAATGATCGGATAGTCGATGCCAAGCATCTCGCATAGCGGGGTTTTGAGGGCTGGATGGTACATGGCTGGTCTCCCTGACTGAAAATTATCGCCGCTTGCCGCGCGGCGGGCTTGTTTGCCCAAGCCTAGGCCTGTGGTGAAGGCCGGGCAAGCGGTTTTGATCGGGAATTAACCTGCTGTTAACCATCTGGCGGCAGGCTGCGCTATGCTGTGCATCACGGGGAATTTCCGCGCAGGGGTTCGCCGGTTGCATGCTTGTTTGCGGCCAGCTGACAGGCCTAAGATCTGTCCGGTCGGCAAAAAAGGGAAACAGACGGTCCAGAGTGCGACAGTGCGATCGAGATAAATCAGCTTCTTGCAACAGTTCGCACCGGAAAATGCGACAGTTGCACCATTTTGCAACATGTTGCGCAACATTGTTGCATATGGTGTTGCGTCCGGTGTCGCATATGGCCGCGTTCTGGTTGTTCGGCATCGGTGTGGCGACCGCCCGGGACTTGTCTCTGTCCCTGCCGATGGCGGAAACGGTGCAGCTAAGCCCGACAGATCTTGTGATGACAGGTCTTGCGGTCGCCCTCGCGATCGCGGTGGGCGGTATCTTTCTTTCCGCACATAAATCGCGGCAATTGGCGGCGGGGCGGCAGGCGGATCTCAAGCGCCTGGCGGTGATGCAATCCGAACTCGAAACGGTTCAGTCGGTGTTGAATGCGGATCCCGATGCGGTTTTCCTGTGGGCCGGTGCCGCGCCGGTGCAGTTATTTGGCGGCAGCGCTATTATCGAGGCCGGCGACAATGCGCGCCACCGGGCCGCTGACAGCCCGGATCTGTTCCAGAAATTCTGTAAAACGCTGCAGGCTGATTCCGCTGACAAGCTAATTGCGGCGGTCGACAAGCTGCGCGCTGACGGGCAGCGTTTCACGGTTCCTGTTGTAAGCCGGGATATGCGGACGCTGGCCTGTGTCGGCAAATTCACAGGTCAGGGCGCCGCGCTCTGGGTCTCCGACGTCACCGAGGCATTTGAGGAGGTGAGTGCGCTACGTCGGACAGTCGATGAAATCCGCGCGCAAAGAGACTGGGCGGTAGCGATCCTCGATATCGCGCCGGTGCCGATCTGGCGACGTGACGCGCAAGGCAAACTGGTGTGGGTCAACAATCACTATGTCGAGGCCGTCGAAGCAAAGGATGCGGCGACGGTCGTCAATAGCGGCGAGGAGCTTGTCGAGGCGGCAGACGTCGCGGCCGCCGAAAAGCAAGGCAATCGTTTGACGGTGCCTGCGGTCCTGAACGGGCAGCGGCGGACACTTGAAATCGTCGAACGTCCGTTATCGGAAGGAAGTTGTGGCTTTGCGGTCGATGTCACCGAGCTTGCGGAATCGCGCAAGGAAGCGGACCGTCAGCTTACGGCGCAACGCGCGACATTGAATGTCATTAATGCACCACTTGCCATCTTCGGTAATGATAAACATCTGGTGTTCTGTAATCGCGCTTTCGCCGAATTCTGGGGCCTGTCGGAAGAATGGCTCGCGGGTAACCCGCATCACGGAGAACTGCTGGAAGAGATGCGCGAAAAGCGCCGGCTTCCGGAACAGGCTGATTTTCCTGCCTGGAAGAAGCAGCAGCTTGAAATTTACGAGACACTGATCGAATCGCAGGAAGAGCTGTGGCACCTGCCCGATGAACGAACCCTGATGGTGATATCTCAGACCCGTCCGCGCGGCGGTATCATCGTGATCTATGAGGATCTTACGACGATCCTTGCCCTGGAGCGATCCTACAAGGCGTTGTCGCGGGTGCAGCGCGAATCGCTTAACAATCTGCGCGAAGGGGTCGCGGTGTTCGGCGTGGATGGCCGGCTTGGATTGTTCAATCCCGCATTCCTGCAAATCTGGAACCTGCGGGAAGATCAGCTGGCGGATGAACCGCATATCGATCTGGTCAGCGGGCTTTGCGGTCCGCATTGTGCGGAGCAGAATATCTGGGAATTACTCAAGAACCGGGTGACCGGTTCGGATGAAGACCGGTCGCGATTTGAGATCCAGACCGAATGCGCCAACGGTATCGGACTTGATTGTTCGGTGGTCCCCCTGCCCGATGGCGGCACCATGCTGACCTTTACCGATATTTCCGATACGGTGCGTATTGAGCGGGCGCTGCGCGAGCGTAACGATGCGCTTGAAACCGCTGACCGGCTGAAATCGGAATTTATCACACATATTTCCTATCAGCTGCGCACACCGCTGAATACGATCGTCGGATTTGGCGAGATTCTCGAGCATGAATTCTTCGGTACACTGAACGAACGGCAGCATGAATATTCGCAAGGCTTGCTTGAGGCGTCGCACCACCTGATGGAGCTGATCAACGATGTCATCGACCTTGCGACAATCGAAGCCGGACATATGAGCCTGTCCCTGTCGCAAACCAATATCTTCGCATTGCTGGGTTCGGTTCGTGATCTGTCGCGCCAGCGCGCGCAGGAGGCGGATATGACCCTGCGGCTCGATTGTCCTGAGGAAATTGGCGACATTCATGCCGATCCACGGCGTATCAAGCAGGTGATGTTCAACCTGCTGTCCAATGCGTTCAAATTCTCGCAGCCGGGGGATGAGGTCATCATCGGCGCCAACCGCTATCACCGCGCGGAAGACGGTCAGGAAATCTGCCAGCTATGGGTCGCCGATAAGGGGATCGGTATCAAGCCCGAATATCAGCAGGCGATGTTCCGAAGTTTCGAATCGCAGCCGCGCAAGGGCAAGGCGCAGGGCTTTGGTATCGGATTGTCGCTTGTACGCAGTCTGGTCGAATTGCATGGCGGATGGATCGATGTCGAGTCCGAAACAGATCAGGGCGCGACGGTGATCTGCAATCTGCCCGTCAGGCCAGCGGAAGATATCGCGCAAAAAGACGGGGTAATGTCCGACCCGGTGGAGATGGCGCGCCAGCTTTTGCCATCGGCGGATGTGACAGTGGATGCGGAATCATAGCCCACCGGTAATCCGGTCATGACCAGATTACCGGTTTGGCGGTTATTGAAATCGGGTTGAAATCAGGATGGGACCGGTGTGCCCGGCACGCCCTTGGCCGAGGAATATTCGAACTTATATTCCGTATCCGGAAAGACGATATCGCGCGCCGCGTGGCAGGCCATCTCGATTTCCGAGAAGCCGGCCAGGATAAGATGCAGCTTGCCCGGATACATGGCGATATCGCCGGCCGCGAAGATCCCCGGCACATTGCTGGCGCAGGTGGCCGGATCGACCATTATATGCTTCTTGTCGAGATCAAGGCCCCATTCGGCGATCGGGCCGAGTTTGCTCGATAATCCGTAGAAGGGCAGGAACATATCGGCTTCGAGGATGCGGCTTTCATCCTTATGCGCGACCTCAACCCCGCTCAGCACGCCATTCTCGCCATGCAGTACCTTGACCTGATAGGGCACCACATAATCGATTTCCCCGTCCCGGCCCCATTGCCGCAATTTGTCGACATTGGCGTCAGCGGCGCGAAAGCCATCACGCCGGTGGACAATGGCGACCCGCTCGGCGATTTCCTTCAGCGACATGACCCAGTCAACCGCCGAATCGCCGCCACCGGCGATGACCAGCTTCTTGCCGCGAAAATCTTCCTTGCGCTTGACCAGATAATGAACGCGGCCCGATTTCTCGTAGATGTCGAGATTTTCAACCGGCGGCCGGTTGGGGCCGAATGCGCCGACGCCCGCGGCAATGATGATCGCCTTGGCCAGAATGATGCTGCCTTTGCTGGTGGTCAGCCGCCAGCCATGCTCACTGCCGTCATCCAGCTTCTCGACGGTCATGATCTGCTGGTCGAGCAAATAGACCGGCTCAAAAGGCGCTGCCTGCTTTTCGAGATTGACGATCAGCTCCTGCGCTTCGATCGAGGGGTGGCCGGGGATATCGAAAATCGGTTTTTCCGGATACAGTGCGGTGCATTGCCCCCCGATCAATTCAAGCGAGTCTGTCACGACGCATTTCATATTCAGCATGCCCGCAGCGAATACGCCGAACAATCCGACCGGGCCTGCACCGACAATCGCGATATCGGTTGCATGAGTATTTTCTGACATGGGGTCCCTGGCTTTATTTTTCAGTATTTTCCCAAAGATCGGCCAAGCGCGATTTATAATCAAGCCAAACTGTCAGAAATGCTGACCGTTTGGCGCATGTTGTTGCGACCCGACAGGCTCAGGCGATAGAACAAAGCGTGAGTTACAGATCAGGATCCCCTTTGTGCCGCAGACCAGAATTTTCGATGTGACCGATCTCGATGCGACAGCAGCGCTTGCCGCGCGGCTGGCACAGCGATTGCGGCGGGGCGATATAATCGCGCTGCATGGCACGCTCGGGGTGGGTAAGACAAGCTTTGCCCGCGCGCTCATTCAGACTTTGCTGGCGGAAGCGGGAATCGTGGATGAGGTGCCAAGCCCGACTTTCAGTCTGGTGCAGCAGTATTTTCTGCGCCCTTTCACAATCTGGCATTTCGATTTCTACCGGATCGACGACCCGGCGGAGGCCTATGAGCTCGGGATCGAGGAGGCATTTGCCGAAGGGGTCAGTCTGATCGAATGGCCCGAACGGATCGCGCCGTTACTGCCTGAGGCCTGCCTCGAAATTCACATCAGTACCGATGCGCCGATGAGTGGCCGGCGGCGGTTCGAATTCAGAATACCGGAAATTTGGGAGGCGCGGCTTGCCGATATCTGACAGACAGGCGGTGATCGGACAGTTTCTCACCGCGGCGGGTTGGGGCCAGGCGGATTATAAGCCATTGGCGGGGGATGCGTCCTATCGGCGCTATGCACGCCTGTCATCGGGCGCGGCGCGGGCGATCTTGATGGATGCCCCGCCTGGCGGCGATGCCCCGAAACAGCACGCGGCACGGGAATATAATGCAGTCGCGCATCTGGCCGTGGATTGCGCGCCCTTTGTGGCGGTTGCGCGCTATCTTGCGCAGTCGGGGTTCAGCGCACCACGGATTCTGGCAGGGGATATGGCAGCCGGGCTGCTCTTGCTCGAAGATTTTGGCGATGCGCTCTATTTCGATCTGTTTGCGCAAGGACAGGCGGAATTGCCGCTTTATGGCGCCGCGATCGATTTGCTGCTGGCGCTGCATAGCCGGCCTTTACCCGCATTGCTGCCTGAAACCCCCTATTGCCCCGCCTATCGGGTGCCCGGTTTCGACAAGGCGGCGGTTCAGGCGGAGCTTGCGCTGATGCTCGACTGGTATCTGCCCGATCAGGGCCGTGATGCGAGCGCTGCGGCACGCCGCGAATTTGAAGATATCTGGGATGCGCTTTACCCCCATTTTGCCAGCGGTCCGGAGGTGCTTGTCCTCAGGGACTATCACGCGCAGAATATATTCTGGCTGCCCGACCGCGCCGGTTTGCAGCGGGTCGGGATCATTGACTTTCAGGACGCCCTGCGCGGCAGCGCGGCCTATGATCTTGTGTCGCTGCTTGAGGATGCGCGGCGCGATGTGGCGCCCGAATTAGCCAGTAACATGCTGGCGCGTTATTGTGAGGGCGCGCGCCGCTCGCAACCTGATTTCGATGTGGACGGATTTCATCTGGCCTGTGCGATCGCCGGGGTGCAACGCAATACGCGCCTGCTTGGCACCTTCACCCGGCTGGCGCGGCGTGATGGCAAGATGTTCTATCTCGGCCTGATACCGCGTGTACGCCGCTATCTCGAGCGCGCCTTGGCGCATCCGCATCCGCAGCTGCAATCGCTGCAATGCTGGATGGCGGCGCATTTGCCGCCGGCCGATGGCTGAATTCGATCAGGCCGCGGGTGGCGATGTGTTGAGTTGCCTGTAGGTGATCCAGATGCGCTGGCAGACGGTGAAGGCGGTGGCCGCGAGCAACAGATAGATCGCGATCTCGACAAAGCCGAATATCAGTGCAAACAGGATCAGCAGCAATCGTTCAAGCCGTGCCGCAAAGCCGCCCCTGCAGACGCAGCCAAGCGCTTCCGCCCGTGCGCGGGTATAGCTGACCAGAAGCGAGCCAAGCAGTGCCAGAACCACGGCGGCGGCGGCGATGGCTTCGCCGGTTACCGCGAAATGATAGGCGATGGCCGCGAACACCACGCCTTCGGATACGCGGTCGAGCGTGGAATCAAGGAATGCGCCAAAGGGGTGCGCCTGACCTGTCTTGCGCGCCAGCGCGCCATCCATCAGATCGAACAGCCCGGCGACACCGTATAAAATCCCCGCCGCAACCGGTAATTGCGCGACAATCAGCCAGGCGGTGATAAAATTGATCAGCAGACCCGCGACCGAAATCTGATTTGGCGTTATTGCGAACCGGACCAGAAAGTTGATGAACGGGGCCAGCAGGGTCTGTGCCCCCGCATGTAGCTTCTCACGCAGCGCTTCCATTCCGCCTCGATTTATAAAGATGATCGGTTTGACTTGCATCAAGACCCTTTTCGGAGAAAGACTGTAAACAATTGCCAACTGCAAAGCTATCCAGGGAGAAGGAATATGAGACTGGGCAAGATCTTGGTTCCGTTGGCAGGGACCGATTCGGATCAGCGCGCCCTGCGTGCGGGGTTCGATATCGCCGCGAATTACGGCGCGCATGTCGCTTGTCTCTTCGTCAATCGCAACCCGACCGAAGCTTTGCCAGTGGCCGGGGAAGCGTTGACCGGGCAGATCGCGACGGAACTGGTTGCGGCGGTCGATGAAGCCAATAAGCGGCAATGCGCCAAGGCAAGGGAAACCTTTTTGCATATGCTGGCGCAAACCGGCGCGGAAGAAACCGGGACGCCGGACAGTCGAGATAAAGTGACAGCCGAATTTCTTGAAACCATGGGCGATCCGGCGGATCGCGCGGCGGCGGCGGCACGTCTTGCGGATCTTGTCATCTTCTCGGTCCCCGATATCGCCTATGATATCGAGCCGACTTTGATGGAATCGGGCAGGCCATGTCTGCTTGTGCCTGGCGAAGCGGCGAACACGATCGGCCAACGGGTGATTGTGGCCTGGGATGGCGGGCCAGAGGCGGCGCGTGCGCTGACCGGGGCGTTACCGCTGCTTGGTGAAGCTGAAAGCGTGACCTTTATTACCGCTCAGGACAGAGAGTTTGATGAGTTGGCCACAGCAGCCTTGCAAAGTTATATCGGCAGCCACGGCATCAAGGCGACGATCAAGCAGGTGGCGCTGGGCAACACCCCGGTGGGGGAAGTGATCCTCAATCAGGTGAAGGAAAATCAGGCCGATCTGCTGGTGATGGGGGCTTATGGGCACAGCCGTATTCGCGAACTCATCCTGGGCGGTGCGACGCGCTATGTCATTCAGAACACTGATGTCGCAGTCCTGATGGTGCATTAAGGCATGTTGCACCGTCTTGTCCGCCGGGACGGGGGCGGATCGGGGCGCAGATGTGCCTGTCTGTCAGCGGATATGCAGGGGGAAAATACGAATGGGCGCTATTCGCGCCCACCGAAAATTTGACTCAGTGATGGATGTTCAGCGATGGAAGCCCAGTGAAGCATGTCCAGTGAAGGGTTTCCGCGGCAGGCGCTTGCTTTTAGCGCTTGCCGGGCTTTGCAAATCCTGTTGGCTTTCTTGGGTTATACCCCCGATCCTGGATAGCCGCGATGGCGGTTCCCCAAAATAATCGGTTCAGCAAACAGGACGCAGCAGAAGAATCAGCTGATCAGCCGTCTCCGCCTTGGCATAGCGGGAGACTTTACAGAAGCTCAATCGCTTCGGCTTGCGGACCTTTCTGGCCGGCGCTTGTCTCCAGCCTGACACGCTGCCCTTCATAAAGCGCGCCAATTCCCGCCCGTTCAACAACCGAGATATGCAAAAAGACGTCCTTGCCGCCATTATCGGGCTGGACGAAACCGAAGCCCTTGTCAGGATTGAACCATTTGACCACGCCTTCGACGCTGCCGCCTGGTTGCGCGGCGGGTGCTGATGGTGCCGCTGTCGATTCATCGACGGACAGAATACGTTCGATTTGCGGCCCTTTCTGGCCCTGCCCGACTTCGCAGTCAATCACAGTCCCTTCCGCCAGCGAGGCGAGGCCGGCGCGTTCAACGACCGATACGTGGAGAAAGGCATCTGGTGTGCCATCTTCAAAGGTGACAAAACCAAACCCTTTTGTCGGGTTGAACCATTTTACCGTTGCTTGTGTCATGTAGGGAGATTCCAAAGAAGTAGTGTAGCGCGTGAGCGATATTTAACCTGACCGCCGCCTGTGCATTGATCCCTGTGAATTGATCCTTGCGCCGCAGGGGTACGATCCGGACAGAATTTTAAGTTATCTGTGCTGCTATCGTCTCACGTCGACCGTAGGATTTCAATAAATTTGACGATGAGGGTCAATTTAGCGGAGTCATTCGTCAGTTTGATGACATCTTTTCCTTAACTGTAAAACGCGGCGGCCCGTGGGAGCCGCTCTTTTATTTCCACGTCGCTTTCCCGGCCGCGCGCGCGCAGCCGTTCACACAGGATCTCACGTGGCACGCTCAGCGCGATGATCAGATGATCGGGATAGCGTCGGCGCAGCATGGGAAGCAGGCTGCGCGAAACATTGACGATCACGGTCTTGCCGGCGCTGAGTGCCTCCTCGATGTCGCGCCCGATTCCGTAAGACAAACCATGCGCCTGCCAGGTGAAAGCGTAGGCGCCGGCCTGACAACGGTCGTGGAATACAGCGTCGGAGACGGCAATATAATCCTCCCCCGCCCCGCCGGGCGGGCGCGTGATCTCGCGCCGGGGAAAGACAAATTGCGGATCTGTCTTCAGCGCTTGCCGGGCACCGTCGATGAGCATGTCCTTGCCGGCCCCCGATGGTCCGACAATCAGCACCAGTTTACCCGATGAAACACGTTCTTCAGCGTTTGTCACAAATCCCCGATCGATGCACGATTTTCACCACCGTGATTTTAGCCCATCGGGCTTTTGCGCAACAGGTTAAGGCCATGCCGTGTCTTTTCCCAATAGAAAGGGCACTGAAACAGCTGCCAGACGGCCCGTATATTGGCCGCCATTGTCAGCAGCCAATAAAAAGGAGTGCGCCAGATATCGGCGATGAGATCATAATTGCCCCGGCATATCGCACCGGCGATGACGCACAAAGACAGCGTCCCCAGCCCGCCGATCAGGGTGCAGAATTTCAAAAGCGACAATATTGGATCAAGGCACAGCACCAAACCGCTCAACAGCAGCGGTATCGCAAGCGGTGTACAGATCGCCAGCAGCACGGTGCCGCCGAAGAACAGCTGGAACCCGAGCATGCGCCACATACCAAGTTGCCGCAACAGGCGCAAAGGGTGCCGCATATGCACAAGCCATGTCAGCATATAGCCTTTCTGCCAGCGGGTCCGTTGCCGCAGCCAGTTCAGCGTTTCGGAATTGGCTTCCTCATAGGTCGTGGAATTCAGAATATCGCAGCGATAACCGCGCCGCGCGAGCCGCAGCCCCAGATCGGCATCTTCGGTTACGTTATAAGGATCCCATCCGCCGATTGCGCGCAATATATCCGTGCGGAAATGATTGGAAGTACCGCCCAGTGGAATTGGCAGCCCCAGCCGCTTCAGGCCCGGCAGCAGCAAATCGAACCACATGCTGTATTCCAGCGTAAATTGCCGCGTCAGCCAGTTATCGCGCGGATTGTAGAAATTCAGCCGCGCCTGCAGGCAGGCTGTTTCAGGGCCAGTTGCGGCGAATTTCGCGACGGCGCGTTTGAGCTGGTCGGGGTCGGGGATATCCTCGGCATCGAAAATAACCGTGAAGGCGCCGCGGGCAAAGGCCAGGCCGTAATTGCAGGCTTTTGGTTTCGTGCGCGGTGCCAGATTCGGAACATGCAGCAATTCAATATAGGGCGGTAAATTCAACGCCTCGATGGCCGCAAGCGTGCGTTTGTCATCTTCTTCCAGCAGCAATTTGATATCCAGGCATTCAGCCGGATAATCGAGCGCCGAAAATGCGCGAATAAGCTGGGGAACCACTTCCGGTTCATCGTAAAGCGGTGCCAGTATCGTATAGACCGGCAGATCCGCACATGCGCCGGCGACTGGAGATTCCGTGCCATTTGCCGTCGTTTCTTCCGCTTCGTCATTTTGGGCGGGATAGTGAATGGGTCGCCAGCCAAGGAGCCCTGCGCCGAGCAAGACAAATCGAAATGCCGTCATGGCGGCAAAGACAAGGCCGATTACCCACAATGAGACGGATAACGTCGCGGCGGGCACCATGACCGCACAGCCAGCAATCAATCCCAGACAGAGCAACAGAATTATTCTTTGTATATAGATAATACCCAGATGTGCGCTGCATTGCGGGTCTTCCCAGGCGAGACGCCAGGCAGCATTTTCGGCGAGATGACGCCCGAATCGCGATTCGATTGCGCGAATGAGCACCGCCTTCGGGATATAGCGGAACGAAAACCTTGGGCCTTTTTCTGCGCCTAGGGCACAAAGTCGCGCAGCGGTGCTTTCGGTGTCGCAGGTGGCGTATTCGATCAGTCGCTGGTCGCCGGCGAGGGGTAGCAGAAGGTTACGGGCATAAAGTTCCGGATTGTGTATGGCAGGGGTCTGCAATCCGTGTGATCGACGTCCTGAAGGTGCTGCATTGTTAATTTGTATACAGAATAAATTGGATTTGTCGTCTTCGTGTTTCTGTTCTCGGCCCCGTTCAGTGTCTTTCGGCTTGCTGCGGTGCGCGGCGCGGTCGGAAAATGACCACCCTTCCAGTGCTGTCCATCCCATGATCCCCCCCGGTATCAACAATTTTTTCAATAAGCCTAGGGGGAGAATTTTTTGAATACAATTGTATTTATTGGCGAGATATAGTCAGATTTTATTATTCATAACGAATTAGCTTATTTGCAGTAGGTTTGCTGATAAGGTGAGGGTTTCTGCGATATAATTTGTTTTTTGGCGTTAGTTTTGAGCTAGCGAGAAGGTAAGGATCAAGAAATTCTTGAAGGGAAATTAGATTTTCCGCCTCATGTTGACACTCCCCCCACAGCCGCACTATCGTCCGCGCGTTTTCCGGCGAAGTCTTGTTGCCTGGCTGGTGATTTGGGGCGACAGGTCTGCGCGAAGTCTGTTCAGCAAGAGGCAATTGCGATTGCGGCGGCTGAATCTGGAGTAGAAGTTTCTACATCATTTAATATCCGCGGCGCTAAATGCCGGGCGGGAAACGCAGCCTGAACTTGGTAAAGGTGAAAGACTGATGGAGCTTGTCGAGCTTCTTGATCCGCAGGGCATTGTCCCTAGTCTCAAAGCGAAGAGTAAAAAGCAGGCATTACGCGAATTGAGCGAGCGTGCCGCCGAGATTTGCGGTATCGATTCGCAGCTTATTCTCGATGCGCTGCTGGACCGGGAGCGTCTGGGCACGACCGGCGTCGGACAGGGCGTTGCGCTGCCGCACGCAAAACTTGAAGAGGCCGAGCGGCTTTTCGGCATTTTTGCCCGCCTCGATCAGCCGATCGACTTCGACTCGATCGATGAGCGTCCGGTTGACCTGATTTTTCTTCTGATCGCACCTGAAGATGCGGGGGCCGAGCATTTGCGCGCATTGGCACGGATATCGCGACTGCTGCGCAACACGGAATTCTGCGCGAAGCTCAGGGGTTCCAGTCACGATGCGGCTTTGTATGCCCTGCTGACGGATTCCGCGGCATCGTCATCCGCCGCGTGAGCGAATCAATCGACAGTAGTCGTCACAATTCGCAGCCAGCTGAATAACAACGGAATTTTTCAGACCGATGTCCGCAAATCGTCCATCGGCCGGTGCGATTCCCGGCCGATGTTCACGTTAGCCTGTTTGCGGTGCTTACAGCTCGCTTGCCAGAAAATCGAATGTGACTTCCGGATCACCGACGCCCAGCACGGCGCAATTAAGATCGGTCACACCGATATCGCGCAGCCGGCCAATTGCCGAGCGCAGCTCCTTCTCGTCGCCGATGATGGCAATCCCTGAAGGGCCATCGACCCCTTCATTATCCAGCATGGCGCGATAGGAGGCGAGCTGGCCATACATTTTCATGCCCTTGTCGATCCGGTCCCGCGCCGCGTCCTTATCGGGCACAATCGCGACCGGCATGCCGGCAACGATACGCGGCGCCGGTTTTCCGGCGTCCGCTGCGGCCTTGCGGATTTTCGGAATAATATGGCTTTCAAGGGTCTGCGCGCCTGTCATCCAGGTAATGGTGCCATCCGCATAGGTGCCCGCATGCTTCAGCATGATATCGCCCAGTGCCGCGACGACGAGCGGAACGCCGCTTGATTCCTTCACCGTAATCTGGCCGTTGACGCGGTACTGATCGCCTGAAAACTGAACCCGCTCATTGGCGAGCGCGGGCGCCAGCACCTGCAGATATTCGCGCATATGACGCGCCGGCTTGTCATAGGACATGCCCAGCATGCCCTCGATGATCGGTTGGTGGGACAGGCCGATCCCGAGTGTAAAGCGGCCTTGCGCGGCGGCCTGGGTGGTCGCGGCCTGCTGCGCCATGACCAGCGGGTGGCGCGGATAGCTGGGGACGACCGCCGTGCCCAATTGCAATGTCTTGGTTTCACGACCGATCAGCGCCAGCATCGTCATGGCGTCCAGCCCGAACATGTTGGCCAGCCACATGCTGTCAAAACCTGCCGCTTCGATCTGCTGCGCACGGGCAATCAGCCCGTCAATCGTTGTTTCAGGGCCCGAGGCAGCCCCGGAATTGATCCCAATCCGCATTATTTTCCCTCCCACTGGGTTTTTCGGAATTATTTTCGCTTGTTGCGATGATACGCCAATAATGCCGCGCCGAAAGCCTGGAATATCGCAAGCGAGGCTGAATTCTCCCGAAAGCGCCATTCAGGATGCCATTGCACACCCAGACAAAACCCGCGATAGCCGTCAAGCGAGACCGCTTCGATCGTCCCGTCGCTTGCGACCGCCTCGATCCGCAAGGTTTCCGCAGGGCGGTCGATCCCCTGATAATGAACGGAATTGACCGTGATCGTGTCCTGCGCGGACAGGATTTGGGCAAGCTGTCCGCCCGGGGCGATTGTTACCGCATGACTATGGGCATAGCTGTCGGTGATCGCGACATCGGGCGGCGCGTGGTGCGATACCGGACCGGCAAGACTTGCCAGATCCTGATGCAGGCTGCCCCCGAGCGCGACATTGAGTTCCTGCAACCCGCGGCAGATCGCAAGAATCGGTAATTCACGTTCGATGGCGGCGCGAATGAGCGGCAGGGTATTGGCATCACGATGTGGGTCCATGGATGCCGCGTCAGGGGGCGCTGGCCCGCCATAAAGGCCCGGGTCGATATTCGATACAGCGCCAGGCAACAGCAGACCGTCCGCCAGATCGAGCAACGCCTTGTGATCGAGTGGCGGATCGTTGGTGATCAGCGGAAATGGCAGCGCGCCGGCGCCGTGCCGCACCGCGTCCACATATTTCTCACCGAGTGTGTAATTGGGGAGGCTGCCGACAATCCGCCTGTCGCACGGCATCAATACCATCGGTGTCGCGGCGGATTGCGGCATGGTGCGCCCTATCTGTTGCGTAGGGTGCCGGGAACCGGATCGCGCATGATGAATAATTTCGGATCCAGCGTGTCGCGCATTTCAATTGCATCCAGATCGATCTGTGTCGCAAGCCCCTGGGCGTCGACCACAATCCAGCGTTTGAGTTCAAGCGTGTCCGCTTTTGCGGCCATCTCCGCCCCTGCCGCGGCAAAAACAAGCGTCACCTCGCCTTTTTCAGGGGCGTCCGGATCCTGCAACGTCAAGTACAGACTGTCACCTTCGCGACTGATGCCGGCAACCTGGGTCGAACTGCCAAGATCGATCTGCTCATCAAGCAGCAGGCTCAATGGTGTCGACTTGATGGGAAAACGGTCAACCGTATTCAACTCCCCATCCTGTACCGCAAGCCAGAGCCCGTCGGCGACAATCAGCAAATCATCGGGCTGCGCATAGTCAAAACGCATCTTGCCGGGCCGTGACAGGTAAAAATCCCCCCGGCTTATGGCGCCGTCGGGCCCTGTCTGTTCGAATTCCGCATGCAGTTTGTCGAGCCGGTTCAGATAGCTGTTGACCTGATCAAGATCGCGCTGCTGTGCCGGGGTCAGCGGGGCCTGGGCGAGCGCGGATGCGGCCATGGCGATCGATAGCGCGGCGGCGGCAGACGTCACCCGTCTTATCCCCGCGCGTTTTATCCCCGCGCGTTTTATCCAGAGCGCGCTGCCGCGCCGCCAATTTGTTGTGCTGCAACCCATCGCTAACAGCTAGAGGGTAAATGCGCCAAAAACAAGAGGCGGGTAATTGAATGATCCTGAAAGGTGACAGCCCTCACTGCGGCGCGGCCAGTGGTCGCTACAGGTGAGGCAAGCAGCCAATTTGCCGATCAAGAGGCTGTCGACTGGTTGATATGCTTGCGCATCAGATTGCGGATGAGCGCGCGCAATTTCGCAGGTGCCACAGGCTTGTGCAGAAGATGCGGATAGCGGCTGCCCAATGCGTTCTGCACCTGGGTGAAATCATCGCCGGTCATGAATATCACCGGCACATCGTCGATCAGCGCCTTGATCCGCTGCAAGGCGTCGATACCGGTTTCGCCCCCTTCCAGTCGGTAATCAGTGATAATGAGATCGGGTTTGAACTGCCGGGCGCGCAATTTCTGCTCCGCGTCGGCGCCGCTCGTACTGCTCAGCAGTTCCATCTTCCACATGCCGAGCAGTTGTTCGAGCGCATTCAGGGCGGACTGATCGTCTTCGATAAGCAGCGCCCGCGTTCCCGTGAGGTTCCAGCTGACATGCGAGGATTGCAGGTCCTGGCTGCTGCTGCTTGCCAGCAGCGGGTCGCCAAGGGGCACATTGAAGGAAAAGACCGAACCCTTGCCCGGTGTGGAGTGCAGTTCGATCGGACAATCGAGCAAACGGGCCATCCCGGCAACGATCGACAGCCCGAGCCCGAGCCCCTGGCGGGTGTCACGGTCGGGATTGCCGATCTGGAAGAATGGATCGAAAATCTGTTGTTGCTGTGCAGCGGGGATGCCGATACCCGTATCCCAGACACTGATCCGGAGAAACGCGCCGCGCCGGCGGCAGCCAACCAGAATCTTGCCGCTTTCTGTATAGCGCAAGGCGTTGGTCAGCAGGTTGCGCAGGATGGATTCCAGCATCATCGGATCAGACAGGACGACCTGCCGGTTATCGATGAATTTCAGGGTCAGATTTTTGCGCGCGACGGAACGGCCGAATTCCGTCCGCAGCCGGTTCAACAGATCCGCGATATAGAAATTCTGTAATTCCGGGACGACGGCCCCTGATTCCAGCCGACTGAGATCGAGCAGTGAGCTCAGCAGATTGTCCATCACGGCGACGGTTCGTTCACTGTCGCGCAGGATGTTGATCGCGATATCGTCGCCCAGCAGATATTCGTACAATGCCGCGTTAAGCAGCCGGATTGCCTGCAGCGGTTGTCTGAGATCATGACTGGCAGCCGCAAGGAAACGCGATTTGGCGATTGTCGCCTGTTCCGCCTTTTCCAGCGCTTCACGCATGGTGCGCTCGGCATCCATCTGTTTGGTGATATCGGTCGCGGTACCGCGATAGCCGCCATAATTTCCGTTGGCATCGAAGAACGGTTTGCCGCTGACCGAGAAATCGCGGTCATTCAGCTTGTGGATTTTGTTGCGGTACTGGCCGCGCAGGATTCGGATATCGTGAAGCGGACGCCTGTTGACCAAATCCCTGAAATAATTGGAATATTTCTCGTTTCCCAGCTGCTTGCGGGACTTCAGCAGCGTCAGCATCTCCTCCATCACGGCGCGGCCGGTCAAATCGTCCCGGCGTTCACCGCTATTGCTGAATACGGTGAGGTGCCTGTCTTTATCGGCTTCCCAGAACCAGTCGGAGCTGGTCGAGGCGAAATCCTCGAACTTCTGTCGGCTTTCGCTTAATTCCGCCGCCGCACGCCGGCTGTCGGAAATATCCACCGCATGCGCCAGATAGCCATTCACCGATCCATCCGGTTGCACATTCGGGATATGCTGCACCGCCAGATAGACATGCCGGTCCTCGCTTACGGTCAGACCGATCTCGAATGTCAGCCTTTGTCCCGCAAGTGTGCTTTCCACCCGTTCCTGATGTTCGCGATCATAGGTCTCGACGCCGATCACCTCACGGACTGCGTGGCCGGTGATGTCATAGCCGAACAGTTCCGCGCTATAGGGATTGGCGTAGCGGATCATTTCCTCTTTATCGATAAAGCAGACGATCGCCGGCAGCGCCTCGATCATCAGCTTGAAAGGAATATCGGGCGGAGTGGCTGCAATAGTTGGCAGCCCGTCGGTCCGTTGCTGATTTTTCACCATTGCCCACTTCTTTCTTACGCCGGGATGTGTGTCCGCAATCCATGGTCGTAAATAATTGCCGGGGATGTCGTCAGTCCGTTCCGATCTGCCTGATTAGCTGTAAATTTCCCGTTAACCGTAAATCCGCGTCAAAAATTCGTCCATGGCTTCGTTGAAGGCCGCCGGCTGGTGAATATTGGCCGCATGCCCGGCGTCGGGAATGATCACTTTGCGGGCATCGGGTATTTTCCTTGCCATATAATCGGTGCCAGCGAGAAAGGGTTTGTCCTTTGCGCCGGCAAGCACCAGGGTGGGGACGGCGATTTGCGGCAGGGAATTGATAACGCGCGCATTTTTCTGTGCGAGCATGCCGCGTGCAGCCAGTGCCAGGCCGCTTGCGCTCTTGTGCCCGCCCAGCTGCATTTCCTCGCTCTTCCCTAGCGCGTCCAGTCCTTTCTTTTCAAATTCCTTGGCCTGTCTGAGGGCGCTTATGTTCCAATCCTCGCGCGTCTTGTCATTCTTGTAGCCCGGTCCCGTATCGAACAGCATCAGCCCAGCCACCCGTTCGGGATAGGTTGCGGCAAATGCCATCGACATATATCCGCCGAGCGACAGGCCGCCGATCACCGCGCGCTCGAATCCGCAATGATCGAGGATGGCCGCCATATCATCGACGGTCAGTGCTTCGGAATAGGCGGCGGGATCCTCGGGACTGTCGCTTTGGCCATGGCCGCGCATATCCCAGGTGAGAATGCTGTATCTGTCCTTGAAGGCGTCAATCTGCCCGCGCCACATGCGTGTCGTGGAGGAAAAGCCGTTGCTCAGCAATACCGGCGGGCCGCTGCCGTCATGCTGGAAAAAGATATTGACCCCGTCCCGGTCCAGAAATGCCATGGCGCTCGATCCCCTTGTCATTGTTCCGTGCACCGGCGCTTGCGCAATCGCCCCGGTTATGGTTTTGCTCTGCTATCTTAAGACATAAAACGCCGCCTGACAGGGTGGTGTCTCGCGCCGAGAGGATATTTTGTGGCTGCAACCGCTTCACCGTCAATTGAAACAACGACAGGACAGGATGACACTGCGCCTGACTGGTTCCGCTGGGCATTGGATCAGGCGGGCGAACATCATTTCGTCGAGGTGGATGGCTGCGCGGTGCATTATCTGCTTTGGCGCAATCCGGGCAAACCCGGCCTGCTGCTTGTGCATGGCAATAGCGGCAGTGCCTATTGGTGGAGCTTTCTTGCCCCTTTTCTGGCGCGTGATTATCAGGTTGCGGCAGTCTGTTTGAGCGGGATGGGGGATAGCGGCTGGCGGCAGCAATATTCACTTGAAGCCTATGCGGATGAGTTTCTGGCGGTCGCCGCCGATGCGGCGCTCGGTCCGCAGCCGGTCATCGTGGGCCACAGCTTCGGGGCGTTGCTGACCCTTTATGCCGCGCATCTGCATGCCGAAAAGCTTGGTGGCATTGTCCTGGTCGATTTCGCGGTGCGACCGGTCGAGAAATTCGCTGCCTGGATCAATGCGCGCACCAGGCCGCATCCGTCCAAAATCTATCCCGACCGCGAAACCGCGCTGGCCAGGTTCCGGCTGGAGCCGCCACAGCCTTGTGCGAATCAATTTCTGTTTGATCATATCGCCCGGCATTCCCTGACGCAGGCGGATGGTGGCTGGCGTTGGAAATTCGACCCGTTTCTGTTCAGCGAGTTCGATCGTGTGCGCGACTATGCCGCGATCTATCCGGCGATTGCCTGCCCTGTCGGGGTCATTCGCGGCATGCTGAGTGAGCGCTTCACAGATGACGAGCTTGAATTCATGCGCGCCCTGACCGATGACCGCGTGCCTGTTATCGAGATTCCCGAAGCGCATCATCACATTATGCTCGATCAGCCGATCGCGCTTGTGACCGCCATCCGGGGTATTTTGCAGGGCTGGAAGTGAATCCACCGCCACGCCCGCGATTTATCTGCCCGCAATTGTGATGACGTCAGCTGTCATTACTGACCTGATGCACCGTTATTACCCTGATGCACTATCATTACAATGACGCTAATATTGTGGTAACGCTAAGCTTCAGGAATTAAGCTAACAGCCAGTTAAGTAATGAAGGGCCGTTGCACGGGCCTGTGGCGACCTGTTGCATCATATGGCTTTTGAGCGAAGAGGTAAGCTAAAGGAAGGCTTTACCTCAATGATGTATATAAGAAGGCTGCTTGACCAACTGCTGCTCAGAGGGGTGAATTGGATGCGATCGAAAACCATTGCGGCTGCGACCTTGGCGATTGGTCTCACGGCGTCGACCGCGCTATATGCGGGGCCGTGTGTCAGCGGTTCGGATCAGGATTCCATGCGGGTACGTATGCTGCAGACCGAATTGATGGTCGCGGCGCTCTCCTGTGATCGGCGCGACGGGTATAATGCCTTCGTGACCCGGTTTGAAAATGAACTGGTGGGGCATGGAACGACGCTGCGGCGGTTCTTCGGCCGCGAATTCGGTACCCGCGGTGTGCAGATGCTCAATCGTTTCATCACGCGGATCGCGAATGAAACATCACAGCGCAGCTCATCCATGGGCCATGGTTATTGCACCCGGGCAACAGCCTTGTTTGAACGGGTGGCGGCAACGGTACCGGGTGGGTTGATCCGGGTGGCGCGAAATCAGGAATTTTCCGAGCTGCACGGATTTGCACCCTGCTCGACGGATGCAGTGGCAAGCCGCCCGACATCGGCTGAATAGTTTCTGCCCTGCCGGATGCCCCCTACACGACCGAGCTGTCTCTACTCTTTAGAAAAATTCAGTCAAAAAATAACGGACGCCGTGGCAAGCGCCACGACGTCCGCTGAATAATTCTGTCGGATCACCTGGATCCGATTGCTTGTTTGTCCTGCTTATTTCAGCAGGATCTCAACGCGCCGGTTTTGCGGTTCACGCACACCGTCCGCGGTCGGGACAAGCGGGTCGGTTTCACCTTTGGCAATTGTGCCGATTTCATCCGCACCGATCCCAAGCGCAACCAGTTTTGCCTGTACGGCAGCCGCGCGCCGTTCCGACAGACCCATATTATAGACCGCCGAACCGGATTTATCCGCATGGCCGGTTGCCTCGATCCGTACGGAGCCGCTTGATTGTGCATAGGCTGCGGCTTCGGTCAGGATGCGTGTTGCTTCCGGTGTCAGCACCGACTGATCCCAATCAAAGAACACAATGAAGGTCTTCGGCAGGGCCGGTTTTACGGGTTCGGGAGCTGGTGCGGGCGCTGCGACGGGTTGTGCGACCGGCATCGGCTCTGCCTGCGCCATCTTGCGCGGCCCGCCAAAATTCCAGCGCAGGCCAAACAGCGCACCATGGTTGCTATATTCGCTCTCGACATTCACCCCGGCCGCTGTCCGCAGATCAGGGTCCTGGGTCGCGAAATAACGATATTCCAGCGCCAGCTCAAGCGCATCGGACAGCCAGTAGGAAACACCGGCGATACCCTGATAGGCGAAAACATCGTCTTCGTCATCGATCCGGACGCCGCCCACAGGCCGCACGCCATCAAAATCGACCCGCGCCATACCGGCACCGGCGCCAATGTAAGGCATAAAGCGTGAATTCAGGTTGAAATCGTAAATCAGGTTGGCCATCAGGCTCTTGGCCTTGACCCGACCGGTGCCATTGAGAACGCCGGACAGGTCGTCGACACTGTTCTTGCGATAGGCCCCTTCAAATTCGGTTCGTAAGCCGTTGCCATAACGATAGCCGATAGCCGGAACGTAGACGGCACCTTTATCGAAATCCGCCTCGGTTGAGATGGCCGGACCGCTGATGTCTGAGTCGGTCGTGAAATTGAAGCCGTCCACAAACCCGATATAGACGCCCTTCTTTTCTTCCGCAAAGCTGCTTGATACCGGCATAATCAACGCCATTGCCAAGGCTGCGGCTGCAATATTTTTAATCTTCATCCCTCTCACCCGAATGTTTACAGAGGATTAGCGACACATACTCATTTTCTGATTCATCGCCCATCTCGGTTAATCGTAATTCGCCGTAATGGTTCCATCACAATTATGCGATGGGTCGCGCGACTGAACAAGGCATACCATATATGCGCATGTATTTTCGTCATCAGCTCATGATCGCTGACAACACTTCCAGGCAACTTAGCTGCAAGTATCGCAACTTACCATGCGCTTTATGTCAAAAATGGAGGATTGCTGCCGAATTGTAACGCTGCGTTGCGCTTTGGCAACGGCTGTGTCCGGAATGGGCAGTGTTTTATGCCGGCCGGTTTGGAGACTTGACAGGGATAGTGTCAAAGGTATAGTGCGCGCCTTCGTGGGGCCCGTATCGGGTCCGGTCGAAATACCGTCGGTTATATTTTGTCCCGCCGGCGGAGAGATGCGGCGCATCTTGAACTTGTGGCAGATGGAATTTCTCAGGTGAAATTTCCCAGGTGAAATTTCGTTGAAGACGTTTGCACAAGAACGACGGATGCCGACCGCAATCGGAAGTTGGATAGATTTGTCTCGGATGGGTTTGGCAATGTACGCAGTAATTAAGACCGGCGGAAAGCAATATCGTGTCGCCAAAGATGATGTCATCCGGGTCGAGAAACTGACCGGTGAGGCCGGTGATTCGGTAGCGCTCGATCAGGTGCTGATGGTTGGTGAGGGTGATGCGGTCACTGTCGGCGCGCCGCTTGTGGATGGCGCAAGCGTTACCGCGGAAATCGTGGCGCAGGACCGGGATCCGAAAATCCTGATCTTCAAGAAGAACCGGCGCCATAAATATCGTCGCAAGAACGGGCATCGGCAGCATAAGACTGTGCTGCGCGTAACGGATATCGCGCGCTGAGTGGCGCTGCGCCAATCGGATTAAGGGAGCTAAACGGATATGGCACATAAAAAGGCAGGCGGTTCATCACGGAACGGCCGCGACTCGGCTGGCCGGCGTCTGGGTGTAAAGAAGTTTGGCGGTGAGGCGGTCATTCCCGGCAATATCATCATCCGGCAGCGCGGGACGAAATGGTATCCGGGCGAAAATGTCGGCATGGGCAAGGATCATACGATTTTCGCGGTGGCGGAAGGCCATGTGACATTCAGCAAGGGAAAACTGGGCAGGACTTATGTGTCCGTGCAGCCTGCCGATTTGCCGATGGCGGCAGAATAAACGCGGATGTCTATCGCCATCCGCGGGTGGCGATCCGGTATTTAAGAGGGAGATGGATCGCCATCTCCCTTTTTTCGTGTTTTTTCCAGTATATCTTTTTACGCAGCGTTTCTGTCGGGTGGCGATGCGATTGCGGCGGAAAGCCGACCCCGGGGCATGACGCGGTTATGTTCTGCAAAACCGAGCAGGCAGGATTATGAAGTTTCTCGATCAGGCAAAAGTTTATCTGAAAGCCGGTAATGGCGGCGCGGGATGCGTCTCGTTCCGGCGTGAGAAATTCGTCGAATTTGGCGGTCCGGACGGTGGCGATGGCGGCCGTGGCGGACATGTTTACGCGGAGTGTGTGCAGGGGCTCAACACCCTGATCGATTTCCGTTACCGGCAGCATTTCAAGGCCGGAACGGGCATCCATGGCATGGGGCGTAACCGCACCGGAGCCAGTGGCGCGGATGTGACATTGCAGGTTCCGGTCGGCACGCAGATCCGCGATGCGGAAACCGACCGGCTGATCGCCGATATGACAGAAGTCGGCGAGAGAGTTCTGCTTGCCCGTGGCGGCAATGGCGGATTTGGCAACACCTATTTCAAAAGCGCGACCAATCAGGCACCACGGCATGCCAATCCCGGCCAGGACGGCGAAGAACGGGTTGTCTGGCTGCGTCTTAAATTGATTGCCGATGTCGGTCTGCTGGGTTTGCCCAATGCCGGTAAATCGACATTTCTTGCCGCTGTCAGCCGGGCCAGACCCAAGGTGGCGGATTACCCCTTCACGACCTTGCACCCGCAATTGGGGGTGGTCGGCATCGACGAGCGCGAATTCGTGATGGCGGATATTCCCGGCCTGATCGAAGGCGCACATACCGGCGCGGGCCTTGGTCATCGGTTTCTGGGGCATGTGGAACGATGCCGGATCAATTTGCATCTGGTCGACGGCACCGGCGACGATGTCGCGCAGGCTTACCGGACGATCCGGGCGGAACTTGCTGCGTATAGTCCTGACTTGGCCGACAAGCCCGAACTTGTCGCACTTAACAAGGCCGATGCCTTGTCGCCGGAGCTGCTGGCCGAAGCCAAGGCAGCGCTTGAGGCGGCGTGCGGCAAGCCTGTGATGGTTGTTTCAGGCGCGACCGGACAAGGGGTCAAGGACGTCTTGCGAAAATTGCTGCAGGTTATCGATGCAGTGGCGCAGCAGGCAACATCGTTACCCGATGAAAAGGAGCGGTGGCAGCCATGACCGATCATATTGCGCCCTCATCAGGCACGGGGCCCGCAGGCGCATTTACGCGGGCCGAGAGGCTGGTGGTTAAAATCGGCTCTGCCCTGCTTGTCGATCAGGCAAGCGGGGAATTGCGCCAGGACTGGCTGCGGGCGCTGATCGAAGATGTTGCGGCAATCCGGCGGACGGGACGGCAGGTAACGCTCGTTTCCTCGGGGGCTGTGGCGTTGGGCCGGCGCGCGCTCGGGCTGGGTGCAGGTCCATTACGGCTTGAAGAAAGTCAGGCGGCCGCCGCGGCGGGGCAGGTGCGGCTTGCGCATGCCTATCAGGCGGCATTGCAGGCCCACGGGCTGACGGTCGCGCAGATCCTGCTGACCCTTGAGGATACGCAGCAGCGGCGGCGTTATCTGAATGCGCGCAATACCTTCAATACATTGCTCAATCTGGGCGCGGTGCCGGTGGTGAACGAGAATGATACGGTTGCGACCAATGAAATCCGTTATGGCGACAATGACAGGCTGGCGGCGCGGGTGGCACAGATGATCAGTGCCGATTGCATGGTTTTGCTGTCGGATGTGGACGGGCTTTACACAGCGGACCCCGGGGTCAGCGCCGATGCCCGTCATATCCCCGCAGTGTCAGACATTTCTCCGGCAATCGAAGCCATGGCGGGGGGCGTGGGTTCGGATGTCGGATCCGGGGGAATGCGGACCAAGCTGATGGCGGCCAAGATCGCAACCGCGGCGGGCTGCGAAATGTGGATTGCGGACGGGCGCGGGCTGCATCCGTTGCGCGCGCTCGATACGGGTGCGCGGCATACCCGCTTTGCGGCGCAAGGCAATCCGGCAACAGCCCGCAAGCAATGGATTGCCGGTGCGTTGGAGCCTGCCGGACGGCTGCTTGTGGACGCCGGAGCCGTGCGGGCGCTGATGCAGGGCAGAAGCCTGCTGCCTGCGGGCGTAAAGGCTGTGGAGGGGCGGTTCAATCGCGGCGATGCGGTGATTGTGGCCGGTCCCGACGGAATCGAGATCGGGCGCGGGCTTTCGGCTTATTCGGATGCGGATGCGCGCCGGATCAGCGGCTATAAAAGCCGTGAAATCGAAGGGTTGCTGGGATACCGTGGGCGCGATGAAATGATCCACCGCGACGATCTGGTACTGCATGCGGTCGGCGATCACGCCCGTGCGGGCTAATTGCCGCCGGTTTTTGCGATATGCCAATTGCTGACTTATATGCGTATTTTGCGATGCGTAGTTTGGCTGGAGAAGGACGATGACGCTTACCGATCTGAATGAGGCGCGGCAGAAAAAGGCGGCGGACGCTGTGCACGAAAATCTCGACCCGCAGGCGCTTGCCATGCTGATGGGGGAGATCGGGCGCACCGCACGTGCGGCGGCGGCGCATCTGGCGACCCGGGACGGTAAGGCCATCGAATCGGCATTGTTATGCGCGGCGGCCTCGATGCGTGCCAATGTCGATCTGATCCTCGCCGCCAATCAGAAAGATATGGCGGCTGCCCAGGCGCGCGGCCTGTCGGGTGCGATGCTTGACCGGCTGCTTCTCGATGATGCCCGGATCGAGGGCATCGCCGCGGCCATGGAGGCGGTCGCGGCGCTCGACAATCCGGTCGGGCAGGTGAGCGAAAGCTGGGAACGCCCCAACGGCCTGCGGATCGAACGGGTCAGGGTGCCGCTCGGGGTGATCGGCATCATTTATGAAAGCCGCCCGAATGTGACGGCAGATGCGGCTGCCCTGTGCCTGCGGTCGGGCAATGCGGTCATCCTGCGTGGCGGATCGGAAAGCTTTCATTCAAGCCGGGCCTTGCATGACTGTCTGGTGGAGGGGCTCAATGCCGCGCAGCTGCCCGAAGGTGCGGTGCAGCTTGTGCCCACGACCGACCGGGCGGCGGTTGGCTATATGCTGGGCGAAATGATGGAATTTATCGATGTCATCATTCCCCGCGGCGGCAAAAGCCTGATCGAACGGGTGCAGCGCGATGCGCGGGTGCCGGTCATGGGGCATCTGGAAGGTCTCGTTCATGTCTATATCGACGGCAAGGCGGATCTCGCCATGGCGCGCGACATTGTCGTCAACGCGAAAATGCGGCGCACCGGGATCTGCGGTGCGGCTGAAACCGTGCTGATCGACCGGCAATGCCTTGCCACCCATCTCAAACCGATCGTCGAGGATCTGATCGCGCTTGATTGCGAAGTCCGGGGCGATGCGGAAGCGCAGGCCGCTGATCCGCGCATCGTCCCGGCATCGGAGGCGGACTGGACGACCGAATATCTCGATGCGATCGTCGCGATCCGTATCGTCGACGGGGTGGACGGGGCAATCGATCACATCGCCCGCTACGGGTCGCAGCACACCGACAGTATCGTGACCGACGATCCGGCGGCGGCGGAAAGATTCCTGCGCACGGTCGACAGCGCCATCGTGATGCATAATGCCTCGACCCAGTTTGCCGATGGCGGCGAATTCGGCATGGGGGCGGAGATCGGTATCGCGACGGGTAAACTGCATGCGCGCGGACCGGTCGGCGCGGCGCAACTGACCAGCTATAAATATGTCGTGCGGGGCAGTGGCCAGACCCGTCCCTGAGCGAGGGGGCATCATGGCGGGCATGGGCCGGTTCAGCGGGCTGCGGGTCGGTCTGCTTGGCGGTTCGTTCAATCCCGCCCATGACGGGCACCGGCATATCAGCCTTGTGGCCTTGCGGCGGTTGCAGCTCGATCAGATCTGGTGGCTTGTGTCACCGCAAAATCCCCTGAAATCCGCCGCCGACATGGCTGATCTGCCGACCCGTCTGTCGGCGGCACGGCGAATTGCCCGGCATCCGCGTATCCGCGTCAGCGATCTTGAGACCAGGCTTGGCACGCAATATACCTGCGATACCCTGGCCGCGCTGCGCACCCGTGCACCCGATACCCGCTTTGTCTGGCTGATGGGTGCTGACAATCTGGCGCAGATGCCGGCCTGGCGGCACTGGCGGCAAATCATGGCGCTGATGCCGATTGCCGTGCTTGACCGGCCCGGCTATGGACTTCGGGCGCTGCATGGCAAGGTCGCAACCGGCTATGCCAATGCGCGGATTCCCCCTGTGCGTGCGAACATTCTGGCCGATCTGCCGCCACCTGCCTGGTGCTTTTTGTCTTGCCGGCTTCACCCTGCCAGCGCGACCGCCATCCGGGCCGGTGAAGAATCCGCCACACTGTCATTGCGCTGACACCGAACCGGGCGTATTCTTTCTCTCACCATAGCGTCAATTGCCATAGAGGACAGGTCCTGAAACCGATGAACGCGATTGCGGGGGGCGACAAACCCCGAAGTACCGACGATCTGCTGAAGATCGTAATACATTCCCTCGAAGAAGATAAGGCGATCGACATCGTATCGATCGATCTTGAGGGGAAAACCTCGATAGCCGATTTTATGGTTGTAGCGAGCGGCGGTTCAGCCCGGCAGGTGGGCGCGATTGCCGACCATCTGATGGAACGGATAAAGCTTGCGGGCTTCGGCAGCTGCCGGATAGAAGGCCGTGATCAGGGCGACTGGGTCGTCATCGATGCGGGCGATATTGTGGTGCATGTCTTCCGTCCCGAAGTCAGGGATTTTTACAATCTTGAAAAACTCTGGTCGGTGGTTATCCCCGCGGATGCGGGAGCGGATCGTGCTGTCGACGGCCGCGCCGCGATCTGAGTTTAATAGCGCGGCCGATCCGGCAGGCAGATGGTGATAGTTGCGATTACCGGTTACCTGCCGGCTCTTGCATTTGCGTCCTGCGCCTGATCTGTCATGCGTATCGATATAATCGCCGTTGGCCGCGCAGGCAGGGATTCACCGGAAACGCAATTGTCGGAAACCTATGGCGCACGCAGTACGGCATTGGGTGCGCAGTTGGCGCTTGGTCCGGTGACGATCCATTCCGTCGAGGATCGGCAATCGCGCAAGCGCAACATCACCGATGCGGAACGGGCCGCGCAGGAAGCGAAACTGCTGACGGCACAAATTCCCGAGGGTGCGCTGATCGTGACGCTCGATGCGGCAGGCCGGCAGTTGAGCAGCGAGGCATTCGCGGAGGCGCTCGCCAGACATCGCGATCAGGGGATCCGGAACCTCGCCTTTGTAATCGGCGGCGCGCAGGGGCTTGCGCCCGAGCTTCGCGCGCGCGCGCAATGGTCGCTGTCGCTGGGCGCAATGATTTGGCCGCATATGCTCGCGCGCGCGATGTTAAGCGAGCAGATTTACCGGGCAGTAACCATTCTTGCTAATCATCCCTATCATCGGGCGTGAGCGCGGCATCTTCTCTATTATTAACCAAGTGCAATGTTGCGCCCTGCCCTGAACCGGCGATATTTTACGGCCGGACCGAGAAGTACCATTTTGCTGAAGTGATAGCTGCATGACTGACAAACGCAAAAGGGGGGGCACAAAAGGGGGTAAATGGGCGGTCTGCCCGTTTCCAGGCTCTGCTATGGCTTCAGCGGTGGCAATTATAACCTGTTGGGCTTTTGCCGGTTCTGCGGTTGCCCAGACTGCTGAAATTGCCCGCCGCACCGCGCAGCAGGAAAAGCTTGAGAAGGCCGCGCGCGCCATCGGCAGCGATATGACCCAATTGCAGCAGCGGCTCGTCACGACGGCCAAACAGATCCGCAATCAGGAACAGGTCGCGACCGATCACGAAACCCAGCTTGAGACATTACGGGTTGAGCAGCATGCGCTGACGGCCGGTTTCGACCGCCGGCAAGGTGAATTGAGCGAAATGCTCGGGGTATTGACGCGGGTGTCGCAGCGGCCGCCGGCCTTGCTGATGGTCGAACCTGACGGGGTGCGGCAGCAATTGCGCGGGACGATGCTGCTTGGCGCGATGATCCGCATGCTGGAGCAGGATGCGGCGGAACTGCGCGCAGAGCTTGCCGCGCTCGACCGGCTGCGCACAACGATTGTCAGCAAGCAAGACGCGTTGCAGAAATTGCTGCCCGAATTGCATGCGGAGAAGCAGCGTTTGACCGCGTTGCTGGCGGAAAAGGACAAGCAGCGGGCGCATTTATCCGCAAGCGCCAAAGCCGAAGCCCAGGAAATCGCGCAATTGGCGGCACAAGCCCGCGATACCCGCGATCTGCTCAGCAAATTGCGTGAACGTCATTCGCAATTCGCCGCTTTGCCGATGCCCCAGCCCAAGCCCAACCCCAACCCCAACCTCTCCGGCTGGCTGACGGCCTTCCAGGCGCGGCGGCGCCGGTTCCCGAAGTCAAGCCGACCCTTGCGGCGCTGCATCCGCCACGAATTTCAAGCCGCCGATTCAGCGAATCGCGCGGCCAGATTCTGCAGCCGGTGATTGGCAGGATCGCCGAATTTTTCGGCGGCAAGGATGGCGCTGGCGGAACATTGCACGGCATTCGCATCATTTCACGCAGTAACGCCGAAGTGGTTGCGCCATTTGATGGAAAACTGGCATTTGCCGGCCGGTTTGGCGATTATGGCGAACTATTGATCCTGGAAGTCGGGGACGGGTATCATATACTGCTTTCCGGGATGAGCCATATATACGGGGAAACCGGACAAAATGTGATTGCCGGGGAGCCTATTGGCAGGATGGGAACGGAGGCCGGAACGGCTGACGTGAAAGAGGCTGCGAGCCAGCAGAAGCGCAATGCACTATATGTTGAGTTTCGCAAAGACGGGGAACCGTTCAATCCGGCCCCGTGGATTGCATCGCGCAAGATTGAGGTAAGCGGATAATGATCGAAACAGGAACAACAGGCGACAGGATAAAGCAGATGAATGGGAAAATACGATTTGCGCTTGTTGTGTCGCTGTCGCTTGTTCTCAGCCTGCCGTTTCTTGTTGTGTCCGGCCCGGCAGCCCACGCGGCCAAATCCGATACTTATGAACAGCTTAATCTGTTCGGTGATGTGTTTGAACGCATTCGCAACAACCATGTTGTCGAAGCCGAGGACAAGGAACTGATCGAGGCCGCGATCAACGGCATGCTGTCATCGCTCGATCCGCATTCGAGCTTTTTGAACGCGGAAAGCTATCGGGATATGCAGGTGCAGACCCGGGGCGAGTTTGGCGGGCTTGGCATTGAAGTTACAATGGAAAACGGCCTGATCAAGGTGGTTGCGCCGATCGACGATACGCCGGCGGCGCGTGCCGGGCTGCAATCTGGCGATTATATCACGCATCTTGATGGGGAAGCTGTGCTTGGGCTGACATTGCGCGAGGCGGTCGACAGGATGCGCGGACCGGTGCGCACGGATATACGGCTGACCGTCGCGCGTGAAAACGAGGCCGACCCATTCGAGGTTGTGATCACCCGCGATGTCATTACTATTCAATCCGTACGGTCGCGGCGGGAAGGTAACATCGCCTATCTGCGGATTTCCGCTTTCAACGAACAGACCGATTCAGGCGTCAAGGAGCAGCTCGCCGCGCTGAAGCAGGAGATCGGCAGCGAATTTCAAGGCGTCGTCCTTGACTTGCGCAATAATCCCGGTGGCCTGCTCGATCAGGCGGTTGCTGTCAGTGACGAATTCCTCGATCGTGGCGAAATCGTATCGACGCGCGGCCGGCATGAAGAGGATATTCAGCGCTTCAATGCCTCGAAAGGCGATATCAGCAGCGGCAAACCGATCATCGTGCTGATCAATGGCGGTTCGGCCAGCGCATCCGAAATCGTTGCCGGTGCGCTGCAGGATCATCGCCGTGCCATCGTGCTCGGAACATCAAGCTTTGGCAAGGGCTCGGTGCAGACGATCATTCCCCTGGGCGGCAAGGGGGCCTTGCGGTTGACGACCGCGCGCTACTATACCCCGTCGGGCCGTTCGATCCAGGCCAAGGGTATTGAACCTGATATCGAAGTCGCACAAGCCAAGGTCGAACCGCTGGAGGATACCGGCGGGCGCAGCGAGGCCGATTTGCGTGGTCATCTTGATGAGGAAAATCCCGATGCGGACAAGACGGCAGCAGATACGGATTCCCAGGCAGTTGACGATTATCAGCTCGCTTATGCATTGGATTTGCTGCGAGGGATTTCCCTTGTTAACGACCGTGCGGTAAATTAGCGACTTTCGGTACAACCGACAGGCATTCAATTTTGGCAGCCTTTTGGAAAGCTTTCCGGTCGCGCAATCCTGCAGCCGAAACGGCACAGCATGAATTGGAAGCGGAAGAACAGCCGCGTGGCGGAACAAGTCCTGTTCTGATCGCGACATTCATCGTGCTCGCTGCTTTGGGTGGTGTGATTGCGTGGCTGGCCTTGTCGGCACCGTCTGCACCGCCTGCCGCTGTGTCTTTGTCATTGGGGGAAACCGAAACCATATTGGATCTGTCCGAAGGGCAGCTTTCCCTGGATGGCGCTTTAACGCCGCCCGCGACCGATAAGCGCGATGTCAGCGACGCGGGACAGAATCGCGCTCAGTCATCGCTGAGAATTTTGCCTGCGATGCGGACCGCGGATGGGCGATTGCAGCTCGGTCCGGTACCCGATCCCACGCTTGTGCAGCAGTCAGTAGTCGGCCCATTGCCGAAAATTGCCGAGGACGGGGCGCAGTCCTGGCATGTCTATGCGCATCCTTTCGACAGCAGCGATCCGCGCCCCAAAGTGGCGATCGTCATCGGCGGCATGGGGTTGAGCCGGGCGACGACCAGCGCAGCCCTGAAAGACCTGCCGCCCGCAATATCGCTGGCCTATACACCCTATGTTCAGCGGTTGCAGGACTGGATTGATCAATCGCGCGCCTATGGGCATGAAGTCCTGCTGGAGCTGCCCATGGAACCGCATGATTTTCCTGAAAACGACCCTGGTCCTTACGCATTGCTGACCGAGCTTTCAGTCGAGGAAAATACCAGCCGGCTGGAATGGCTGCTCAGCCGGTTCACCGGTTATGTCGGCGTTATTAATTTTCTGGGCGCCAAATTTCTCACGGCTGAGGTTGCGCTGGCACCAATTGTCGCGGAATTGAAAGGCCGTGGGCTGATGATCGTTGATGACAGTGGCAGCCGCCGCAGTATGATTGCAGGCCTGGCGGGGCAGATCGATATGCCGTTTATCGTCAGTGACCGTCGGATCGATGTCGAACCGGATGCCGCCTATATCGGGCGGCAATTGGCCGAACTCGAGGCGGTGGCGATTGATCGTGGCTTCGCCGTTGGCGTCGGCTCCCCCTATCCGGTAACCGTTGAAACATTGACGACATGGGCAGCCGGGCTTGCGCAGCGTGGTATTGTGCTTGTGCCGGTATCTGCCGGGGTGCGCTAGCTTGTGCGTCTCGCGTCAGAATGGAAAAGGATCGCAATTGATGGATTGCCGTAACAATGGATGAGAGGCCGATGCCGGTTAATGATGCGGTCCCCGCGCCAAGCGAAACCCCACCCGCTGAGTATCGTGAATGTGTCGGTATCTGTCTGATCAACGCTGAGGGGCAGATATTTGTCGCCAGGCGTCTTGATTTGGGCAGTAACGAAGCACCGCCTGACGCGCCGCCCAAACCGTGGCAGATGCCGCAGGGGGGAATCGATCCCGGAGAGACGCCCGAAACCGCCGCCCGGCGCGAATTGCTTGAGGAAACCGGGATTGCGCGGGCAACGATAATGGGCGCGTCGCGCTATTGGTACAGCTATGATCTGCCGGCCGAGATCGCTGCCAGGAAATGGCGGGGCCGGTATCGCGGCCAGACGCAGAAATGGTACGCGATGCGGTTTGACGGTACCGATTCTGAGGTGGATTTGAACACCGCGCATCCGGAGTTCGATGAATGGAAATGGGTTGATCCTGCCGATGTTGTTGATTGCGTGATCGCATTCAAACGCGATGTCTATCGTCAGATATTGGCCGAGTTCGACGATATTATCGCGAATGTCGCAGCAGCATCGGAGGGCAGGTGAACGATCATAGCGAGCGTCCGACCATTTTGATGGTGCATGGCGCGTTCAGTGGGGGCTGGGCATTTGAAAAGTTCAAACCGTTTTTCGAGGCGCGCGGCTATCGCTGTCTGACGCCGGATCTGCGTTATCATGACGCCAGGCCGAACCATGCGCCCAACCCGAAGCTGGGTCAGACGAGCTTGCGCGATTATCTGCATGATCTGCGGCAACAGATCGATGCATTGGACGCGCAGCCTATTCTGATGGGCCACTCGATGGGCGGGCTGCTGTGTCAGATGCTGGCCGCGCGCGGTTATGGCAAGGCGATGCTGTTGCTCGCCCCATCGCCGCCGGCCGGGATCCTGCCATCGACCCCGTTCGAGTTTTTCTCCTCGGCCAGCATCTGGGCCAGCGGGGTCGGCTGGGGGCAAACCGTCATGCCCGATTACCACATAGCCTCGCAGCATTCGCTCGATCATCTGCCGCGGCCGGACCGGCATCGTATTCTGGCGCGGCTGGTGCCCGAATCAGGCTGTGCAATGCATGAAATTCTCTGTTGGGCGCTTGATCCCAACAATACGGCCAGGGTTGACTCGCGCAAGGTGAAGATCCCCGTCCTGGCGGTTGCCGGCGGCAAAGATCCCATCAATCCACCGGCAACGGTGCGGCAGATCGCCCGCCGTTATGGCCGAAAGGGTAAATTCCGCAATTTCCACGGGTGCAGCCATTGGCTGATCGAGGGGCCGCGCTGGCACGAGATTGCGGAATTTTGTGCCGAGTGGCTGGATGACCAGCCCGAGCTTGCCCTGCAGGCCGCTGAGTGAGCGACAGTGATGTTCCGGTCGGTGCGCCGGGAACCGGTCTGCGCCGCAGTCTGGGTCTTGGTATGCTTACCCTTTACGGGGTGGGAATCATCGTCGGTGCGGGGATCTATGTCCTTATCGGTGAAGTTGTCGGCGCTGCGGGGTTCAGTGCGCCTTTGTCATTCTTGATTGCCGGTATACTGGTCGCGCCAACCGGTTACAGCTATGCCGAACTGGTTGCCCGTTTCCCCGAGGCAGCGGGTCAGGCGGCCTATGTCAGGCATGCCTTCAATTCCATTACCCTGTCGCGGATTGTCGGATTCGCAGTAGCCGCGGTGGGGATACTTGCCGCCGCCTCGATCGCGCGCGGCGCGGCCGCCTATCTGTCAGATCGGCAAGTTCCG
>CALAQW010000010.1 GCA_937888955.1 uncultured Alphaproteobacteria bacterium | reverse complement strand
CGCGCACGGAAAATGCACGTAACCCCTTGCGCGGCACCGGCGGCATTGGTCACCAGCTTGGCGAGGTCGTCGAGAATTCGGTTTTGCGTTTGCATGGTGCGCCTCATAAGGTCATATCTTGCCGCATGATCCTCCTCAGGCGACAAGCAACTGTGTTGATGGCTTCCACTATGTGCCGCGCGGCTTTGCAGCGCAAGCATAGCGCCTTGGTCAACCATGTAAGGCTATTGTAATGCTGAGCTTTCCTGAAATCGATCCGGTCGCCCTGCAGCTTGGGCCGGTGGCCATCCGCTGGTACTCGCTTGCCTATCTCGCAGGCATTGCACTGGGCTGGGCCTATGTTGTCAGGACTTTACAAAACCCTGTCGTTTGGCGCGGCACAGCATGTGCTGTCACACCCGCTGCCATCGGCGATTTCGTATTGTGGGCCACGCTTGGAATCATTCTGGGGGGGCGGTTCGGTTATGTTTTATTTTACAATTTTTCCTATTTCGCCGGACATCCGCTGGAAATTTTCAAGCTGTGGCAGGGGGGGATGTCTTTCCATGGCGGTATGCTGGGGGTAATTCTCGCGATTATCCTGTTTGCGCGTAAGCGGCAGATTCCGCTTGGTCAACTTGCGGACCTTGTTGCCTGTGCAGCTCCTATCGGATTGTTTTTCGGGCGGCTTGCCAATTTCATCAATGCGGAATTATGGGGACGCGTCACCGATTCGCCGATCGGTATGGTGTTTCCCGGGGCTGGCCCCGCGCCGCGCCACCCAAGCCAGCTTTATGAGGCGGCGCTTGAAGGGGTTGTTCTCTTTGTGCTGCTCCATTTTGTCAGCCGCAAGATGAACGCCTTTGCAAAGCCGTGGCTTTTGACCGGATTGTTTCTGGCCGGATATGGTCTCGCGCGTATCGCGGTTGAATTTTTCCGCGAGCCGGACGCCCATATCGGTTATCTGCAAGGTGGTTTGACGATGGGAATGATATTGTCACTGCCGATGGTGTTTGTCGGTGGCGGGCTTGTTGTTTTTGCTTTGCGCCGGGCAGCGAAGTGAATGCCCTGCGGGACCATATCGCCGCGGTAATCGCCGCTGACGGGCCGTTGACCATTGGCGGTTATATGTCGCTTGCGCTGGGGCATCCCGAATTCGGATATTATATGCGCCGCGACCCTTTCGGCGTGTCGGGTGATTTCATCACAGCCCCTGAAATCAGTCAGATTTTCGGCGAGCTCATCGGGCTTTGGTGTGTACAAAGCTGGCTTGATATGGGCGCGCCTGACAGTTTTGCGCTGGTTGAGCTCGGTCCGGGCAGGGGAACGCTGATGGCCGATATTCTCCGCGCGGCAGCGTTGCGCCCGGCATTTTGCGCGGCGGCGCAAATTCACCTTGTCGAAACAAGCCCTGCCTTGCGCGCAGTTCAACAGCAAGCGCTTTCGGGGCATCCTGTGCAATGGCATGCGGGTGTTGACGCATTACCTGCGCTCCCCTGCCTGATTGTCGCGAATGAGTTTTTCGATGCGCTGCCGATCAGGCAGTTTGAATATCGCGATGGCAAATGGCACGAACGTATGGTGGTGCATTGTGAAGATCGTGGCTTCACTGTCGAGCTTGCGCCGCAACCTGTCGCGGATACAGCCCTCCTGCGGCTTGATCAGCGTTGCGGAGCTATCGAACAGGGGGCTGTCGCCGAAGTCAGCCTGGCCGCGCAAACCGTTTGCGAGATGCTGGCAACGCATATCAGCCATTATGGCGGTGCGGCTTTGCTGATCGATTATGGCCCGGCCCGCTCGGCGTTCGGCGATAGTTTTCAGGCGATGCAGGCACATCAATTTGTTTCACCATTCGTGACCCCGGGGGATGCGGCAGCGCGGCGAAATCGACA
>CALAQW010000009.1 GCA_937888955.1 uncultured Alphaproteobacteria bacterium | reverse complement strand
GCGGCCGCCGCGCTGCACCTGCGCGTTTGATGCGGCCGCATTGCGCGCGGCCGCCGCATTGACCTGCGCTTCTGCCGCCTCCAGCATATCGGCGGCACGGGTCACCGCCTGGTTCACCTCCTGCCAGCGCAGATAAAACAGCAAGGCTTCGGTCCGCTGAATATGACCCGATAGATTGCGATAGCGCGAGGCCTGACGGGCCTGCCGTTTGAGGGCGGCCAGCTGCCCCTCGATCTGCGCCATGATATCGTCAAGCCGGGTCAGATTGGTTTCCGCCGCGCGCAGGCGTAATTCCGCTTCATGCCGCCGCGAATGCAGCCCGCCAATCCCCGCCGCTTCCTCGAGAATCGCCCGCCGGTCCGCGGGCTTTGCATCGATCAGCGCGCCGATACGCCCCTGCCGGACAAGCGCTGTACTGTGCGGACCGCTTGCCGCATCGGCAAATAGCAGCGAGACGTCGCGCGCGCGGGTTTCACGGCCATTGATCCGGTAGACTGACCCCGCCTCGCGCTCGATGCGGCGGCTGATCTCAAGATCATCGTGATCGTTGAAGGCAGCAGGCGCACGGCGAGAGCGGTTATCGACCTGCAGCGCGACCTCGGCCATATTGCGCGACGGGCGGCTGGAGGTACCGGCGAAAATGACGTCATCCATGCCCTTGGCGCGCATTTTCTTGGCCGAGCCTTCGCCCATGACCCAGCCCAGCGCCTCCACCAGATTGGATTTGCCGCAACCATTGGGTCCCACGACTCCGGTCAGCCCCGGCTCGATCAGCAGTTCGGTCGGTTCGACAAAGGATTTAAATCCGGTAATACGCAGCCGTGTGAAACGCACCCTAGCCGGTCCTCATATATCGCCAGGCTGGCACAAGCGCGGCAGCACGCTCATCCCTCGCCAAGATAAGGGGCGAGGATCTTGTCGAACTCCTCGACACCAAGCCCGCCTGAATAGGTCTTGCCCCCGATCACAAAACTCGGTGTCGAGGTGATATCGAATTCTTCCGAGCCCTTGACCCGGCTCGCGACGACCATTTCGGCCAGCGGTTCATTGGCCATGCAGCTCTGGAATGCCGCCTCGCTCATCCCGCCCAGCCGGGCAATGCGCGACAGCGCGGCGATCGGGTCCTGGGCGGTGGCCCATTTGCCCTGCTGCATGAAGAGCACGTCGAGATAGCCATGCACCCGCTCCGCCCCGCCGCAGCGCGCCAGCATGGCGGCACGCAAGGCCAGCCCGTCGAGGGGAAATTCCCGGAAAACGAAGCGAACCTTGCCGGTTTCCACATATTTCGCGCGCAGTTCGGGATAGATGCTGGTATGAAAATTGGCGCAATGCGGGCAGGTCATCGAGGCATATTCGATGACGGTGATGGGCGCATCCGCCGCCCCTTCAACGATATCGCCGGCGTAATAGCTCCCGGTATCGGCGGCCATGCCGCCGCCATCGCCCGGATCCGCCATCTGCGCATCGGCATTCGCCGAATCGTTCAGGCCCCACCAGGCCAAGCCCAGAAGCGCGACGACTGCGAGCCCGATAATCCCGAAAATCTGCTTGTTCCCGAAAATCTGCTTGTTATTGTGTATCATCATTCCCAAACCACAAGATGTTGCGTGAGTATAGTCGCGTCAGCAGCGCTTACCAAGCGCATTTGCACCATATGGTGCAAACTGTCGCATATGTGTTGCAAATGCGTGCAAATCTGTCGCGTCCTGTTGCGCACTGTTGCACGCTTAGGACAATCCCGCATGCGTGTCGCGGGCCGATCAGTGTCGGGGGCAAATATGGCGACAATCGGGTTGGCATTTTACCGCTGCGAATCGCCGGTTGCGCATCGCCTTGACCGGCCGGTCCCCCAACCAGCAAGTCAGCGGCCACGCTTTTGCCCCGCCTGCCGCGCCAGCACCCCCCGGCCCAGTTTCTCGAGGGCGGCGCGCAGTTCCGGATCGCCGGTCGCGGCCAGCAATGCCTCAAGTTCCGCCGCCGCCTCGCGCGAGAGCGGCGCGGGGGCTGCGGGCGGCGGCGCATCGGCGAGTCCCTGGTCATGCGCAAAGCCGGCCTTG
>CALAQW010000008.1 GCA_937888955.1 uncultured Alphaproteobacteria bacterium | reverse complement strand
GCCACTTCGCGGTTTTGGTCCTGCGGCATCTGCCACGGTTTGGGCGGCGCATCAGGCGGCGCCTCATTGCTGCCCAAATCAAGACGCCGGGCGACAAATATCTGCCCCTCAGCGTTGATCAGACAGATACCGACACATTCACGATACTCAGCGGGTGGGGTTTCGCTTGGCGCGGGGACCGCATCATTAACCGGCATCGGCCTCTCATCCATTGTTACGGCAATCCATCAATTGCGATCCTTTTCCATTCTGACGCGAGACGCACAAGCTAGCGCACCCCGGCAGATACCGGCACAAGCACAATACCACGCTGCGCAAGCCCGGCTGCCCATGTCGTCAATGTTTCAACGGTTACCGGATAGGGGGAGCCGACGCCAACGGCGAAGCCACGATCAATCGCCACCGCCTCGAGTTCGGCCAATTGCCGCCCGATATAGGCGGCATCCGGTTCGACATCGATCCGACGGTCACTGACGATAAACGGCATATCGATCTGCCCCGCCAGGCCTGCAATCATACTGCGGCGGCTGCCACTGTCATCAACGATCATCAGCCCACGGCCTTTCAATTCCGCGACAATTGGTGCCAGCGCAACCTCAGCCGTGAGAAATTTGGCGCCCAGAAAATTAATAACGCCGACATAACCGGTGAACCGGCTGAGCAGCCATTCCAGCCGGCTGGTATTTTCCTCGACTGAAAGCTCGGTCAGCAATGCGTAAGGACCAGGGTCGTTTTCAGGAAAATCATGCGGTTCCATGGGCAGCTCCAGCAGGACTTCATGCCCATAGGCGCGCGATTGATCAATCCAGTCCTGCAACCGCTGAACATAGGGTGTATAGGCCAGCGATATTGCGGGCGGCAGGTCTTTCAGGGCTGCGCTGGTCGTCGCCCGGCTCAACCCCATGCCGCCGATGACGATCGCCACTTTGGGGCGCGGATCGCTGCTGTCGAAAGGATGCGCATAGACATGCCAGGACTGCGCCCCGTCCTCGGCAATTTTCGGCAATGGGCCGACTACTGACTGCTGCACAAGCGTGGGATCGGGTACCGGACCGAGCTGCAATCGCCCATCCGCGGTCCGCATCGCAGGCAAAATTCTCAGCGATGACTGAGCGCGATTCTGTCCCGCGTCGCTGACATCGCGCTTATCGGTCGCGGGCGGCGTTAAAGCGCCATCCAGGGAAAGCTGCCCTTCGGACAGATCCAATATGGTTTCGGTTTCCCCCAATGACAAAGACACAGCGGCAGGCGGTGCAGACGGTGCCGACAAGGCCAGCCACGCAATCACACCACCCAAAGCAGCGAGCACGATGAATGTCGCGATCAGAACAGGACTTGTTCCGCCACGCGGCTGTTCTTCCGCTTCCAATTCATGCTGTGCCGTTTCGGCTGCAGGATTGCGCGACCGGAAAGCTTTCCAAAAGGCTGCCAAAATTGAATGCCTGTCGGTTGTACCGAAAGTCGCTAATTTACCGCACGGTCGTTAACAAGGGAAATCCCTCGCAGCAAATCCAATGCATAAGCGAGCTGATAATCGTCAACTGCCTGGGAATCCGTATCTGCTGCCGTCTTGTCCGCATCGGGATTTTCCTCATCAAGATGACCACGCAAATCGGCCTCGCTGCGCCCGCCGGTATCCTCCAGCGGTTCGACCTTGGCTTGTGCGACTTCGATATCAGGTTCAATACCCTTGGCCTGGATCGAACGGCCCGACGGGGTATAGTAGCGCGCGGTCGTCAACCGCAAGGCCCCCTTGCCGCCCAGGGGAATGATCGTCTGCACCGAGCCCTTGCCAAAGCTTGATGTTCCGAGCACGATGGCACGGCGATGATCCTGCAGCGCACCGGCAACGATTTCGGATGCGCTGGCCGAACCGCCATTGATCAGCACGATGATCGGTTTGCCGCTGCTGATATCGCCTTTCGAGGCATTGAAGCGCTGAATATCCTCTTCATGCCGGCCGCGCGTCGATACGATTTCGCCACGATCGAGGAATTCGTCACTGACAGCAACCGCCTGATCGAGCAGGCCACCGGGATTATTGCGCAAGTCAAGGACGACGCCTTGAAATTCGCTGCCGATCTCCTGCTTCAGCGCGGCGAGCTGCTCCTTGACGCCTGAATCGGTCTGTTCGTTGAAAGCGGAAATCCGCAGATAGGCGATGTTACCTTCCCGCCGCGACCGTACGGATTGAATAGTAATGACATCGCGGGTGATCACAACCTCGAATGGGTCGGCCTCGTTTTCACGCGCGACGGTCAGCCGTATATCCGTGCGCACCGGTCCGCGCATCCTGTCGACCGCCTCGCGCAATGTCAGCCCAAGCACAGCTTCCCCATCAAGATGCGTGATATAATCGCCAGATTGCAGCCCGGCACGCGCCGCCGGCGTATCGTCGATCGGCGCAACCACCTTGATCAGGCCGTTTTCCATTGTAACTTCAATGCCAAGCCCGCCAAACTCGCCCCGGGTCTGCACCTGCATATCCCGATAGCTTTCCGCGTTCAAAAAGCTCGAATGCGGATCGAGCGATGACAGCATGCCGTTGATCGCGGCCTCGATCAGTTCCTTGTCCTCGGCTTCGACAACATGGTTGTTGCGAATGCGTTCAAACACATCACCGAACAGATTAAGCTGTTCATAAGTATCGGATTTGGCCGCGTGGGCTGCCGGGCCGGACACAACAAGAAACGGCAGGCTGAGAACAAGCGACAGCGACACAACAAGCGCAAATCGTATTTTCCCATTCATCTGCTTTATCCTGTCGCCTGTTGTTCCTGTTTCGATCATTATCCGCTTACCTCAATCTTGCGCGATGCAATCCACGGGGCCGGATTGAACGGTTCCCCGTCTTTGCGAAACTCAACATATAGTGCATTGCGCTTCTGCTGGCTCGCAGCCTCTTTCACGTCAGCCGTTCCGGCCTCCGTTCCCATCCTGCCAATAGGCTCCCCGGCAATCACATTTTGTCCGGTTTCCCCGTATATATGGCTCATCCCGGAAAGCAGTATATGATACCCGTCCCCGACTTCCAGGATCAATAGTTCGCCATAATCGCCAAACCGGCCGGCAAATGCCAGTTTTCCATCAAATGGCGCAACCACTTCGGCGTTACTGCGTGAAATGATGCGAATGCCGTGCAATGTTCCGCCAGCGCCATCCTTGCCGCCGAAAAATTCGGCGATCCTGCCAATCACCGGCTGCAGAATCTGGCCGCGCGATTCGCTGAATCGGCGGCTTGAAATTCGTGGCGGATGCAGCGCCGCAAGGGTCGGCTTGACTTCGGGAACCGGCGCCGCCGCGCCTGGAAGGCCGTCAGCCAGCCGGAGAGGTTGGGGTTGGGGTTGGGGCTTAGAATCGCGCAACTGGCGGCA
>CALAQW010000007.1 GCA_937888955.1 uncultured Alphaproteobacteria bacterium | reverse complement strand
AGGTTTCGCGCAGAAATGCCGCGCCTGAATGCGCCGTTAACACGTGCCGATGCTCAGGGATACCTGTCGCTGTCGTTCATTCATGCGCAAACGCAGCTTTCCTTGGATTCGCAAGAAAGCTGTTTGTGCGTGTGAGCGCGTTTTCGCGGATATTCATGTAGAACAGATTGTAATCATAGTTATGGTAATTGCCTTCAGGCATGCGCAGGATCCGGAATTCGTCCCCCGGGTCGGTGACAAACAGGAAACCGTCCTCGCACCATGCCTCGAGCAATTCTGGCCGTGGTTCGGGAATGCCGCTATCGGCATCGCGGCTGAACGGAATTGCCCCAAGATGCGATTGTCGCCCGGCACGGGCATTGTCGGTGCGCCAGCTAAGCGGGTTGACGCAGGCGATCTGGCCATCGGGCGCGGTTCGCGGCAGCGTATCCAATGCGCCGTTTGTCGCCACGCCGTTGCGAAACTGTGTCGGATCGCCGCCTTCCAGCATCGTATTCCAGCTTACGATACAGCCGGTTTGCGCCGGCGCGTCACAGACCTGCCAATGCCCTAGCATTCTGCCATCATCCGTGATCTGGCGCGGAAAGCCGATCAGATAGGCGGCAACAAGCCGGTCGGCAAGCGGCGTGCCGTTGATCGTCTCGCTGATCAGCTTGTAGGCGTGGCGTGTCCCCTGGCTGTGACTTGCGATGATAAACGGGCGGCCGCCATTCTCATGCTGCAGATAATAATCGAATGCCGCCCGCACGTCCTGATAGGCCAGTTCCAGCGCAAGCCGGCCATTCTGCCCGGCTTCGGCCATAAAAGCGGCGAGTGTTGCCTGCCGGTAGCGCGGTGCGAAGATGCGGCAGCAGCTGTTGAAGGCGCTCGCTTGATGCTTGATTGTGCCCTGATCGGTAATCTGATTGACGCGCGGGTCGTCCAGCGCCGCATTCCAGCCATTGCCGCGATAGTTGGTCGTCGGATGGATGTAGAAAACATCGACTTTCGCCAATGCCTGCCGGTTCTCCGCACCGCTAACGGGGGGGACAAGATCCGCGTTATCGGCACGATCGGGATGCGCGGCCCATGTCGCCGGATCCGCGTAATCGGGGGCGGGCGGTGGTTGATAGGCTGCGAATTCGTCGCCCGGGGTAATCATATACATCAGGATTTCACGCCGGAAGCCGAAGGCAACCGTACCGATGATGGCAAGGCTGATCAGCCCGTAAAGAAGATAGCGTTTCATGGAAATCCCGCTCAGTGGCAATTCGGATGGATGGTCATCTGCGGATCAGGCGCCTCCCGGCGGGCGGCGGTTGATATCTTCCCCATTATCGAGGAACCACCGCATCGCATCAATGGCCGTGTCGTCCTCGCGCAATATCCGGTCGAACATTTCGCGTTCCTCAAGCACGCCTTCGGCAACCGGCCGGTCGAGCGCCGATTTGACAAGCTGTTTCGCCATGCCGACGGCCAGCGGCGGGCGGTCCGCGATTTCCGCCGCAATTTCCCGCGCCCGGGCCAGCGCGCCGCCGCGTCGGGTCAGTTCGTGTACAAGACCGATCTGTGCTGCTTCCTCAGGATCTACCGTGCGGCCGCGCAGGATCATTTCCAGCGCGCGCGCCATGCCGATGACGCGCGGCAGCCTTTGCGTGCCGCCTGCGCCGGGAAAGATGCCGATATTGGTTTCTGGCAACCCGATCCGATAGTCGCCAGCCTCGGCAATACGAATATCGCAGGCAAGCGCGGTCTCGAACCCGCCGCCCTGGGCATAGCCATTGATTGCCGCGATCACGGGCTTGGCCATCCCGTCGATCAGGCTGATCGCCTGATGCACGGCGGCAACCGCAGCCGGTGTCTCTCCCGCCTGCGTTTGCTGTGCGCGGCGCGCCACCTTTGCCATGGCAACGATTTCCCCGACATCGTAGTGGCGAATAAATACCCCTGGCACGCCGCCGGTCAGAATGATGACGCGAATCTCCGGGGTGGCCGCCAATTTCTCCAGCGCGGTGAGTAATTCTGTGGCATTCTCGTTATTCAGATAGCCGCGTGGCGGATTGGTCAGCGTCACTTCCGCGATATGGTTGCTGCTTTCGACCGTAATTTGTGGCATTTCCTGTCTTCCCCGCAATTCGTATGTTGTCGCCGTGATGGGCGCTTTTTGCGCGATAGTAATCCGTGTGCCGGGTATGAGGAAATCGCTTGTGATGCGCGAGCCCTTATACTCGGCGCATATAATGCCCAGATAAGAGCGAGTATGACTGACAAGAATGACATCGATCCCGAAATGGATCAGCCGGCAAATTCGGATATGGACGGCAATACAGATGCTGACGGGGTGCAGATTCTTGCGCCTGCGCCCAAGCGGGGTATTGCCAAACGGTTGCGCGACTACTTCCTGACCGGCGTTGTGGTGTCTGCGCCGATCGGGATTACGATTTATCTGACCTGGGCGCTGATCTCCTTTGTCGATGAAACGATCAAGCCCCTGATCCCGGAGAGATATAATCCTGAATCCTATTTCAGCCTGAGCTTCCCGGGGCTTGGGTTGTTGATCATGGTTGTGTTGCTGACCTTGCTTGGCGCGCTGACGGCGAATTTCTTTGGCCGGACATTGCTTGGCTATGGTGAGCGGGTCGTGGCGCGCATGCCGGTGGTGCGTAATATCTACAAGGCGCTGAAGCAGATTTTCGAAACTGTGGCCACCCAATCGGCCGGCAGTTTCCGGCAGGCCGGGCTGATCGAATATCCGCGCAAGGGCATATGGTCGATCTGCTTCATCACAGCCAATACCAATGGTGAGGTTCAGGGGCGGTCGCACGAAGATCTGGCGAGTGTTTTCGTGCCCACTACGCCAAATCCGACATCCGGTTTCCTGCTGTTCCTGCCGCGCAAGGATATCATTATCCTCGATATGTCGGTTGAGGAAGCCGCGAAGCTGGTGATTTCGGCTGGCATGGTGGTGCCCGATTGGCACCCGGATCCGCAAAAGCCGTTGCGCAAGCTGCAATTCAGTCGTGAGGAGCAGTCCTAGCCCGACCGGGCATATTGCACGGCCGCGTCACGTTCGAACAGGTATAGCAGGATGCGCAGCGCTTCCCCCCGCGCGCCGCTCAGTTCGGGGTTCTGGTCGACGATCATCCGCGCATCGTCACGCGCCGCGGCCAGCAATTCTTCATGGGTTTGCAGATCGGCGATACGGAATTCAGGCAGCCCGCTTTGCCGGATGCCCAATACCTCGCCCGCGCCGCGCAGCCGTAAATCCTCTTCCGCGATGCGAAAACCGTCTTCTGTTTCGCGCAGGATTTTAAGCCGTGCGCGCGCCATCTCCCCAAGCGGCGATTGATAGAGCAGCAGGCAGGTCGATTTTCCGCTGCCCCTGCCAACACGGCCGCGTAGCTGATGCAGTTGCGCAAGGCCGAAACGCTGCGCATGCTCGATCACCATGATGGTGGCGTTGGGCACATCGACCCCGACCTCGATGACCGTGGTTGCAACCAGAATATCGGTGCGTCGTTCCTGGAAATCCTGCATGGCGCGATCTTTTTCAGCTGCTTTCATGCGGCCATGCACCAGCCCGACCCGGTCCCCGAAAATCTGCCGCAAGGCAGCGTGGCGTTCTTCCGCGGCGGCCGCGTCGACAGCCTCCGACTCCTCGACCAGCGGGCAGACCCAGTAAATCTGTGCGCCCGCCGCGACCGCGCGGTGAAGACCCGTGATCACCGCATCGATCCGGTCGATGGGCATGACACGGGTATCAATCGGGCTGCGGCCGGGCGGCTTTTCAAGCAGCCGCGAGACATCCATATCCCCGTAGGCGGTCAGGGTCAGGGTGCGTGGAATGGGGGTTGCCGTCATCACCAGTGTGTCGACGGTGCGGATTCCCTTTTCCGATAACAGCATGCGCTGATGCACCCCGAAACGATGCTGCTCGTCGATGATGGCAAGCTGCAGATCGTGGAAGCGCACATCTTCCTGGAACAGGGCATGTGTTCCCATGGCGATCTGAATGGTGCCGTCCGCCAAACCGGCAAGAATTTGATCGCGCTGTTTGCCTTTGTCGCGACCGGTCAGCAGTGCGACGCTTACCCCCGCCGCGTCGCAGAGCGGGGCAATGGTCGCATGGTGCTGGCGGGCGAGGATTTCGGTCGGCGCCATCATGGCCGCCTGTCCCTTGTTTTCAACCGCGATCAGCATCGATAGCAACGCAACAATGGTCTTGCCGCTGCCGACATCGCCTTGCAGCAGGCGCAGCATGCGCCCGCCGCTGCGCATATCGCCGGCAATCTCGGCATGCGCCATTTCCTGCGACGGGGTCAGCCGGAAGGGCAGGGCGGCGATCACCTTGTCGCGCAGATGGCCGTCCCCCTGGATCGCCCGGCCCGATTGCCGCCGCATACTGCGCCTGACAAGCATCAGGGCGAGCTGATTGGCAAGCAGCTCGTCATAGGCAAGCCTGCTGCGCGCGGGATGATCGCTGCTGACGTCGGCGGCTGTCTGCGGTGCATGGGCGGCGAGCAATGATGTCTTCCAGTCGCTCCAACCTTGCTGCGCGCGCCAGGGCCCATCCTGCCATTCAGGCAGATCGGGCGCTTTGGCAAGTGCCGCACGGATCGCTTTTGCAAGCGGTTTCGGGTTCAGCCCGCCGGTCAGCGGATAGACCGGTTCGACCATTGGCAGGGCAGCGAATTCGGCTTCTGTCACGATGTGATCGGGGTGGGTCATCTGAAAGGTGCCCCGATAAAGCTCAAGCTTGCCGCTGACGATCCGCATCTCCCCAAGTGGGAGGGAACGCAGGAGATAATCCTCGCGCGCATGGAAGAAGATCAGATCGATTTGCCCGCTTCCATCGGTACAGGCGACGCGGTAAGGGCCGCGCCGCCCCGGTGGCGGGCGATGCGCGTCGACTGTCAGGCGCAATGTGGCCACCTGACCATCCTGCGCCGGTGTCAGCTCGGCAAGCCGGGGCTGATAGCGCCGGTCGATGACGCTGCTGGGCAGATGCCAGCACAGATCGACGATATGCGGTCCGGCAAGTTTCTCGATCAGCTTGCCGATCCTCGGCCCGACGCCCGGCAGCCGCGTCACGGGGGCAAAAAGCGGGAACAATATTTCCGGGCGCATGATGGCAGGCAGCTCCTTTGCTAAGCCAGGATCGAAACGCGACAGGCACGCGATTGGGGGTGGCGCGATGTCACCGCATCGGACTATATCAAGCAGTAGTGGTGACTGGGAACCGGGCGCGCATCGGCACGCCGGGACGCCTGCCTATTGGCGGTGCCCTAACCGACGGACCAAGGCGAAGCAGGATGATCAGGATGACGGCAGAAAGCGAAACCGAACTTCACCGCAAGCGCTTGCGCTACCGCTCATGGCATCGCGGCATGCGGGAGATGGATCTGATTATGGGCCGTTTCGCCGACACCCATCTTGCCGAATTCGGGCCTGCGGAACTTGCCGAATATGAGGCGATACTCGAATTGGAAGACCCGATGCTCTATGGCTGGATTTCGCGGCGTGAGCCGTTGCCCGCAGATCGGAACGGGCCCGTCATGACGCTTATAATGAAGTTCAAATACACAAGTTAATCCATTGGAATTCAAAGAAGAATTATTCGCGGATTCCGGTGCGCTGACAGTTGCTGGCGCGCCGGAAGGGTTTGATGCGGTGGTGTTGGCGGCGCTGGTGCGAAAGACGGGGCAGCCGGTCTTGCACATTGCGCGCGATGCTCCGCGCGCGGTCGCCACGGCGGAAGCGCTTGGCTATTTCGCGCCCGATGTCGAGATCGTGCGATTTCCCGCCTGGGATTGTCTGCCCTATGACCGGGTGTCCCCCAACGCGGAAATCAGCGGTCAGCGCATGGCCGCGCTGAACCGGCTTGTCGACCCCGAGGAGGACAATCGCAAGCTGATCGTCATCGCCACGGTGAATGCGGCGGTGCAGCGGGTGCCTGCCCGCGCGATGGTGGAGGCGGATCGCTTCATCGCCCGTGCCGGAAAATCCGTGGATATCGAGGCGCTTACCGCCTATCTGGGGCGCAATGGCTATGCCCGCGCAAGCACGGTGGTCGAGCCTGGCGATTTCGCCGTGCGCGGCGGACTTGTCGATATTTTTCCGCCCGGCGCGGATTTGCCGCGGCGGCTCGATTTCTTTGGCGATACGCTGGAAAGCATCCGGGTTTTTGATCCCGAGACCCAGCGCAGCATCGGTAAACTGCCAAGCCTCACCCTGATGCCGGTTTCCGAGATCCTGCTCGACGATGCGGCGATCCACCGGTTTCGTTCAGGCTATGTCGCGCGCTTTGGCGCGGTGACCGATGGCGACCCGCTATATGAATCGATCAGTGCCGGGCGCAAATATCAGGGGATGGAACATTGGCTGCCGCTGTTTCATGAAAAGCTCGATAGCCTGTTCGATTATCTGCCCGATCCAACGATTGTCACCCTTGATCATATGGCGCAGGAAGCGGTGACAAGCCGGCTTGAGCAGGTCGCCGATTACTATGCCGCGCGGCGCGATGTGCCTGCAGGCGCGGCAGGTGGTGCGCCGGGCTATAAACCTTTGCCGCCAGAGGCGCTCTATCTTGCGCCAGATGAATGGCACGGCGTTCTGGCCGGCTTTGCGACACGCAGCTTCACCCCCTATCAGGTTCCCGAAGGGCGTGCGGGAATCGATGCGGGCGGCCGCCATTGCCGCGATTTCGGGCCCGAGCGCAAGCAGGAAAACGTCAATGTTTACGAGGCGGTGCGCGATTATCTGAAGGAACGCCAGCAGGCGGGAAAAAAGGTCCTGATCGCCGCTTACAGCACCGGCTCGCGCGAGCGGCTGGGCGCGGTGCTGGCTGATCACGGGGTTGCGGCGATCGTCTATCCTGATAGCTGGGTGGAAGCGGAAGCAGCACCTGCCGGTACGGTGGGTCTGATCGTGCTGGGCATTGAAAACGGGTTTGAGACCGACGCGCTGCTGCTGCTCGGGGAGCAGGATATTCTCGGTGACCGGCTTGTCCGCCGGCACAAGCGCGCAAGGCGCGCGGAAAACTTCCTGACCGAGGCGTCAAGCCTCACCATGGGCGATCTGGTCGTGCATGTCGATCACGGTATCGGCCGCTATCGCGGGCTTGAGACGCTTGATATCAATGGCGCGCCGCATGATTGTCTGCTGCTTGTCTATCACGGGGATGACAAGCTTTACCTGCCGGTCGAGAATATCGAACTGCTGTCACGTTACGGCTCTGACGAGCTGAATGTACAGCTTGACCGGCTGGGCGGCACCGCCTGGCAGGCGCGCCGCGCGCGCATGAAGCAGCGCATCCGCGAAATCGCCGCGGAATTGATCAAGATCGCGGCGGCGCGCGCCTTGCGCGATACGGTGCCCGTGCACCCGCCTGAAGGCGCATACGAAGAATTCTGCGCCCGCTTTCCCTATCACGAAACCGAAGATCAGATGGCCGCGATCGAGGCCGTGACAGAGGATCTGGCAAGTGGCCGGCCGATGGATCGCCTGATTTGCGGCGATGTCGGCTTCGGCAAGACCGAGGTTGCCCTGCGCAGCGCATTCGTTGCGGCGATGAATGGCGAGCAGGTGGCCGTGATCGTGCCGACCACCCTGTTAAGCCGGCAGCATTTTCGTGGCTTCAAGGAACGGTTTGCCGGTTTGCCCGTCCGGATTGCGCAGTTATCGCGCATGGTTTCGACAAAACAGGCGAGCCAGACCAAAAAGGAACTGGCAGAGGGTCAGGTCGATATCGTGATCGGCACCCACGCCTTGCTTGCCAAGAATGTGAAATTCAAAAATCTCGGCCTGGTAATTGTCGATGAAGAGCAGCATTTCGGCGTTGCGCATAAAGAGCGGCTCAAGCAATTGCGCGCCGATGTGCATGTGCTGACCCTGACTGCAACGCCGATCCCGCGCACCTTGCAGCTTGCGCTGACGGGCGTACGCGAAATGTCGCTGATTGCGACCCCGCCCATAGACCGGCTGGCGGTGCGGACTTTCGTCATGCCGTTCGATCCGGTTGTCCTGCGCGAGGCGATCCTGCGCGAACATTATCGCGGCGGGCAGAGCTTTTATGTCTGCCCGCGTATTGCCGATCTGCCCGAGGCGGAAGAATATCTCAAGGAATATGTGCCTGAGGTGAAATATGTCGTTGCCCATGGACAGATGCCGCCTGGCCAGCTCGACGATATTATGACTGCCTTTTATGACGGTCAGTATGACGTGCTGATCAGTACGACGATCATTGAATCCGGCCTCGATATTCCGACCGCGAATACCATGCTTGTGCATCGTGCGGATATGTTCGGGCTGGCGCAGCTTTATCAGTTGCGCGGCCGTATCGGGCGCTCGAAAATCCGGGCATTCTGCTATCTAACCCTGCCGCCCAAAAAGCCGATTACGGCAAATGCCGAAAAGCGGCTCAAGGTTTTGCAGACCCTCGATACGCTTGGGGCGGGGTTCAGCCTGGCGAGCCATGATCTCGATATTCGTGGCGCGGGTAATCTGCTCGGGGATGAACAGTCGGGCCATATCAAGGAAGTCGGCTTCGAACTTTATCAGGAAATGCTGGAGGAAGCGGTCGCGGCGCTGCGCAGCGGGGAAGGGGGTTCGTCCGGCGATGCGGAGGCGGATGGACACTGGTCGCCGCAGATCAATCTGGGCACCGCCGTGCTGATCCCCGACAGCTATGTCGAGGATCTGAATGTCCGCCTGTCGCTTTATCGGCGGCTGTCGCATATCGACGATGCGGCTGAAATCGACGGGGTCGCGGCGGAGCTGATCGACAGGTTCGGCCCGTTGCCCGAGGAGGTCGAGCATCTGCTGCAGATCGTCGCGATCAAGCAGCAATGCCGTCTTGCGGGGGTTGAAAAGCTCGATGTCGGGCCGAAGGGCGCGATCCTCACATTCCGCAATGATCAGTTCGCCAATCCCGCCGGGCTTGTCGATTTTATCGCCAGCCAGCCGCGTACCACAAAGCTCAGACCCGATCACAAGCTGGTCTTCCAGCGCAAATGGGAGACGGCGGATGCACGGCTTTCCGGCGCGCGGCAATTGATGCGCGCGCTCGCCAAGATCGCCCGGAAAACGAAAGCTGCCGCCTAAACGCCGGGAATGTCGCCCTGGGGCTGCTCATTCAATAGTGACGCAACCGTATCGAGCACGGTCGCAAGTTCGGTGCGGCTGCGCGGGGCGCCAAGCGCCAGCCGCACGCAATGGGGCGCTTGTGTCTGGCCCACCGCGAAATCATCGGCCTGACCAATCTGCACCCCCTGTGAAAGACAGGCCTGGGTAAAGCTGTGGGTGCGCCATTGCGATGGCAGTTGCAACCAGAAATGCAGCGCGGCGCGATGATGCTGGAAGTGATGACCGGCAAGCCGTTGCGCCGCCATCGCCTGCCGCGCGGCCATCTCTTCAGCCTGCTTTTCCGCAAACCGGGCGGCTTCACCGCTTTCGATCAGCCATGTCGCGATGCCGCCCATCAGAAGCGGTACGTCCATGGCGAAACTGTTCAATATGCCCTGGCACCGCCGTATCAGCGTGCCGGTCGGCACGTCGGGACAGAGCAGATAGCCGATGCGGATGCCCGGCGTCACCGATTTCGACAGGCTCGTCACATAGAAGCTTGCTTCCGGATAAGAATGTGCAAGCGGCAGCGGCCGCTCGGCTGGTGGCAGAAGGTCGGCATATAAGTCATCCTCGATAAGGGCAAGCTCATAGCGCCGTGCCACCGCCACCAGCGCGGCGCGCCGTTCGGCGGGCATCAGCGCGGTAGATCG
>CALAQW010000006.1 GCA_937888955.1 uncultured Alphaproteobacteria bacterium | reverse complement strand
CCGCATTGTTTTCCCCGGGCGCAAGGCGGAAAGAAGATCGCGAGCGGCAGGCGGCCCGACGAACAGCCGCCAGGGCAATGCCGCAGCCGGTCCCGATAGCCCCCGCGCATGCAGCGCGGTGCGCAAAAGCCGCGCCCCCACAGCGCCACCGCCCGCCGATACAAGCACCGCCCCCTGCATCCCCTGCACCCCTTGCGTCCTTGCTTCTTCCGGCGCCGCCCCGGGACGCGGCGCTACCCCCTCACCGGCCAGATAGCCGGTGTAATGGAGCAGCCGGCTAATTTTCCACGCCTGGGGAAAGCTTGTCTCAAGCGGCAGAAAACGGGCATCCCCATGCACCAGAATCCGGTCGTAATATCGCGCGGCCCAGCCAAGCATATCCGCAATCCGTGCGGGATCTGTGGGCGGCACCAGCACATCACGCACCGAGGCAAGGATCAACGGCCGTTGCTGCCGCTTATGCGCCTGTTCAAGCAAGGGCAAAAGCTCGAAGGCGAATTTGCGGCGGCCAAGCGGAAACAGCTCGGTTATCAGACAATCCGGCGCAAAGCGTTCAAAGCATTCGCGTACCGCCGCCTGCCGCGCCGCACGCCACGCCGCGCCCACCGGTTGCCCCTGCATATCGACAAGTTCGGCGAATGTCGCATCGCGGGCGCGGACAGGTGGTAATTGCACGAACGCGACCGCCCCATGATCATGACCGGATTCGGGCATCCCCCCCGATAGCAGCATGACGCGCGCGCCACGCGCGGCCAAGCTCCGGGCAAGCCGTTGCATACGGCGCAAATGCCCGATACCGAGCAGATGCTGCACATGGATAAGAATGCGATCCGCCATCACACCGCCTCAAACGGGTGGTTCATCTCCACCGGGCGCAGCCTGCCTTGCGCATCCACCTCGAAAATATGGGCCGCGTTCCAGTCGAGCTGTACCGGTGCGGGGCCGGTCATATCCCAATCATAGGCATGGCTCAGAACCGCGCGAATCACCCCTTTATGGCAGAGCGCCGTCACCGGCCGCCCCGCCGCGCCAACCGCGCAAAACCAGTCATGCATCCGCCGCAGCACATCGCGCGGCGATTCCCCGCCCGGTGGGCAGAAGTCGCGCCCGCGCGCCTCATTGGCCAGCATCTGCGCCCCGTATCTGTCGCGCAGGGATTGCAGGGTCTCACCTTCCCAGTCGCCCCAACCCATCTCGATCAGGCGCGGTTCGATCCGGAAAAGATCGGGGCCGATCAGCCGCGCGGTTTCCACCGCCCGGGTCAGGGGGCTGACATGCCAGTCCGTATCGCGGGTGATCGCCGGCGCGCGAAAGCCGCGCAGCTCGGCACGGCCCGCATCACTCAAGGGGATATCGGTGCGCCCCTGAATCCGCTTTTCCGCGTTCCAGCCGGTGCGGCCATGCCGGATGAAGGCAAGCAGGGTCATGGCACACGCACCATCGGCCGCGCTACTTGCGCAAAACCGCGATCGAGCCGCATGGCGGCACGGTCCAGCCCGTGATTGTCGCGCACATAGGCACGCGCGGCCAATCCCATCTGCGCGCGCGCCGCTGAATCGCAAATCAGAAACCGTGCCGTATCGGCAAATGCGGCAATATCGCCATCAGGGGTCAAAAAACCGCACTGCCCGTCTTGCACCACATCGGGAACGCCGCGCACCCGGGCGGCGATGACAGGCAATCCACTCGCCTGCGCCTCAAGCAGCGCCATGCCATAAGCCTCCTCCGCCGCGGGCCAGAGATAAAGGTCGGCCTCGCGATAACATCGGGCAACCTGTTCCAGGGGCAATGCGCCGGTGAACCGCACCCGCCCGGCCGGGAATTCAGCAAAGGCTGCCGCAACCTCCTCGCGGGCAGGGCCGTCCCCGACGATGGTGAGGTGCCAGTCAAGATCTGCAAGCCGTGCCAGTGCCGCCGCCAGCCGACGATAACTTTCAAGTTTCGCCCCCTCACGCATCATCGCAACCGTCAGCAAACGGGTGGGCCGGGCCTTGTCCACCGCCTGCGCCGATGGCGGTGCGAAGCCTTCCACATCCAGAAATGGCGGCAGATCGCAATGCTGCTGCCGCGCGCCAAGCAGCGGGGCAATGCCCGCCCGGTCCACCGCCGTCATCGAAAAAATCAGATCGGCGGCCCCGATCGCCAGCATCGCCCCGCGATGGCCAAGCCGCCAGGCCGGCACATCACGTTTGCCCGCATGCGATGCCTCGGCGATTGCATAAGGGATCTTGAGGGCGCGCGCGACTTCGGGTCCGATCCAGTCCGGCGCCTTGTAATAGACATGATAGGTGAACCAGAGATCGGGTCGCGCGGCCGGGGCTTGCGCCTTGTAATACGCGATCAGCCTGCGCGCTTCGGCAATGCCGGACCGGCGCAGCGCAGCCTGCCGCGCCGGATCGCCGGTCCCCTCATAACTGCGGAAGCCGCTCGCCAGATCAACCTGATGCCCGCCGCGCGCCAAAGCGCGGGTCAGCAACTGCCCCATGCGGCGATCCCCGGACGGAACCGGGTGGTCCGGCGGCTTCATCGGTGCATAAAAGGCGATCCGCATGAACATTCCCAAATTCAGTCGGCCACAGCCCCGCTCCCGCGCGGGCCGGCGGCGTATTTGACCGTCTTTTCCCCCACAGGCTGCGGGGGTGCAAGCCCAAAGCGGGGGAGGAGCGGCGCGATACAAGCATGCATCGCGAAATCCATTTCGATACGGGCGCGTGCCGCATCCCCCATCGCCGCGCGCCGGTCAGGCGATGCAATAAGCTGCCCCATTGCCTGCGCCAGCGCCGCCGCATCCTCGGGCGCGACAAGAATGCCCGTCTCCCCCTCCCGAATCAGCTCGGGGATTGCTGAAATCCGGGTCGCCACGCAGGCAAGCTTCTGGCTTTGCGCTTCCATCAACACATTGGGGATACCATCGCGATCGCCATCCGCGGACACCCGGCATGCCAACACGAAAAGATCGCTTGCGCGCAACGCCGCAAGGACGTCCGCCTGATCGCACGCCCCGCGCCAGTCGATCCTGTCAGCAAGGCCAAGTTCCCCGGCCTGATCACGCAATTGCCCGGCAAGCGGGCCCGCGCCGATATGGGTCAATTGCCAGTGACAATCATGCGGCAGCAGGGCAAGGGCGCGCAGCAATATGTCATACCCCTTTTTATCGACAAGCCGGCCGACACTGACAAGCCGAACCGGCTGCGCCCGATCGCGCCCGTCACGCGCGGGCCCTGTTGCAACGTCGGGCGGCGGGGCCGGGAAGCGCGCCAGCGGCAATCCGTGATAAAGCCGCAGCACCGGTGCGGCGCGGCCAAACCGGGCGGCAATGCCATTGAGATAATCCGTACCCGTATCGGTACAGCTTACCCCCCAGGCGCAGTCGGCAAGCTTTTCGCCAAGTTCCCATTCGGGGCTTGTCCAGATATCCTTGGCATGGGCGGAAAAACTCCAGCTCGCGCCACGCAGCAGCGCCGCGTAACGCGCGACCGACGCCGGGGTGTGCAGAAAATGCGCATGCAGCCCGGTGATACAGGGCGGTAATTCGCGCGCCAGCACAAGTGCCTGCCCGAACCGGCGGATGCGATTGCGCGTCGGGTCACGCCGGAAATCGCGCCCCCATTGCCGTAGCGCGCGCGGGAAACCGGGCCGCCGCAGCGCCGCCCCCAACCCGCGCAGCACCCGCCAGGGCGCATCATGCAGATATTCGGGCAAATAGAAAACCGGTGCCCTGATTTCGCGATGCACCGGATGCACCGCCGGATCGGTGGGATGGCGCAGCGACCAGATCTGATATCGCAATCCGGCCCGTTCGAGGGCCGCGAGCTCCTCCGCAATGAAGGTTTCAGACAGTCGCGGATAGCCCTTGAGGATGATCGCCCACTCGGCATCCATTTGTCCGTCAACGGATATTAATGTCGCATCAGGCATCCCGTTCAGCCGGCGGCAACGCTTTGGCGCGGTGACACGCGGCGCGCGCCATGCGGCACAATCCACGGCGCGGCGAGATCAGCGAGCCGCGCGCGCCCGTCGCGCAAGCCGGGCAAGGCAAGCCGGGAGGGCGGCGGCCGGTCGGCAAGCCTGTGCAGGGCGGCGAGCATGTCGCGCGGATCGCGTTCAGCCGCCCCGTTTTCAGCCGGATCGTACAGCAGATCGGTCAAGCCAAGCGTTTGCGCGCGGCTGGCGCGGATTGCCTGCTCCATCCGCGGGGTGACGCGCGGCACGATGAGGGCGGGCTTGTCATGGGACAGAATATCGCAAAAAGTATTATAGCCGCCCATGGCAACAAATGCGGTGGCGTGTCGCTCCAGCTGTTCAATATGGCTTTCGAAGCGCAAGGCCTCGACCCCGGCAAGCGCATCCGCGCGGCGCAGGAAAGCTTCCTGCGTATCGCCATTCATAAACGGGCCGAGAATGAGAAGCGCGGGCAGCGGCCGGGGCAGGTTTTCCGCAACGCAGAACTCATAAGCCGACAACACCCAGTCGATCAGCCCCGCCCCGTCACCGCCGCCGCCTGTGGTGACCAGCAGATAGGGCTGGCTGGTGATGGCCGGCAGGCGCATCCCTGCGGGCTCCGCCGGGGCGGGGGCGCAGAGATAACCGGTATAGCGGATCTTGTCGCAGGTTGCAGGAGCAAGCCCCAGCCCGTCGAGCGGCGCATAAACCTCCGGCAGGCCATAGATCCAGATATCGTCATAAAGCGTGTCAAGCGCGGGGATCGCCTTCTTGCGCGCCCATTCACGCGCCAGCGCGTCAGGCGCATCGAGCACATCGCGAAATCCCACCACAAGCCGGGTACCGCGATCGCGCAGCAAGTCAAGCGTCGGCGCAACTTCCCCCCGCAGACCAAGCGGTTCCTTATCCACCAAGAACAGATCGGGAGCGAATTTATCCGCCGTATGCTGAATGATTGACTGGCGGAGTTCCAGCGTCTCCTCGATATCAAGATGCAGCTTGAGCGAGGTATATTCACCATTTCGCAGCTTGATGACCCCGGGCACACGCACGAAATCCACGCGGGCGCGAAAATCGAAACTGCCAATGATGGGGGAACCGGAAATGATCAGCACGGAAAGGTTGGAAAAATGCTCAACCAGGCTGTGCGCGATGGCGCGGCAGCGCCTGAGATGCCCAAGCCCGAAAGTATCGTGGCTGTAAATCAGTATCCGCGCGCCGGACTTTTTCACGCTGTCAATCCATGCCTCTCACAACCATCGCGACCCTGCGCCGGCAAAAAGCAGTGGACGCAAGCCTTGTCATGGTAGCCGAGCCCCGCCGCAAGCGCCAGCGTGCGGGGCGCGTAACGCAACGGTATGCGGGCTGCTGTGTTCAACAAGCAATACTTGAGCTTGGCGCACGGCCATTTTAATAAGAAAGCCGGGTTAACAGGGACAGGGCCACAATGGAACCGAAGCTGTTCAAATATATCTGGCGCTATAGCCGCAGCGAACAGTTGGTGGTGCTGGGCCTCGTGCTGGCCTCCCTGCCCTTTTATTATCTGTCGCTCGATCTGCCACGGCTCATCGTAAATCGGCCGATCCGGGGCGAGGGGTTTGAAGGGCCTGAAGCGACCCAGCGTTTTCTGGATTTCACACTTGCGGTTCCCGGGTTTCTTCAGGATCTGCTGGGAACCGGGCAATGGGTGCTGTTTGAAGGATTTGCGCTCGAACGCATTCCCTATCTGCTGACATTGAGCTGCGCGCTGCTGGGACTTGTGGCGATCAACGGCCTGTTCAAGTTCCAGATCAATACCCTGAAGGGCCGGATGGGGGAGCGGATGCTGCGCCGGCTGCGCTATCAGCTGTTCGACAGGGTATTGCGGTTTCCCACCCCCTATATACGCCGGATCAAACAGGCCGAGATCGCGACCATGATCAAGGATGAGGTTGAACCGCTTGGCGGTTTTATCGGCGATGCATTCGTCCAACCCGCCTTTTTGGGGGGGCTTGCACTCACCGCGCTGATATTCATCATGCTGCAAAGCTTCTGGCTCGGGCTTGTCGCTGCGGCCGTCGTACTGGTGCAGGCCTTTCTTATCCCCAAGCTGCGCAGACGTATTCTCGAACTCGGGCGGCAAAGGCAGCTTGCGGCGCGCGCCCTGTCGGGCCGCATCGGCGAGGTGGTGGAAGGTGCGGTCGAAATTCACGCCCATGACACATCGAATTTCGAACGCGCGGAAATCACGCGCCGGCTTGGCGATATCTTTCTGATCCGCTTCGAATTGTACCGACGCAAGTTTTTCGTCAAATTCCTCAATAATTTCCTCGCCCAGGTCACGCCATTTATCTTTTATGCCGGTGGCGGCTATCTGGCGATTACCGGCCAAATGGATATCGGACAGCTTGTCGCCGCGCTTGTCGCCTATAAGGAATTGCCGGGCCCTGTGAAGGAACTGATCGACTGGGATCAGCAACGGCTTGACGTGCAGATCAAATATGATCAGGTCGTCGAACAGTTCCACCCGCCGCAAATGCTGGAAAGCCGGATGCAGGACCCTGCCCGCCATCGCACCGATCCGTTCGAGGGGGAGATTGCGGCCAGCAACCTGACATGGGAAGATGATTGCGGCGTCAAAATTATCGACGGAATCTCGTTCCGGTTCGATGCAAATGCGCATATTGCCATCGCGGGACCCGCGGGCGGCGGCAAGGAAACGCTGGCGCTGCTGCTCGCACGGCTCTTGTTCCCCAGCAGCGGCAAACTGACGATTGGTGGCCACGATGTAACCGAATTGCCCGAGGCGGTGACCGGCCGGCGTATTTCCTATGTGGCGGGGGACAGCAACTTTTTTCCGCTCAGCATCCGCGATAATTTGTTGTACGGGCTGAAACATCGCCCGGTCGACAAGCTCGATGCGCAACCTGACGATCCGAAAATCGCCGAACTTGCCCGCGCCGAAACCGCACGCGCTGGCAATCCGGACTTCAATATATTCGCCGAGTGGGTGGATTATGCCGCTGCCGGTGCGGTCGGTCCCTATGATATCGACGGCAAGTTGCGCGAGATCACAAAGCGGGTGGCGCTGGATGACGATATTTATCAGTTCGGCCTGCGCGGTACGATCAATCCCGATGCACACCCTGAACTGACCGCCAATCTTTTGATTGCCCGGCAATTATTGGCACAGATGCTGCGCGAGCCGGGCTATGACGGGCTGATCGAACCGTTCGATCCGCATGCCTATAATCACAATGCCACATTGGGCGAAAATCTCTTGTTCGGGACACCAACGGGCACCAAGCTCGATCCACGGCATTTTACCGAAGATTCCGTGATGCGGAATTTTCTCGTCCGGGTCGGGCTTTGGGATACGCTGATCGAGATGGGAGCGGTTATCGCGCAAACCATGGTCGAGCTGTTTGCCGATCTCAATCCCGGCCATCCCTTCTTTGAACAATATAGTTTTATTGCGGCAGATGATCTGCCGGTTTTTGCGGAAATCGTCGGGCGGCTTCGCAAGCTTGAACTGACCGGTCTGCCCGAGACCGACAGGCTGGCACTTGGCAATCTGCCAATCGGTTATATCGAGGCGCGGCACCGTCTGGGCCTGATCGATGCCGCGATGGAAGAAAAGATCCTGGCCGCGCGCCGGCAATTGACCCGCGATCTGCCGCCTGATTATCTCGCCGCGATCGAGTTTTACGACCCCGAACGCTATAATAGCGCGGCAAGCCTGATGGATAATATCCTGTTCGGGCGGCCCGTTTACGGGCAGGCGGAAGCGCAATCCCGGATCGCGCGATTGATCGCGGAAGTGCTTGACGAGCTGAACCTGCGCGGCGAAATTTTCCGGGTCGGCCTTGATTTCGAGACCGGACTGGGCGGCAAGTTGCTGGCAGCGGGGCAAAGGCAGAAACTGGCTCTGGCGCGCGCCCTGTTACGGCAATCCGATATCCTGATCGTCAATGAGGCATTGAGTGCCATTGACCCGGCAAGCCAGGCGCAGATCCGCGACAATATCCGTTCCGATTACCGCGGCAGGGGACTGATCTGGGTCGCCGCACATCGCGAGGAAGCCCGCGAATTTGACCATCTTTTGTATATCGAGGACGGTAAGCTGTGTACCCCGCCCGATACCGCACCCGACCACGACATGACAGGTGGTATAACCGCCGCACAAACAGGCGCCGCTTGAAACCAATGACGCCGACAGGAGATTGAGATGCCGCTCAATGACGAAGTGGAAACATTGCGGAAAGTACCGCTGTTTCGGGGTATCGAACCCGCCAAGCTGAAGCTTCTTGCCTTCACCAGCGAGCGGACGACATTCGAAGCCGGCCAATATCTGATGCGGCAGGGGGAGGATGCGAGTTGCGCCTATCTGATCCTTGAAGGGGAAGCCGAAATCACCCGTGAAATCAATGGGCAGTCGGTTTTTGTGGCGGCGCTCGGCGCCAATAACTTTGTCGGTGAAATGGCGATATTGATGGATCAGCCGCGCTCGGCCACCGTTTGCGCGAAAAGCCAGGTCTGTACATTGAAGATCACCAAGGACTGCTTTTTTCAGCTCATCGACGATTTTCCCCGCATCGCCATCGAATTGATGCGCGTGCTGGCACATCGGCTTGAAACAACCACGGCGGACCTGATCCGTGCCCGCAGCGCCGGTCAGACAACAGCGGAAAACTAGTGCGAGGACAGGCCGGAAACTGGCGGTAGCCGCCAGGCTGCCTATGGCCGACCGCCGGCAACGACCCCCCGACAGGAATAAATGAAAGGCACAAGCGCGTGAGCGATAACACGAAACCCGATCCGGACACATTACCCCCCAATATTCAGGCGATCCTGCGCAAGCGATCGCCGGCCAGCGCTTATCTTGGCCTCGAATTCATCGCGTGCGACCCGCAGGCGGGCACCGTGACCGTTGCCTATGAAGCAAGCGATAATCTGTGCAATCTGTGGGGCGGCATTCATGGCGGCATGGTGTCGGCCATGATGGATGATGTGTTGAGCCTTGCCCTCGGGCTGACGATCGATTGGGGTCAGATCACCCCGACCCTTGAACTCAAGACAAGCTTCATCCAGGCGGCGCGTCCCGGCCGGCTGATGGCGCATGCCCGCGTCATCCGGCGCGGCAGATCGATCAGCTTTGCCGAAGCCACATTGACCGATGCGGAAGGGACACTGCTTGCAACGGCCAGCACAACCGCAAGTGTTGTCACGCTGAAGCGCAAAAAATAAGCCATGGCCGGCAAAGCGCAGTTTACGGACAAGCTTTTCAGACGCGCGCGACAATGACAGCGGACGCCAAGCTGCAAATCGAATGGGACAGCCATGACAGCGACAGCTGGCGCGGCTATCTCCTGGATGTCGCCCGCTCCAACCTCATTCAAACATGGCCCTATGCGCAAGCTGTCAGGCGCAGCGCGCAACGGCGCACCCGGTTCGGGCTGATCCGCCTTGCTGCCGCGCCGGTGGGGTTTTGCCAGGTCCAGGAATTACGCCTGCCCGGTTTTCATTATGTCGGGCTGCATCGCGGACCGCTTTGGTTCGACGGGCAAGATAATGGACATCTTGCCGCGCTGTTTTTTGAACATTTCGCGGCCGTCTACCCGCAAAGGCCGGGGCGGTTCCGGCGGCTCCTGCCCGAAATCGCCGCATCGACCGCCAATCATGAGATGCTGACCCGGTTCGGTTTCAAACGCCAGGGCGAGGGGTACCGCACCTTGTGGCTCGACCTCACTGGCCCGCTTTTGGGGTTATATCGGTAAACGCCTCAAGCGGTGCAG
>CALAQW010000005.1 GCA_937888955.1 uncultured Alphaproteobacteria bacterium | reverse complement strand
TCCCGCCGACCGGAAATCATCGCACCGGGACCATGCGTCGCACATCCCGCGCTGGCCGCACCGCCTGCCACACCGGCGCAACCGGCGGCTGACTGAGCGCGGGATGATCCTTTCGCACCGACTGTGAAGACGATAGGCTCGCCGGTAACAGCAACCTTGGCGCAGCGGAAGGTAGTGGAATTGGACAATGACTGACTTGCTGGATTTTTCGGGAAAAACGGTTCTGGTGACCGGAGGCTCGACCGGCATCGGCAATGGCATTGCGCGCGCATTTCGCGATCACGGAGCCGATGTCATCGTCACCGCCTCGCAACCGTTTGACAGCTATGACAGCGATATGGCGCGCATGCGTTATCATCAGGTCGATATTGCCGATGATGCGGCAATGCGCGCGCTGGCGGAACAGGTGCCTGTACTCGATGTGCTGGTGAATGCGGTCGGCACCGTCGTCTATAAGCGCAAGGAGTTCGAGATCGACACCTTCCGCCGGGTGATGGAGGTCAATCTGACCGGCATCATGCATGCCTGCACCCTGTTTCACGACAAGCTGGCGGCGCGGCGGGGCAATATCGTCAATGTGACGTCGGTCGCCAGTTTCCGCCCGACACGCGGCACCCCGGCCTACAGCGCTTCCAAGGGCGGGCTCGGGCAACTGACCCAGACACTGGCTCAGGCCTGGGGCCCCGACGGGATCCGGGTCAATGCGCTTGCCCCCGGTTTCGTCGATACCAAGATCACCAAAGTCAGCCGCGACAATCCGCAAATCTATGAAGCCTCGCTACGCAATACGCCGCTTGGCCGCTGGGGCACGCCCGAGGATATGGGGCATGTCGCGCTGTTTCTTGCCTCCGATATGGCCGCTTATATGACTGGACATACGATTCCGGTGGACGGCGGCTCCGGTCTTTAGGAAAATCATTTGTATTAAATGAAGGGCTCCCTGTCCCCGCGCGGCAGCTTTTGCAGGCAATGCGCGGCGTCAAAGGACAATAAAGGACAATAAAGAGAGCCGCGCACAACAGGTGAGGAATGGGACATGCGAATCAATATCGGCGGATTTCTGGCAAAACGCGCGATGATGAGCCCGGGGATGGAGGGTTTGTACGATGTGGAGAACGATCTGCGGCTGACCTATCCGCAATTCAATGCACGGGTGAACAAGACAGCCAATTTCCTTGCCGCACGCGGCGTGAAGAAAGGCGACCGGGTCGCCCTGCTGATGATGAACAGCAGCGAATTCGTCGAAAGCTTTCTTGCGCTTGCCAAGCTCGGGGCGATTACCGTGCCGCTCAACTGGCGGCTGGTGCCTGACGAGCTTGAGTTCATTCTGAAAGACAGCGGCAGCACGACACTGATCTTCGGCGGCGATTTTCAGGGCAATGTGGACGAGCTGCATGCCCGTGGCGACAAGACCGATCTGTCCGACTGGATTTTCGCGGGGCCGCCGCAGCACTGCCCCGATTACGCGCAGTCCTACACAGCCTTGTTCGAACCGGCATCGGACACCGAACCTGACTATGGCGCGTTCGAGGATGACACCCTGTACATCATGTACACCTCGGGCACGACCGGTCTGCCCAAGGGGGTCGTGCATTCCCACGCCACCACCTATTGGGCGGTCGCAACCGTGTCGGCAACCGCGGATATGCGGCTTGGCGACCGCTATCTTCTGTCGCTGCCGATGTTTCATGTCGGTGCGCTGTTCCCGCTGGTGATGGCGATCCATAACGGCACAAGCTGCGTGATGCAGCGCAGTTTCGATCCGGTACGCACCTGGCAGATCATTCAGGACGAAAAGATCGATGTGGCGCTGTTCGTGCCGGCAATGCTGAATTTCATGCTGCAAGCGCCCGAGCGCGAACAGTTCGATTATTCGAGCCTGCGCTGGGTGCAATGCGGTGCCGCGCCGGTGCCCGATCATCTGGTCCTGTCCTATGATGAACTCGGCATTCCGGTGTTGCAGATTTTCGGCCAGACCGAAAGCTGCGGTCCGGCCTGTCTTGTCGGGCTCGACAAATACCGCGAGAAACTGGGTTCAACCGGCCCTGCCTTCTTCCATACCGATGTCATCATCGCCGATGAAGACGGTAACGAGGTGCCACGCGGCACGCCGGGCGAACTCCTGATCCGCTCAAAGCACAATATGGTGGAATATTGGAACCGGCCTGACGCCACCGCCAGCACCTTGCGCAATGGCTGGCTCTGGTCCGGCGATATCGCGATCATGGATGACGACGGCTATGTCTTCATTCAGGATCGCAGCAAGGACATGATCATTTCGGGCGGGGAAAATATCTATCCCGCCGAAATCGAGGGCGTGCTGCTGACCCATCCGAAAATCCGCGAGGTCGCGGTGATCGGGCAGCCATCGGAAAAATGGGGCGAATCGCCGCTTGCGGTTGTCGTGAAAGCCGATCCTTCCCTGACCGCGGAAGAAGTGCTTGGCTATGGCGAGGGCAAACTGTCACGCTTCAAGCTGCCCAAGGCCGTCGAATTCATGGATGAGATCCCGCGCAATCCGACCGGCAAGGTCCTCAAACGCATCCTGCGTGAGGATTATCCCGGCCCGGCCCCCGAATAAGGCGCGCGTCCGGCGGGCCTGCGGCGGCTGTTTATTGGCCGCAATACACCTGCAACGGCGTAACCGCCAGGGGATCCACAAAAAATGCAACTAAACCGTCGCAAATCGCGGCGGTTTATCGCAATATGCCGCCAAAATTCATTCAAATAGCAGAGGGAGTCGCTCGATCATGGCAACACATGCCGAAAAAATGAAGGAAAGCTTCAATCAGGACGTCGCCAACAGCTTCATCGCGGGCAATGACAAACAGACCGGCCTGTCGGAATATCTGGGCATCAAATTGCTCGAATTCAGCCCCGGCAAGGTGATTGCCGAATTGCCTGTGGACAAGAAGCTTCTGACCCCCTTCGGCAATATGCATGGGGGCGTTCTGTCGGCCTTTACCGACCATGTGCTGGGCTGCGTCTGCTATCCGCAAATGAAGAAGGGACAATGGGCGGCCACCACCGAATTCAAGCTCAATCTGCTTGCCCCGGTCAGCAAGGGCACCGTCACAGCGACCGCCGAAATCATCAATATGACCCGCTCCACCGCCGTGGTGCAGATCCGCATGGAAAATGACGGCCGGCACTGCCTGGCCGCGCAGGGAACCGTGCTGATCATGGATCCGCGCTAGGCGCTTACGCAACCTGCTCACTGTAGACGCGACGCCCGCCTTCTCAGCGATGCGGGGGCGTCGCGCGCATGCGGGTGGCCGAGGGAAGGAGCGAGGGTGGCAAATCCCGACACCATCAAGGCGGCGGCGACAACCGGGCCCGAGCGGCGCGCGGTACCGCTTGGCGACGGGGCGCTTTCGGTGCTCGACTGGGGCGGACCCGCGGATGCGCCGGCTGTGCAGCTTTCCCATGCCAACGGCTTCAACGCCTATACCTATAAGGGGCTTGTCGCACCGATTGCCGACAAGGTGCGGCTGCATGCGGCCGACTTCCGGGGCCATGGCTTCAGCACATTGACGGCAGATCCCGCCATGACAATCTCCTGGAACACCTTCCGGGACGATCTCATCGCTTATCTTGAAAAACGCGGCGAACCGGTGCTGCTGGTCGGTCATTCACTGGGCGGCACGACAAGCCTGCTGACCGCCGAGGCGCGGCCCGATCTGGTGACCGGCGTGCTGGCGGTGGAACCGGTGATCCAGCCCTTCGCGCAAGCCTGGATCATGCGCGGTAAACGGCTGCTTGGCCTGCCGCACAAGGCGCGCGGGCTTGCCGAAGGGGCCGCGAAACGGCGCGCGATCTTCCCCGACCGCGACGCGGTCTTCGCGGCTTACAAGGGCAAGGGCGCGTTCACCAGCTGGCCCGACGACACCTTGCGCGATTACATCGCAGGCGGGGTGCGCGCGCGCGATGACGGACAGGTCGAACTCTGTTGCGCCCCGGCCTGGGAATCGCTCATCTTCGCCTCAAGCGGCAGCTATATCTGGGACCGGCTGGCGCGCATCAAGGTACCGCTTACCCTGGTGCGCGGCGGCATGTTCTCCACCTGTCCGGACCCTGTCGTCAATCGGCTGAAACGGCTTTATCCGCAGGCGGACTTTATCACTGTCGATGGTGCGACGCATTTCCTGCCGATGGAGCGGCCCGATGTGGTGCGGGCGGAAATTTTGCGGATGAGCGGTCTGTCGGCCTGACCCTGCCCCTTGCTTCACTATTTGCGCACGCTGAACCGCACCGCTATTGCCGGCGCGGCGAGGTGCCGAGAAAACTGCTGATACTGCCGGCCTTCAACACCGCAATGGCACAATTCAGCCAGGGATCGTCAATGTCGGGCAGATCGGGACAGCTATGGGGGGAAATGCTGGGTTCCCCGTCACCAGGATCGCCCAATGTCAGATCCGGTACGACCGGGGTTTTCTGCAACCAGGCGCCAGACGGGCGCGCAAACCGCCCGGTGGTGAGATAAACCGCACCCGCGCCGCCCAGTTCAAAGCGGGTCTGTACCGTACCTTTTCCCCGGGTGGGCCGGCCCACAACCATCGCCCGACGATGATCCTGCAAGGCCGCTGCAACGATTTCAGCAGCCGAAGCGGTAAACTCATCCGTCAGCAAAACAATCGGCAGCCCATTCGCCAGATCGCCAGGCCGGGCGCTGTAGGTCACAGATTGCAGCGGGTCGCGGCTTTCAACACTCACCACGGCCCCGCCATTCAGGAAAGCTCCCGCGATCAGCGCCCCTTGCTGCATCAGCCCGCCGCCATTGCCCCGCAGATCAAGGACAATGCCGCCGGATTTCGCGCGGTTGATTCCGCCGGCAAAGACGATTTCGCGCTCGACCATCTCCCGCGCGTCGGTGTCGAATCGATACAAGCGGATGTAGACGACATCGGCCAAACGCCGGCTTGAACTCGCCGGCAGATTGGCGGCCTCCGGCAACAGCGGCAGATCAAACACGCGCGCGCCGCGGCGGATGCGCAAACTCACCGCCCTGCCCGCCACCGCATCAAGCAGCAGGGCCGCATCCTCGATATCGAGATCCGAAAGCGTGACATTGCCGATCGCCAGCAAAATATCGTCCATCAACACACCCGACCGGGCGGCAAGTCCGGCCCCCGCCAGATGACGGACGCGCAACTCACCATCCTGCCGCGCCAGCCTGACGCCGAAATCGAAGGCTTCGCCAAACTGCCGCGCGCGGCGCAGCGCGGATTCGAAGGGTGGGATAAACTGCGAATAGCTGTCGACGGATTCCGCAAGGGCCGCAGCCGCAACCTCGAACAGATTGATGACCGCATCCTGGCTGAACTGCGCGCGGGTTTCCTGCGCAAATTGCTCGATCTTGCCAATGACGGAGATGACGATCACATCGGGGGGCGGTGGATCAAAGGATTCATGGCGAATGAGCGACACGATACTGCGCAGGACAGAGCGGCGCACTGCATTTTCTATACTGCTTGCATGAAACCGGACATTCTGGTCATAGGCATGCAGGATGCGCGCCTCCGCCCGCGACCAGTCAGCTTCCGAATCGGCACCGCCATGCACCGCGCCGCCATGCCATTCCATGACACTGCGCCGCGCGGTCGCATTGTCAGGCAAAGTCTGTGCCCGCAGCAGTCCGCAGACCGGCAGCGCAGACGCCACAACAACCAACATCAGGAGCACAGAGACAGCCCGAATTCTTTCCCGCGTAGTCATTATTCGCATTAAGGGTTATGAGTTCATTGGCATAGTTTAGCATCCGATCAACATATTTCAGAAAGCACAATGGCCATCGGCACGCGCGATACAGAAAAGCCGCTTCGCATATTGCAGCTTATTCCCTCACTCGAAGCGGGTGGCGCCGAACGCGCCTGTCTGGACATTGCCGCCGCCCTGTCGGCCGAAGGCGCTACGAGCTGGGTATTTTCAGAAGGCGGGCGCATGGCAGACGAGCTGTCCACGCTTGGCGGTGTGCTGGTGAAGCGTGCCGCGGCAACCAAGAACCCCGCACGGATCATCGCACATGGCTTTGCGATCGCCGCACTGGCGCGATCCCACGCGATCGATATTATTCATGCGCGGAGCCGGGCACCGGCCTGGAGCGGCCTGATTGCCGCAAAATTGACCGGCCTGCCCTATGTGACGACGTTCCACGGCTTTTACGGGGCGCAGAATTCACTGAAGCGGCTCTATAACAGTGTGATGATTCGCGGCGATCGCGTCATCGCCGGCTCGCAATTCATGGCCAGCCATATTCACGATACCTATCATTGCCCGCATGACAGGATCGCGCTGATCCCGCGCGGCATCGATACCGACCGGTTCGATCCCGCCCGCATCGATGCGCAGGCGGTACACGCCCTGCGGCAGAAATGGGGGGCATCGCCCGCGCAGAAAGTGATCCTGCTGCCGGGCCGGCTGACCCGCTGGAAAGGGCAAGGGCTGCTGCTTGATGCGGTGGCACGGTTGAATGACCCGGCCCTGTTTACCGTCATGGTGGGCGATCCGCAGGGGCGCGAGGGTTATGTCAGCGAGCTGAAAACGCAGATCGACCGTCTGGGACTTGCAAATGCGGTCCATATCGCAGGCCATGTCGACGACATGCCGACCGCCTATCAGGCGGCGGATATCATCGTTTCCGCCTCCACCGATGCGGAAGCATTCGGCCGGGTGCCGGTCGAGGCGATGGCCATGGGCAAGCCGATTGTGGCGGCCGATCATGGCGGCGCGTCCGAAACATTGCGCGGCGCGGAAGGACAGGCGGCATTCGGCACCCTGTTCACACCGGGCGATGCCGCCGCACTCGCCGCTGCATTACAGCAGATACCGGCCCTGCCGGCGCCCGAGATGGCAACCGCCGCGCGCGCATATGTCATCGCAAACTATTCAACGCAATCCATGTGCCGGCGGACGCTCGCCCTGTACCGCAGCCTGTGTGCAGCCGGGTGCGCCACATGACCGGCGCGCGCATCCTTGTTATCAAACTCGGCGCGCTGGGCGATTTCGTCCTCGCCACAGGCCCTTTTGCCGCAATCAGACAGCATCATGCGGATGCGGAAATCACCTTGCTGACCACCCCGCCCTTTGCCGCAATGGCCCGGCAAACGGGCTTTTTCGATCATGTCTGGGATTTCGGGCGGCCGCAAAAGGCGCGGCTACGCGGCTATCTGAAGCTTTATACGCATTTGCGCAAAGCCCGCTTTGACAGGGTTTATGATTTGCAGACTTCCGATCGGTCGAGCTTTTACCGCCATTTCACCGACAAGGCGGAATGGTCAGGCATTGCGCGCGGGTGCAGCCACCCGCATCGCAATCCGGACCGCGACAGCATGCACACGCTCGACCGGCAGGCCGAACAGCTGCGCGATGCGGGCATCATGTCGACACCACCGCCCGATCTGGACTGGGCGGCAGCCGATATCGGCCGATACAATTTACCTGAAAGCTATGCCCTGCTTGTGCCCGGCGGCTCGGCGCACCGCCCGGCCAAACGCTGGCCTGCCGCCAATTACGGCAGGCTGGCACAGGCACTTTGGGAGCAGGGGATATTGCCAGTGGTCCTATCGCGCGCCAGGCAAATG
>CALAQW010000004.1 GCA_937888955.1 uncultured Alphaproteobacteria bacterium | reverse complement strand
TGCCATGCAGCGTTCGCCCTCCGCCTATGGCTCGGCGGGCGAACGCTGCATGGCAATCTCGGTCGCGGTGCCGGTTGGGCAGGCGACGGGCGATGCGCTGGTCGCAAAACTCGCCCCCCGGGTCGAGGCCCTGAAAGTCGGTCTGTCGACCGATGCGGATGCCGATTACGGCCCGATGGTGACCGGAGAGCATCTCGCCAAAGTCCGCGCCTATGTCGATAAAGGGGTCGAGGAAGGGGCCGATCTCGTCGTCGATGGGCGCGGCTTCAGCCTGCAGGGCTATGAAAAGGGCTTTTTCATGGGAGGTTGCCTGTTCGATAAAGTTACCCCCGAAATGAGCATCTATACCGATGAAATCTTCGGCCCGGTCCTGTCGGTCGTGCGCGCCGATGATTTCGAGGCCGCCCTGCGCCTGCCGAGTGAACATCAATATGGCAACGGCGTCTCGATTTTCACCCGCGATGGCGATGTGGCGCGCGAATTCGCATCGCGGGTACAGGTCGGCATGGTGGGGATCAATGTGCCGATTCCGGTACCGCTTGCCTATCACACATTCGGTGGCTGGAAACGTTCCGCCTTCGGGGACACGAACCAGCATGGCGCGGAAGGGGTCAAATTCTATACCAAGATCAAAACCGTGACGAGCCGCTGGCCGGAAGCCAATGTGCGCAGCGGCGCTGATTTCACGATTCCGACGATGAAATAGGCACCGCGCCGCATGAGATATCCTGGATGCGTCGCCTGGCACCCGAACAGGACCAGCTATAGGACCAGCTTATGTCGTTGAAAGGCCCGGCCGCCGCCTATCGCGATCTGCTGGAAACAGGCGAGGTCCGTCCCGATCCGGAACAGGCGCTGGCGGTTGAGAAGCTGCAGGCGCTTGATGCGGCGCTTGCCGGTTACCGCCCCGCGCCACCGCCAAAGCGCGGACTGCGCGCCCTGTTCGGGAATGGCGGCAAGCAAGCGCAGCCAGCCCCCAAAGGCATCTATATTCATGGCGAGGTCGGGCGCGGCAAATCCATGCTGATGGACCTGTTCTTCGAACATGCTCCCGTCGCCGCAAAAAGGCGGCTGCATTTTCTGCAATTCATGCTGGAAACCCATGAGGCGATCCACGCCTGGCGACAGGCTCATAAGAACGGCGACACGGCAAAGTCAGACGGCGATGATCCGATCCCGCCTGTTGCGCGCCGCATCGCGGAGAAGGCGCAACTTCTCTGCTTCGATGAGTTTCAGGTATCCGACGTTGCCGATGCGATGATCCTGGGACGGTTGTTTTCGGTGCTGTTCGATCTCGGGGTGATTGTTGTTGCCACCTCCAACCGCGCGCCGCGCAACCTCTATGAGGGCGGGCTGAACCGTCAGCTCTTCCTGCCCTTTATCGATATGATCGAGGCACGGCTGGAGGTGCTGCATCTCGATAGCGACACTGACTACCGGCTGGAGCGGATCAGCGGCCACCCGGTTTATCATCAACCGCTGGGAGAGACCGCAAGGGCGGAAATGGATGCCGCCTGGCGCAGGCTGACCGATCTTGAACAGGGGGAGCCGGTAACGCTTTCGGTGCAGGGGCGCGAACTTTTCGTGCCACAGGCCGCAAAAGGCGTTGCCCGGATAAGCTTTCACGACCTTTGCGAGAAACCGCTTGGCGGGCCGGACTATCTCAAGCTCGCCTGGAGCTTCCATACCGTGCTGATCGACGATATCCCGCAACTCGATGCCAGCAAACGCAATGAAGCCAAGCGCTTCGTCACCCTGATCGATGCGCTGTACGATAATCATGTCAAGCTGATCTGCTCAGCCGACGCACCGCCCGAGGCGCTGTATCTCAAGGGCGACGGGCGGTTCGAATTCACCCGCACCATTTCACGGCTGATGGAAATGCAGTCCGCGGATTATCTTGCCAGCGGGCACGCGGTTTAACCTGTTTTGCATTTGTGCCCGCCGCCCCGCGGACGGGTGCCCATCGCTAGGGATGCGCCCAATCAGCAGCATCACCTTGCAGCATCAAACCACCCACGGGGATGGCCGTGCTACGTGCGGCAACGATGAATTCGGGGCGGTTCTCGACAGGGGCAGGCGCGGAAGCGCGCGCCATGACCGCTGTATCGTCAGTGCGTTGTTCCCCTTGCAGCAACGCCAACACCCCTTTGAAATCGCCATCTGTCGCGGCGGACCCCGGGACCTCGCATATCGACCGCGATTGCCGGACAATCCCCTCCATCACCCGGCAGTCCTTGCCCGTGGCAACATCGAGTGCAACTTCACCAACCCCCTTGCCCTGAACAGTCATGGTGGTCACGGTGGCAATCGTGGACAATTGGCTAAGGGTGAGCGATCCGACCACGGCAGTCGCACATCCCGAAATTGTTGAACAGACAGATGCGAACAGCACCATCTGTATCAATTGTTTCAACATTGCCCCCCTGCGCTCCTGTCGCTGCGCGGACCGGTCGGCACGCAACTTCACCAATCCGCTCGTTATCCAACAGGCCGACCTCCGGGCCAACCCCCATATTCGTCTTTAAGGAAACAGTATTTAATAAAACTTAAATTTGCGTCCTTCGCTTGCAGGCGAATAAGATTCGCGCTACTAGCCAAAGTGGTTAACCGGTTACCTCATCAGTGACCAATCAGGGTTGCTTGGCCATGGCCGATATGCGGGATGGGGACCAATTGAATTTGAATCGCAATTGGAGGAATTGATGGCGCGCAAGAAGATTGCACTGATTGGCGGTGGACAGATTGGCGGCACCCTGGCGCATTTGGCAGGACTGAAGGAACTTGGCGATGTCGTCATCTTCGATATCGTCGACGGGCTGCCGCAGGGTAAGGCGCTGGATATCGCGCAGTCGAGCGCGGTTGACGGGTTCGATGCGGCCCTGTCGGGCACCAGCAAATATTCCGGGATCAAAGGTGCGGATGTGGTGATCGTCACCGCAGGTGTGCCCCGTAAACCCGGCATGAGCCGCGATGATCTTCTTGAAATCAACATGAAGGTGATGGGTCAGGTCGGAGACGGCATCAAGAAATATGCCCCGAATGCATTTGTTATCTGCATTACCAATCCGCTGGATGCGATGGTGTGGGTGCTGCGGGAAGTAACAGGCTTCAAGCCCAACAAGGTCGTCGGCATGGCCGGTGTGCTGGATTCGTCCCGCTTCCAGCATTTTCTGGCCGACGAGTTCAATGTGTCCATCAAGGATGTCACGACTTTCGTTCTGGGTGGCCATGGTGACACGATGGTCCCCCTCACCCGTTATTCCACAGTTGGCGGCATCCCGCTTACCGACCTTGTGAAAATGGGCTGGATCACCAAGGAGCGCGTCAACGAAATCGTACAGCGTACCCGCGATGGCGGCGCTGAAATCGTCGGCCTGCTGAAAACCGGTTCCGCCTATTATGCCCCTGCCGCCAGCGCTATCGCGATGGCTGAGTCTTATCTGAAGGATCAGAAGCGGCTCTTGCCTTGCGCTGCCCACCTGAAAGGCGAATATGGCGTAAAGGACCTTTATGTCGGGGTGCCGGTGATCATTGGCGAAAATGGCGTGGAAAGAATTGTTGAAATCAATCTCAACGCCAGTGAGAAGAAAATGTTCGACAAGTCTGTTGGCGCGGTGCGCGATCTGGTTAAAGCGTGTAAGAAAATTGATCCATCCCTTGGCAAATGAAGGTAATCAATTCAGGACTATTCACAAAGTAACAGATATTGGCGCAACGAAGCGTTAAGCATCAGCGGGTTATGTTTCAGCCCGTTATCCCAGATGTTGGGGCTCGACCTTCGGCACGGGGTCAGATTGTTATATCTGATTATATGCGGCGCAGTTGAGCTCCATGGCATTCCATTTGAATGTGACTGACATGCGCCCGCTCGGTCTCATTCTAACTTAGGTGGTGAGTTGCCATGAATATTCATGAATATCAGGCGAAGCAGGTCCTGAAGGGATTTGGCGTGCCGGTGCTGCGCGGCGGCGTGGCCTTTACCCCGGACGAGGCTGTCAAGGTTGCCAATGCGCTGGGTGGCCCGACCTGGGTCATCAAAGCACAGATTCATGCCGGCGGCCGTGGCAAGGGCGGCGGTGTGAAACTCGTCAAGTCAATCGGCGATGTCGGGGCCGAGGCCGAGCGGATGCTGGGCATGAACCTGGTGACACCGCAAACCGGACCAGACGGCAAGATCGTCCACCGGGTCTATATCGAACAGGGTTCGGACATTCAGCGCGAACTTTATCTGTCCTGCCTTGTCGATCGTGCGACCTCGCGGATTGCCTTCATCGCTTCTACCGAAGGCGGCATGGATATCGAGGAAGTCGCCGCCAAAACACCGGAAAAAATCCTCACCCTGACGGTCGATCCGGCCGCCGGCGTGCAACAGCATCATGGCAGACGCATTGCGTTTGAATTCGGCCTTGTCGGCGACGAAATCAAGCAATGTATCGACCTTGTCAAACGGCTTTACCGCGCATTCGAGCAGACAGATGCGAGCCTGATCGAAATCAATCCGCTGGTCGTGACGAAAACCGGCGATCTGCTGTGCCTGGATGCCAAGTTGAACTTTGACGATAACGCGCTTTACCGGCATGGTGAAATCGCCGGCCTGCGCGACGCGTCGGAAGAGGACCCGACGGAACTCGAAGCCTCCAAGCGCGACCTGAATTACGTCAAGCTGGACGGCACCATCGGCTGCATGGTGAATGGCGCCGGTCTGGCGATGGCAACCATGGATATCATCAAGCTTTATGGCGGGGAGCCTGCGAACTTCCTTGATGTCGGCGGCGGCGCCGACAAGGAAAAGGTTACCGAAGCCTTCAAGATCATCCTGCGCGACCCCAATGTGGAAGCCATTCTGGTGAATATTTTCGGCGGCATCATGCGTTGTGACATCATCGCGGAAGGCGTCGTCGCAGCCGCCAAGGAAGTTCAGCTTGCGGTACCGCTGGTCGTCCGGCTGGAGGGTACCAATGTCGAACAGGGGGCAAAAATCCTGGCGGATTCGGGCCTGCCCATTCTGTCTGCAAACGAACTTGCGGATGCCGCGGAAAAAGTTGTCAAAGCCGCGAAGGAGGCTGCGTAATGTCGGTACTTGTCAATAAAGACACCAAGGTCATCTGTCAGGGTTTTACCGGCTCGCAAGGCACTTTCCATTCGGAACAGGCGATCGAGTACGGCACCAATATGGTCGGCGGCGTTACGCCTGGCCGGGGCGGCTCGAAACATCTCAATCTGCCGGTTTTCGACACGGTTGCCGAAGCGGTGGAGGAAACCGGTGCCAATGCGACGGTGATTTACGTTCCGCCTGCCTTCGCCGCAGATGCCATGCTTGAAGCAATCGATGCGGGTATCGGGCTGATCGTGACAATCACGGAAGGCATTCCGGTGCTTGATATGATCAAGGTGAAACGCGCCTTGTGTGGCAGCGACAGCCGCCTCATCGGCCCGAACTGCCCCGGCGTCATCACACCCGATGAATGCAAGATCGGCATTATGCCCGGCCATATTCACAAAAAAGGCAGTGTGGGAATTGTCTCGCGTTCGGGAACGCTTACTTATGAGGCAGTTGCGCAAACAACTGCCGTCGGATTAGGCCAATCGACCTGTATCGGCATTGGCGGCGACCCGGTCGCAGGCACGAACTTTATTGATTGTCTTGAGTTATTTCTTGCTGATGACGCCACACAATCCATCGTGATGATTGGTGAAATTGGCGGCTCAGCCGAAGAAGAAGCGGCGGAATTCCTCAAACAATCGAAGGTCAAGAAGCCGGTTGTCGGCTTTATTGCCGGCCGCACCGCACCACCGGGACGACGGATGGGCCATGCGGGCGCCATTATCGCAGGCGGCAAGGGCGGCGCAGAGGACAAGATCGAGGCGATGCGCAGCGCTGGCATCATTGTTGCAGATTCTCCTGCTGCAATGGGGCAAACGCTGCAACAGACATTGAAGGGTTAGAACTTATCAACCCTTACTGTGCTTACGTCGCGGCGGAACTACCGGATGGCACCCTAGGGAGTGCGGGGCGATCCCGCATGAAATGAACCATGGATCAACAGGACCCCAACGAAATCGCTAACGATATTTATGAGCGAACTTCCTTCCTGTTTGGCGCCAACGGCGCTTTTATTGAGGAATTATACGCGCAGTATCAGACGAATCCTGAATCGGTCGATCCGAGCTGGCGGAAATTCTTCGCCGAGCTGGGGGAAACGCGTGAGAACGCGATTGCCGGGCTGAAGCAGCCGGCATGGAAACGGGCCGACTGGCCGCGGCCCGCCAATGGCGAACTTGTCAGCGCACTGGACAGCAACTGGGGCGCCTACGAAAAGACGATCAAGACCAAGATCGCGGAGCGCAGCGGCGGCGCATCGGAAGAGGAAATCCGGGCGGCGACACTCGATTCAATTCGCGCGATCATGCTGATCCGGGCCTATCGGATTCGCGGCCATCTGAAAGCCAAGCTCGATCCGCTTGGTATCGTACCGCCAACAGATCACCCGGAACTGGAACCGGCCAGCTATGGCTTTGAAGAGGCGGATATGGACCGCCCGATCTTCATCGACTATGTGCTGGGAATGGAAACCGCCACGATGCGGCAAATCATCGAGGTGGTGGAAAAGACCTATTGCGACACGATCGGTGTCGAATTCATGCATATCGCCGACCCGGAGGAAAAAGCCTGGATTCAGGAACGGATCGAAGGCCCCGATAAAGAAGTCAGTTTTACGCTGGAAGGCAAGAAAGCCATCCTCACAAAACTGATCGAGGCGGATGCCTTTGAAACTTTCCTGGCGAAAAAATATACCGGCACCAAACGGTTCGGCCTTGATGGCGGTGAATCGCTTATCGCCGCACTTGAGCAGATCATCAAACGCGGCGGCGCGCTGGGCGTGAAGGAAATCGTGATCGGCATGCCGCATCGTGGCCGATTGAATGTGCTGGCCAGCATCATGGGCAAGCCCTATCAGGCGATCTTCAACGAATTTCAGGGTGGGTCAGCAGCCCCCGAAGATGTGCAGGGTTCGGGCGATGTCAAATATCATCTGGGCACCTCGGCCGACCGGGAATTCGACGGCAATGTCGTGCATTTGTCGCTGACAGCCAACCCGTCGCACCTTGAAGCCGTTGACCCTGTCGTTCTTGGCAAGGCGCGCGCCAAACAGGAATTTTATGACAATGATCGCACTTCCGTCATTCCACTGCTGATGCATGGCGATGCCGCATTCGCAGGCCAGGGAATTGTCGCGGAATGTTTTGGTCTTTCAGGGCTGAAAGGCCACAGGACAGGCGGCACCATCCACTTTATCGTGAATAACCAGATCGGTTTTACAACAGCGCCGCATAACAGCCGCTCTTCCCCCTACCCCTCCGACGTTGCGAAAATGGTGCAAGCGCCGATCTTCCACGTCAATGGCGATGACCCCGAGGCGGTGGTCTATGTTGCGCGGATCGCGACTGAATTCCGGCAGAAATTCAATACCGATGTCGTGATCGATATGTTCTGCTACCGGCGGCACGGACACAATGAAGGCGACGAGCCCTCATTCACCCAGCCATTGATGTACAAGCTGATCCGCAATCATCCGCATACGGTCGACATTTATTCCAAGCGACTGATTGCCGACGGAACGATTTCGGACGAAGAATATGCCGCGATGCAAGCCGAGCTGAATACAGAACTGGAGAACCAGTTCAGCGCGGCCAGCAGTTACCGGGCGAACAAGGCTGACTGGCTGGAAGGCAGCTGGACCGGTCTTGGCGTTGCCCGCGGCGATGTGCGCCGTGGCGATACGGCGGTCGCGCAACGAGTTCTGCGTAAAATCGGCCATGCACTGACAAATTATCCCGACGATCTAAAGTTACATCGAACCATTCAACGGTTGCTGAAAGCCAAACAGCAGATGTTTGAAACCGGCAAGGGCTTTGACTGGGCAACCGCGGAAGCGCTGGCATTCGGCTCTTTATTGCTGGAAGGTCACAAGGTGCGGCTTGTCGGACAGGATTCGACACGCGGCACGTTCAGCCAGCGGCACGCCGCCCTGATCGATCAGGAAACCGAATTCGGCTACAAACCGCTTAACAATATCGATGAACGGCAAGCCCAGTTCGAGGTCATTGACAGCATGCTGTCGGAGATGGCGGTGCTTGGCTTCGAATATGGCTATAGCCTGGCCCAACCGAATGCGCTTGTCTTGTGGGAAGCGCAATTCGGCGATTTTGCCAATGGCGCGCAAGTCATCATCGACCAGTTTATCGCCGGCGGCGAAGCGAAATGGCTGCGGATGAGCGGGCTCGTCATGTTGCTGCCACATGGTTATGAGGGACAGGGGCCCGAGCATTCTTCCGCGCGCCTCGAACGCTATCTTCAGTTATGCGCGGAAGATAATATTCAGGTCGCGAACTGCACGAGCCCCGCGAACTATTTCCATATTCTGCGGCGCCAGCTTCACCGCAAGTTCCGCAAGCCGCTTATCCTGATGACGCCGAAATCGTTGCTGCGCCACAAGCAGGCGGTGTCGGATGTGTCCGACTTTTCGCCTGGTTCTTCATTTCATCGGGTCTTGCTCGATCTGGCGGAGACCAATCCCGGCATCACCCTGCCGCTTGCCAAGGACCAGGACATCAGGCGCGTTATTCTGTGTTCGGGCAAGGTCTATTACGACCTGCTTGACGAGCGTGAAAAGCTTGGCGCTGACAAAATTCAGATACTGCGCATCGAACAGCTTTATCCGTTTCCGACAAAAGCGCTAGTCAAGGAACTTGCGCGTTTCCCGAATGCCGATTTCATCTGGTGTCAGGAAGAGCCGCGTAACATGGGGGCCTGGAGTTTTGCGGATCCGCATATCGAGTGGGCGCTGACGAAAATCGGCGGTCAACATACGCGGGCACGTTATATCGGCAGGTCGGCGGCCGCATCCACGGCAACCGGGCTTGCATCACGTCACAATGCGGAACTGAACAGGTTCCTTGAAGAAGCATTATCCATATAGCATCGCTGAAGGGGTATTTGGATGTCGACTGAAATTCGCGTTCCTGCCTTGGGAGAGTCCGTCACCGAGGCAACCGTCGCCCAGTGGTTCAAGCAACCCGGGGAAGCGGTCGCAATGGATGAACCGATTTGTGAGCTTGAGACCGACAAGGTCACACTCGAAGTACCCTCGCCGGTGGCAGGCGTGCTGACCGAACTCAGCGCGCAGGTTGAAGACGTTGTCGAGGTCGGCGCGCTGCTCGGTGTGATCGACGAAACGGCTAAGGCGGCCGCGACGAAGCCAAGTGCAGCGGCACCGACCGCGGCTAAACCCGCCCCCGCATCCGCGCCCTCTTCTGCACCGGCTTCGCAGCCGGCGGCCGCCGCGACAGCGCCGTCCCCCGCGCCTTCCCCCGCGCCTGCCGCCGCAGCCGCGCAATTGGCGCCATCGGTGCGTAAACTGGTTGCAGAAAACGACCTGGATCCTTCAGTGATCCCGGCAAGCGGCAAGGATGGCCGCCTGACCAAAGGGGACGTCCTGTCACAGCTTGAGAAAGTTGCCCGGGAAGCGCCCTCCGTCACGGCCGCCGCACCAGCGGCAAAAACACCCGCCACAGCACCTGCCGGCCAGGACGAGCGGGAGGAACGTGTGCGGATGACACGGCTGCGCAAGACCATTGCGCAACGGCTGAAAGACGCGCAGAACACTGCGGCAATGCTGACCACCTTCAACGAGGTGGACATGACCGAAGTGATGGCGCTGCGCAACCGCTTCAAGAAGGATTTCGAGGAAAAGCACGATGTCCGGCTTGGCTTCATGAGCTTTTTCGTGAAAGCCGCCATTCAGGCGCTACGCGAAATCCCCGCTGTGAACGCGGAAATTGACGGCGATGAGCTTGTCTACAAGAATTACTACAATATCGGCGTCGCGGTCGGTACCGACACGGGACTTGTGGTGCCGGTTGTCCGCGATGCGGACCGGCTGGGCTTTGCGGCGCTGGAAAAAACCATCAATGAGCTGGGGGCCCGCGCCCGTGACAAGAAACTAGGCCTTGATGATCTGCAAGGCGGGACATTCACCATTTCGAATGGCGGTGTGTACGGATCGCTGATGTCGACACCAATCCTCAACCCGCCGCAATCGGGCATCCTGGGCATGCATAAAATTCAGGAACGCCCGATGGCGATTGACGGCAAAATCGAAATTCGCCCCATGATGTATCTTGCCCTGTCCTATGATCACCGCATCATTGACGGCAAGGAAGCGGTGACTTTCCTTGTCCGGATGAAGGACTGCCTCGAAGATCCGCAGCGTCTGCTGCTTGATCTGTAAAAGCACTTATTTTTGGAGACATTCGGCATATGGCTGACAGTTTTGACCTGATCGTAATCGGCGGCGGACCGGGTGGCTATATTTGCGCCATCCGCGCAGCACAGCTTGGGATGAACGTCGCCTGCGTCGAAAAAAGCGATACGCTGGGCGGCACCTGCCTGAATGTCGGCTGCATTCCATCCAAGGCCCTGCTGCATAGTTCCGAGATTTATGCGCATATCCCCGCGCTTGCCGAAATGGGAATTGCGGCGGGATCCGTATCGCTCGATCTTGCGGCGATGATGGGCCACAAGGATAAAACCGTCGATGAATTGACCAAGGGCATCGCATTTCTGTTCAAGAAAAACAAAGTGACCCCTATTTCGGGCACCGCCAAAATCACCGCGCCGGGCACGGTGCAGGTCGCCTTGAACGAGGGGGGCGATACAACACTTACGGCTGCCAATATCGTGGTTGCAACAGGCTCGGAGCCAGCCGGATTACCAGGTATCGAGATTGACGAGGAACGCATCGTCAGCTCGACCGGCGCTTTGTCCCTGCCCGAGGTGCCAAAACAGTTGCTTGTTGTCGGTGGCGGCGTCATCGGCCTTGAGCTTGGGTCGGTATGGGCCCGGCTGGGCTCTGAGGTTACGGTGGTGGAATTCCTTGATCATATCGTTCCGGGCGCTGATTCAGATGTCCGCAAGGAATTCCAGCGCGCGCTCAAAAAGCAAGGGATCGGCTTCCGCCTGTCGACCAAGGTGACCGGCATCGAAAAGACCGGATCGGGCTTGAAAATTACGGTTGAACCCGCTGATGGCGGAGCGGCCGAAGAACTTTCCGCCGACGTCGCGCTGATCGCCATCGGGCGGCGGCCCTATACCGCTGGCCTTGGCCTTAGATCGGAAGAGCACACGTCTGAACTCCAGTCAAAGGCCAAGGCCAGCGGTA
>CALAQW010000003.1 GCA_937888955.1 uncultured Alphaproteobacteria bacterium | reverse complement strand
ATACCGGCGCTTTCCTGCTCCGCGTGGCGCTCGGGATCATGTTCCTGGCCCACAGCCTGCTCTTGAAGCTCTTCATCTTCACGCTGGCCGGGACAGCCCAGTTCTTTGTCTCGATCGGGCTACCCGGCTGGCTCGCATACCTGATCTTCGCGGCAGAGCTTGTTGCCGGCGGCCTTTTGATCCTCGGTGTCCAGACGCGGTGGGTCGCATTGGCGACCGTGCCCATTCTTGCCGGCGCGACCTGGGCTCATTCCGGCAATGGCTGGATGTTCGGATACGAGAACGGCGGCTGGGAGTATCCGGCCTACCTGACGTTGCTTGCCTTCGTGCAAGGGCTTCTGGGCGACGGCCGGTTCGCGCTCAGCCCCTCGATCACGCCTGGCAGGATTGGACAAACCGCGAAAGGAACGGCGCAATCATGAAATATCCCATCTGCAAGACCGGCGACGTACCACTGGAAGGAGAGGCGCGGATCTTGCCGTTCTTCAGCCGCGAGGTCCGGGCCTGGCACGTATATGCCCGGATCCGCGCCGCAGCAAAACTGTGTCTTCACCGCGTGGCACAGACGGAGTGCAAGGGCGGAGCGTTCGTCTGCCCATGGCACGGCGCGCGGTTCGAGATGACCAACGGTCAAAGGCTCGACGGCCCGGTACCGGCGGGTGCCCGCCTGATGTTCCTGCCCACACGGATCGTGGGCGGGGAACTGCTGTACGTCTGAGGAGAGACATCATGAGCCTACATCTGATCAGTCACACGCTTTGCCCTTACGTTCAGCGCGCGGCGATCTCGCTTGCGGAGAAAGAGGTCAGGTTTGAGCGGACTTACATTGACCTCGCGAACAAGCCTGACTGGTTTCTCGCCGTCTCGCCGCTAGGCAAGACGCCGGTGTTACTTGAGGGAAAGGTGCCGATCTTCGAATCTGTAGCGATCCTCGAATATCTCGAGGAGACGCAGCCTAATCCGCTGCATCCGCGTGACGCGCTGGAACGTGCACGCCACAGGGCCTGGATGGAGTTCGGCTCAACCGTCCTCAACGACATCGCGGGCTTTTATTCGGCATCCGACAGCAGCGGTTTCAACGCCAAAATCGCGGTCCTGCGTGAGAAGTTCAAGCGGCTGGAAGCAGAACTTGAAACAGGACCTTACTTCGCCGGCGACAGGTTCAGTCTCGTCGACGTCGTGTTCGGCCCGGTCTTCCGGTATTTCGACGTGTTTGAAGAGATCGGCGCCTTCGGCATCCTAACCGAGCTTCCCAGGGTCAACATCTGGCGGCAAGCACTGGCCAACAGAGGCTCCATCAAGACTGCGGTTGGCGACGATTACCCGTCGCTACTGCGCGCATTCCTGTGTCGGCGGAACGCACATCTCTCAACGCTGATGCGAACAAAGTGAGCCGGGCATGACACAAGCTGCGGAATGCAGTCTGCTGATCTTGACCTGCGCCTATGGCGTCCACGTCTATAAGTCAGCCCTGTTGAGGTTTGAAAGGTCTTAGGCTCGGCGATGCGCGGAATGATATTGCCAATGGAAGCCGGCGGACCGGCTGCCTTTTTGTGGCTCCGGTCCGCCGAAATTTTGGGTGTTACATTTTTTCGTTACGGCGTTCGTCGACCATCTGCTCCATCTCATTGACAAGCTCGGTCGCTTCCTGCTTCGTGGTTTCCCAGCCTTCCTTGGTGGAATCAGCAACATTCTCACGGATGTCATCCAACCTGTCGGTCAGCTCATCCCAATTCTTGGCGGCCTCATCGCTGAGTTCGCCGCTGCCTTCCTTCACATCTTCCCAGGCCCGGTTCAGATTTTCCCGCCGCTCATCGAGCCAAGCCTCAAAGTCGGCCCGGTCGTCATAGCTGTGCCGCGGTGAGGGATCCATGGCAGATTCTGCGATGGCCGGCGTGACGCCAACAGCGCCAAGCATCACCGCGGCGGCGCCTGCGGTGGCAAAGCGACGAAACGGTCCTGTTGATGCCTTCTGCAACGTCTTGCTCATTGTGTGCTCCTTTCAGATGCTTTTACTCCCGCTCTCGGGGTATCGAGTCATCTAGAAACACTTCATGGCAAAGCAAGTTCCATATCTGGGCATTTTAGGGGCAAGTCGCGGCGTTTCTGTGACCATCTGCCCGAAGCCCGGGCAAACAGCACAGGTTTCGCGCGCCCGAGCTGCGACAATATCTCCGTGCGCTGCCTCGGTTCAGCGTGTAACCTGTCGGCAATAAGAATGACGGGGAGAAAACGATGAAAGTTGGCTTGTTACAGTTTTTCTCGTGGACCGGCCGTGTGCCGGTCGCGACAGTTTATGATCGGGCGATGGATCGCGTCGACCGGATGGAAGACAGCGCATTTGATTGCATCTGGCTGGCCGAACATCATTTTACCGATTACAGCGTCTGCCCTTCGGTCACCTTGATGGGCACCCATATCGCCGGGCGCACAAAGAGGCTGCGGATCGGTACGGCGGTGACCCTGAATGCCTATTACCATCCGCTGCGATTGGCCGAAGAGCTCAATATGCTCGATATCTTTTCAGGCGGACGGCTGAACTGGGGATCGGGGCGGGGGTTTGATCCGGTCGAATTCAAACTGTTCGGCGTTACGGCAGACGATGTGTATGACCGGTTCCGCGAGGCCGCAGATATCGTACAGAAAGCCTGGGCTAACGAACGCTTCAGTCATCACGGCAAATATTTCGATTACGACGATGTCATGGTGCTGCCACCACCATATCAAACCCCGCATCCACCGGTATATCTTGCCGCGGATTCACGCGATTCCATCCGCAAGGCGGGGGCTGAGGGCTATACCATCATGATGGGCCCGCATGCCTCGAACGAGGAATGCATGAAAAAGCACGCCATCTATCAGGAGGTGATGGAAGCCAACGGGCATGAGGTGGGCGACCGGGATATTCCTGTCGTGCGCTATATCTCGGTCGGCGAGACCCGCGAGGAGGCCGAAAAGGTCGCCCGCGCCAGTTCGGGCTGGACCGTCGGGGCCTATGCCAATGCGGACAAGACAGCGCATCTCATCAAGGGTGGAGCGGAAGCCGCGCTTGCGACGCAGGTTGATCCGGTTGAACGCTATCTCAACGATGTCGCTATCGTCGGCACTGCGCCGGAAGTTGTCGACAAGCTGAAGCAGCTGGAAGTCGAAATGCCGATGAACTATCTGATGGTCGCGCCGATGAGCAATGACAGCTTCCTGCGATTTACAGCCGACGTGCTTCCAAAGCTTTGATACGACTTCACCAATCATGCCGTCCGGCGACGTTTACGCGTATCCGGCCGGCAATTCGCATGTAACAATTTCGCGATAGAATCGGCCGTGCCAATGTGTTTTGCGCCACGGACAAGCAGCCACCATTGCAGGTTTGCCTGACGCGCACTTCATATTATGCTGATACATTGAGGCTTGGGGCATGCTTGCAATCGACTGCGTTCGTCCCAAATAGAAACCAACTGAACGGCTATCGAATAAGCGGGCAAAAATGGGGCGCAGGCAGAATATGTTCATATCAACCAGCTGCACTTGTCGCCCGCATCTTTCAACCAGCACACCAATAACGGCGCTTCGTTATGGCCACGGATAATCGACAAGGTGCGGCGCATCCGCAATCGGGCGCATTTGTCTCTGGCGCAATTCACAACCCGGCCGAGCCGCGCCATTTCATGCGCGTCAAACCCATCGCAAGGCGTATACGGATATATCGTGACGGGGCCGTCCTCGCGGACAGCGCGCGTGCCTTGCGGCTGCTTGAAGTGGGGCGCGACCTTTACGATCCGGCGGTTTACATTCCCCGTGAAGATGTAACCGCAATGCTGCGGCAGAAGGAACAGACAACCCACTGCCCGCTGAAAGGGGATGCGGTTTACTTCGACCTTGTCGATGACAATGGCGCGCCCATCCTGCGCGATATCGCGTGGAGCTATGCCACGCCGCTGCCCCACGCCGACATTCTGGCAGGCTTCATCTCCTTCTACCCCGACAAAGTCAGTATTGAAGAGAGCCCCCTGTGACCGAACACTCAGTTCGCGCGTTGCGTACACCCAATGAAGTAACAGATTTATACCAGTCGGTCCGCAGGCAAACCGGCGCTTTGACCGAAGCGTTACTTCCCGAAGATATGATGCTGCAATCAATGGAGGACGCCAGCCCCGCGAAATGGCATCTCGCGCATACAAGCTGGTTCTTTGAAGAATTCATCCTGCGGCGGTTTGAGGCGGATTACAGTTCACCTGACGATCGGTTTGCGTTCCTGTTCAACTCTTATTATGTGCAGGCGGGGCCACGTCATGCACGTGACAAGCGCGGGCTGATTTCACGCCCCGGCATTGCGGCTGTGCGCGATTATCGTGACCATATCGATGACGCGGTGATGCAGCTACTTGCGCAGCCGCACGGGGACCAAGAGGAAATTCACAATCTCATTACACTTGGCTGCCATCATGAAATGCAGCATCAGGAATTGCTGCTGACCGATCTGCTGCATGGTTTTTCCTACAACCCGCTGCTGCCGACCTATCGCGACCCTGCGCCGATGCCACTGGGCAGGGAAACACCGCTGCACTACACCCGCTATCCCGGCGGGGTCACCGAAATCGGCGAGACAGGCGACGGCTTTGCCTTTGACTGCGAAGGGCCGCGCCACTCCGTACTTCTCGCCCCTTACAAACTTGCCAACCGACCGGTCAGCAATCGCGAATGGATCGCGTTCATTGCGGATGGTGGGTATGACACACCGACATTGTGGCTAATGGATGGTTGGGCCAGCCGGCAAAATGAGGGCTGGGACCACCCGCTTTACTGGTGGCGGCAGGATGATGAATGGTGGAGCTATGGCCTGCGCGGACCGCAGCCGCTCAACCTCGATGCACCGGTTGTGCATGTCAGCTATTACGAGGCGGATGCGTTCGCCCGCTGGGCCGGCGCCAGACTACCGACAGAAGCGGAATGGGAAGCGGCAGCGCGGGACAGCAATATTTCAGGCAACTTTCTGGAGGCTGGCGCATTGCGGCCGCTACCGGGCGGCGGATTTTGGGGCGATGTCTGGGAATGGACGCAAAGCCCCTATGCCGCCTATCCCGGTTACCGCCCGCCCGCAGGCGCGATCGGTGAGTATAACGGTAAGTTCATGGTCAACCAGCTCGTGCTGCGCGGCGGCTCCTGCGTCACACCGGCGGCACAGATGCGCGCAAGCTATCGCAATTTCTTTTACCCGCATCAGCGCTGGCAGATGATGGGGCTGCGGCTCGCGCAAGACGATTGAAGAGAACGAATGGCAGAAGACACAACGCATAAAGACGATATTGAGCTGCTGCGTGGCGTAAGACGCGGCCTTGCCGCCCGCCCCAAGACCCTGGAACCGAAATGGTTTTATGACGAAACCGGCAGTGCCTTGTTCGAGGAAATCACCCAACTGTCCGAATATTACCCGACCCGTACGGAACTTGCGATCCTGTCACAGGCTGCTGACGCGCTGGCACGCTATCTTCCAGCGGGCGGCGCACTGGTCGAGCTGGGTAGCGGCGCATCACGCAAGACCCGCACACTGATCGAGGCGGCGCCACATCTCGCCGCTTATCTGCCAATCGATATTTCAGAACAGTTCCTGCATAGCGTGGCGCGGGACCTGCGAAAACGCTATCCCGCGCTGGAGATCGCGCCGGTTGTTGCGGATTTCACCCGCCCGCTCTCGCTTCCCGCGCCTTTTCACACGATGCCCAAAGCCGCCTTCTTCCCCGGCTCGACCATCGGCAATTTCCTGCCAGCCGAGGCAATGGTGCTGTTGCGGCAGGTTCGCGACTGGCAGACCGTGGAACATTTCATCATCGGCATCGACCTTGTGAAGGATACCGAAACCCTGATCGCCGCCTATGACGATGCACAAGGGATAACAGCCGCATTCAATCGCAATATTTTGCGCCGCATCAATCGTGAGCTGGCGGCGGATTTCGACCTGTCAGGCTTTGACCATGAAGCCCGCTGGAACAGTGCGCAATCACGAATAGAAATGCACCTGGTCAGCCAGCGCGATCAAACCGTGACGATTGCCGGGGATCAATATGCTTTTCAGGCGGGTGAATCCATTCACACTGAAAACAGCCATAAATATACTGAAAAGGGCTTTACCAGCCTCGCTGCACAGGCCGGCTGGGAAGTCACCGACTTCATCACCGACCCACATGATTTTTTTGCTGTCGCAATCCTCACACCCGCCGACTAACCCGCACCATACTCGCAGCCGACGATAATCACGCAGGCCCGGAAAGTGAGGCATGATGCCGCGTCGGCAAGGCCGCCTTTTTTGATATATTGACCTTGAAGCATGGGGACAGGCCGGGCAGGCCCGAAGTGATTCAGCGCGGCATTGCGACCGCCAAAAGAGGGGTCAGGAATGACAATTATGTCCGTACAAGGAGAAAATATCCTTGAATCGCTTGAATTGGTCAGCGAGGCGCAAGGCGATCTGACCGAACCGGTTTACGCGATTCTATTTGATGCGCACCCTGAACTTGAACCGCTATTCGCGCTCGACACCGATGGCGGCGTACGCGGTTCCATGCTGCAATATGCGCTGGAATGCATCATGGACTATATTGGCGACCGAACGCTGGTGACGAACTTTGTATCATCATCACGCTATGTGCATCATGGTTATGGCGTGCCCGAACATGATTTCGATGACTTCTTCGTCGCCATAAAGCAATGCTGCCAGGCCACACTGGGCGCGCGCTGGACAGATGCCATGGATGCGGAATGGCAGGCCATGCTGAAAGATTTGTCAAATATGAAAGGAATATAACGACTCGCTAACAATTGCCGCGTCAGCAACATTGACACGCACCATCATGACGGTTGCGCGATTGCCGCTTTCAACAGTTTGACAATGCGGCGATGCCCCCGCTCTTCGGCAATCTTGATCGCAGCGCTGCCATTGTCGGACGGATCTGCCCCCGCGGCGAGCAGCATTTGAGCAATCTTCAGATGGCCATTCAATGCGGCAAACGCTAACGCACCACTATTTCGCGAGCGTGCATCGACCCCCGCATCCAGCAGAAAAGCCACCGTGTCCAGATAGCCCTCACGCGCGGCGGTCAGAAGGCCACCCCCTTCTTCTGCGTTCATGCGCACACCATGCGCCCGCAAATATTTCAGGATTTCCGTCTGTCCGTGGCTGGCTGCAACGGTAGCCAGCGTATGTTCGCGCTGCGTCAGATCCGCCCCCTGCTTGTGCAAATAATCAAGCACCTCAAGATGCCCGTTCTGGGCCGCCATACCCAACGCATAATCCCCTTTCGCCCGCGGATCCGCCCCTTGTTTTACAAGATACCGGACAACACTTAGATGCCCCTGCTCGGCCGCCAGACGCACGGCGGCATTCTCCTGTGCGGAAATATCCGCACCAAGCGACAACAGAAACTTGACCGCATCGAGCTGCCCTTCCTGGGCCGCAATACACAGCGCCTCATCTTCTTCTGTGCGCGGATCAGCACCGGCGGCGATAAGCTCGCGAAGGCTGTTGATATCGCCATCGGCAGCCGCGCCGAACAGGGCGTAGTTCAGATCACTTGTCACAACTTATCAACGAATTTCACCGTAAAGCGGGTTATGGGTTGCGAGGGTCCGGAACGTGACAACGCCCCCATTGCCGCACCGGATGTTTGATTGACAAAGGAGTTAAGCGGCCCCTGATTATCGGGATATCCCTCGAACACGGTCAAGCCCCCCTGAACACGCGTCAGATATTCGTCGACATCCTGATTGAAAGGGTGCGAGCGAATGATTTTCAGCGCTGCACGGATTGACGATGGCGGCGAGCCGGGCAATCCCTTCTGCTTCCATTTCCACCGAACCCATTCCTTACTGCGCGTCCGAACCTTCTTAGCTGCGCGGGTTTCAGCCTTGATCCCATGCTGCTTCATGAACTTATTGGCATTTCTATGCTTGGCGCGAATATCGCGTTCAAGCGCCTGCCGGTCTGACGTCTTGGGGTAGCGCCGCTTAAGCTCCGACCTGTTCCAGGTTTCCGTTACGATACCAGTCGCAGAATCAATTGACGCCGTACAGACACGCTGCTTCTTTTTCGCACCGCCATTGCCGTTATGGACAAGCAATGCATCCTTGCCGGCGAAATAATTATGCACGCCGGCGACTTCAAAATTATGCACCGGAACTGGATTTTCCGTTGTGACCGGCTTTGCGCTTGTGACCTGAACCGGCTGCTCGCCGCGCGCATGAATGACGGAACCTTCGCCAAGATCCTTCGCTTCCACCCAGCCGCGTTCATACAATCGGAATGGATGGGTTGGGGTTACCGTCAGATGTTCGCCGCTTTCAAGTACCAGCTCGATGAATTCGCTGGTCATGCGGCTAAAGGTTTCGGTCACCTGAAACACGGATTCTTCAGATGCCCGCAGATCACGCGCCAGCACCTGATCGCCAACCTTCACCTCGCCGATCGGTATTGCCTGCCCGTCCGCCAGCAGAACAGGCACATCTGCGGGGAAGCTCAGTTGACAAATTTCGCCACTTTCCTCGCCGCTATTCTCTGCCAGTTGACGGCGCGCGCCGAGCGCCTCCTCCTCGGCTATCTGGCCTTCGCCGCGGGCAAAACGCGCGGCGGCCGCGCCGACTGCCTGCCCGCCGGCCTCGAAGACCGCACCGAACAAAGCCCCCTGACCGGCAGATTCCAGAATTTCCTTGCTGCTGCCACCGCCAAGCGCGGTAAAGGCAGCATTTTCGCCTGCACCGACCACGGCCTGCCCGGCAATACCGATGGCAACACCTGCCGCCTCGGCTGCCAACCCGCCGGCCGCGCCGACCGCAACGCCTGCCTCAACCGCAAGCCCGCCGGCCGCCGCACCGACCGAACCGATCGCGCCGCCCGCCAGAAGCCCGGCATATGTCTTGCCAGAGCTCCAGTTCCAATGCAGCGGATTATAGTCGTGGTTGAGCGCCGCACCGCCGAAATAGGCACCGACGACCGCACCGATAACGATCGCGGCAATGAAGGCAAATTCACCGCTTGGATCGACATAAGTGACCGGATTATTGCCGGAATAGATATACGGGCTTTTATACTGGCGCGCGGGATCGGGCGTCAGAAAACGTCCAAGCGCCGGATCGTAGAATCGCGCACCAAGCCGGTACAGGCCTGATTGTGCATCCCATTCCTGGGCTAAAAACTTCGGCCGGAAATTATCGGTACCGGAACTATGCGCCTGATCTATCGCACCATAAGGCAGATATGCGACAGCCGCGCTCGTCTGCCCCGTTTCATCCGCCACAAGCACCGTACTGTTCAGGCGGTTGGGCACGAAGAAAACCGTGCCGGTCGTTGGAACGCCCGCGCCATTGGCGCCCGGTGTCAGGGCCGCAAAAGCGGGGACCGTCGAATGCAGGAAGAAACTTGCCGCGATAAAGGGCGTTATTGCCGCAAACAGACGCCGCCGCCAGCCCGAATACCGTCTGGAAAAATGCATTCCCAGAAACGCCAGACCAACGAACAGGATACCGAGCCACCCGACAGAGGCCAGCGAGTGCGACGCAGTGCCGCCGTCCATACGCCCCGTTCCACCGGGAAGCCCAATTCCTGCCTTCTTGTGTTCGGACGTACCGGCATCGGCTGTGGGCGACCAGCTATTGCCCCGCCCTGATCCGGTAATTGCCGCAACCGGACCAAATGCACCTGGCACGTAAGCTGTATGCTGAAAACTGCCATTGCCAAGGTCGGTTACTTCAAAGAATTGCGAGACCCAATAGGTACCTCCCGCCGCACCCAACCTTTTCTCGTACATCAGGCGCCCGGCATGATCATACGCATATGCCGCCGACTGCGCAGCACCCGAGGCAGGTGCGACATTGATCTGCAAAAGTTGGCCCACGGCGTCATAACCAAAGGTCGTTGTGCCATCCGTGTTACTGCGCTGCTGCAGATTGCCATTATCGAGATAGGTGAAGCTTTCACCATCAGACGTCGATGTCAGACGGTCGGAATTGGTTTCATAGCTATAGCTGAGCCCGGCCATCTCGGTCATATTGCCGATCTGATCATAGCTGTAGGCGCGCGTGCCATATGGGCCTTGCGCATTGGTCAGGAAGCCCATATCCGCATTGAGCGGCTGGTTGTCGTAGCCGTAGGTTTCGCTGTTGGCCGGTGTTTTTGTATCGCTAACAGAGGTCAACGCGTTCAGCTTGTTCCATTGGTAGCTATGCGCGCCAAGCACACTTGATTGCGCACCGGTGACCGTTGCCGTCTTCAACAGGGGATAAGAAGGGCCAACCGGGTAAAAGCTTTCCGCTATCGTGATCGAGGGAATGGCCAGTTCGGTATTTTCCGGCTTACCGAGCGCTGTGTAATTGGAATATTCGACATATTCCTGCGCGGCCTCGCCCTGCGATGGCTGATAGGAAACAGTGCCAAGATTATCCACGGTCAGATAGCTTGACGAAATTGCCGCCCCGCTCGGATATGTTGCCAGGGTAACCCGGCCAACCGGATCATATTCCGACCCGTAATGATAAACCTCACCAGCCAGATTCGTGTTTCCGGCAGTTACCTGTCCGTAAGCTGAATAGCTGAGATACGTATAATTTGCCGTTGCGAGTGTCGGCTGGCTTATCGTGATTTCGCTTTGATTGCCCAACCCGTTGGGAATTGACGGGTTATCATAGGCATAGTCGATCGTGGATATGTTGGCCCCGGCGGTCAACACCTGACGCGTCAACCGGTTAAGCGCATCATAGCCTGAATAGGCGACCTCATACCCGGCGGCGTCTGTGATCGTGGACAGCCTGCCATTTGTATCATAGGCCCAGCTTGTTTCACCGGAGTCCGTCGTTGTAGCGGTCAGATGTCTGCCCAGGGAATCGTAACTATAGCTACTCGCGCGCGTATCGGGGCTTGTTGCAACGGTCAGCAATTGTCCAAGCGGGTCATAGCCGAAAGTGGTTGTCAGACCGTTCGGGTCGACCGTTTGATGCGTGCGCCCCCTTGGCGTCATATAGCTGATCACAGTCTGGGCATCGGCTGTGCCGAAAGCAGCTGTGCGGCTGATTTTCAATCCGCCCTGATCATAGTCGATCTTCTCGACGACACCGGCGGGGCTCGTTACATCCGTAGGGCGGTTATAATCATCATACAGCATGG
>CALAQW010000002.1 GCA_937888955.1 uncultured Alphaproteobacteria bacterium | reverse complement strand
GCTCGGGCCAACGCCAGATATTGTCGAAACCACGCTCGATCCCCGGTTGCAGCTACTCGCGGAAGAAAAAATGGCGGCTGCTTTCGCGAAAGCGGGCACGGCCGCGCGCGTCGGGCAGGGGGCGATGGTTGTGCTGGCGCCCGATGGCGCTGTGCGGGCAATGGTTGGCGGCCGCTCTTACGCGAAAAGCCAGTTCAATCGCGCGACCCAGGCCCGCCGGCAGCCCGGCTCCGCCTTCAAGCCGTTCGTTTATCTGACCGCGCTCGAGCGGGGCATGACCCCTGATACGATGATGCGCGATTCGCCGCTGATCTTTGGTGACTGGCAGCCGAGAAATTTCTCCGGCAAGTTCGCAGGCGAGGTCAGCCTCGAAGTCGCGTTGCGCGATTCTATCAATACGGTTGCTGTCAAGGTGTCGGAGAAGGCCGGGCGGCACAGGGTGATCGACACCGCGCATCGGCTTGGTATTTTATCGGATCTGCAGCCAACGCCCGCGCTTGCGCTTGGCGCGTCCGAGGTTGGTTTGCTTGAATTGACTACAGCCTATGCGCCTTTCGCCAATGGCGGCAGGGCGGTATTGCCGCATGGCATCCGCGAGGTCAAAACTGCTGCGGGCCGGGTGCTTTATCAGCGCCACGGCGCGGGCGGCGGGCAGGTGATCGCGCGGCACGATTTGGATGCGATGAACCGTATGCTGATGACGGCCTTGCAGTCGGGCACCGGGAAAGCCGCCCGTTTGCCTGGGCGTTTAGCGGCCGGCAAGACCGGCACAAGTCAGGATTTCCGCGACGCCTGGTTTATCGGTTATACGCCGCAGCTTGTGACGGGGATCTGGTTCGGCAATGACGATGGGCGGCCGATGCGACGGGTAACGGGGGGCGGATTACCGGCGCTCACCTGGCAACATTTCATGTCCGAAGCGCTGGCGCCGATGCCATCGACCGCCTTTCCCGACGGCAGGGCCGAGGGGGGAGACCTCATATCGCGTATTTTCCGCGCATTGGGCGGCGACACATAATTGCCGCAATGCTGCGAAAGGCTGGTTGCGCATCAGGCAAGAAATGAGGTGATGACATGGCTTATCGATGCCGGTTGGCCGCGATCGGAATTATCATCGCACTGGGTATTCAATCCCATAGCGTGCAGGCAGCCCAGGACGGGGCGGCTGATGAAACAGCCTCTCCGCCCGCCGCGGAACAGGGGCTGCCTTTCGATATCAAGGACTTCCCGATGGATGACGATGCGCTGCGTGCGCTGGAGCGCCGGCATCTGCGGCTTGCGCGGAAATCGGGAACGGTCTGTGTGCATAACACCTCGCCCAATGGTTTCCGTTTCCATACCGGCTCGGTCACCGTGCCGTTGAATGCCTGCAATGTGTTTGTGCTCGATACACTGGTTGCGGAGGAAAAGGACCCCGCGCTTTCCGCCTTCCACTATGCGATGACGCCGCGCCGTCGTTACGATCAGAACCGGCCGCCGCAATATTGGCGGATCGTGAAGAAGCAGGTGCAGTCGGGCCGTCCCATTCCGGGCGTCGGCAAAATCGATCCGATGAACCCGGACGAGGCCGAGAAGCTGCAAGCGCAGCCGATCGACGAATAATCAGCAGGGCAGGCGAACAGTCATCAGGGCAGGTGCGCGGTCCGCGCGCACCTGTTCTTTGTTTGGCGGAGGAAACCAGCCGCGTGA
>CALAQW010000001.1 GCA_937888955.1 uncultured Alphaproteobacteria bacterium | reverse complement strand
GGCGCAGGGATTCGACCGCACCGCTTCGACAGTCGTGTCCAGCATATCGGCCGTGTCGCTGTTGCTATATCCTTCGTAATGGCAAAGCAGGATGGCGATGCGTTGCCGTTCAGGCAGTTCGCTGATCGCGGCCTGTACCCGCTTTGCCGTTTGCCGCTGTGCGATCAGGCTTGTGGCACCGGGTGCCCGGGACGGCGGTTCAGGAATGCTGTCCAGTGCAATGGCGGTTTTCTTCCGCTTTCTGTCAATGCACAGATTGACCGTCACCCGGTGCAGCCAGGTTGACAGCTTTGCGCGACCGGGCTGCCAGGCCTGCGCATGACGCCATAATCTGAGAAAAGCCTCCTGGGCGACATCCTCCGCTTCCGCCTGATCCCCCAGAATGCGTGTCGCCAGACCAAGCACCCGCGTCAGATGCCGTTCGACCAGCAAACTGCAAACTGACTGCTCCCCGCCTGCCAGCCGCGCGAGCAGCTCATCGTCACTGGCCGCATTGCCGGTCCGGTCGGTGGTATCGCTGCCTCCCCGCCGGTCGCTCTGCGCGATGGATGACCTGTCAATCACGCGCAGCCCGACGCTGTCCACCAGCACCGCACCGGAGTGCTGTGCTGGCGGAAACGTCGATTTGACCGGCAGGGACTGGGCCATGCGTGCACGGTTTGCCGGTGATCAATCTTTGTCAGGGTAATGCGTGTCGCCATGTTTCATCCGATGGTGATGTTTCCGCGCGGCCTGCCATTCCTCGCGGCTTACTTTACCATCGTTATTGCTGTCTGCACGTGCGAAACGACCCGATTGATAGGCCTTCATTTCCTCGACCGATACGCGACCGTCGCCATCCTTGTCGAAATGCTTGGCAAAGCGCTCATGATGGCGTTCTTGACGTTCGGCATATCGTTCCGCCCTGTGGGCGGTCAATTCGTCAGCCGATATAAAACCGTCCTTGTCCTTGTCGATTCCCTGCATGCGTGCCTCACGGGCGTTTGTGACCTCCTCGCGGCTGAGGCTGCCATCCTTGTCGGTATCGAGTTTTTCAAAGATCTTTTCGGCAAATTTGCCGTCGCCGCGATGATGTGGCTTGCTGTCGGGGCTTGCAGAGGCGGTTGCGGATACAAGCAGCAGGGAAATCGCCGCGATCGCCGTTCCGCCGGCCCATTTGAGCGATTGCGGGGGGCGTGCGCCTGCCGGGGTCCGCCGGGTAAGATTTTGCCGTGCCATTTTGCCGTTCCTCCTGAATTGCCGCTCCGTTGCGGCATCTGAGTGGGCACCATTCTCATAACCTGCCGGTGGGCAGGTCGAATGGTGCGATAGAGGTAGAACGGACGGGCCTGAAAATTCCGTCACCGGGTTTCGCGAAACGCTGCAGAAAATTCGCTGGAGGTTGCAAATTGCGTCGGCTTCAGTTCAGGGTCCGTTCGCCGGTTGGCAGGCGATTGACCAGATGCCGCCAGTTGGTGGCGGACGCCAGATGGGTATAAATCAGCGGCAGAACGCCCTTGTGGCGCAGTTCGAGGAATTTTTCGTCGCGCAGACTGCGCAGCCGGTCCTCGTCGACCATCTGAAAGCCCTCAAGCGCAAGCTTTTCACCATTATTGAGCGCCACATCCGCGCGCCGCGAGACCAGCAACTCATACTCGGACAGCAGTCGGCATAACGCGATCGCGGCCTGAATATCCGCCGGTATCCGTT